>NZ_JAVRBS010000005.1:144858-320819 GCF_034531155.1 Nostoc sp. ChiVER01 | reverse complement strand
CTGTACCGCTTGTACCAGTGCTGCCTGTGCCGCCTATACCACTACCGCCTGTACCGCTTGTACCAGTGCTGCCTGTGCCACCTATACCACTACCGCCTGTACCGCTTGTACCAGTGCTGCCTGTGCCACTTGTACCAGTACTGCCTGTACCACTACCACTTGTACCAGTTGTACCAGTGCTGCCTGAGCTACTGCCAGCACTGGAGGAGCTACCAGAGCCTCCGCTACCAGAGCCTCCGCTTTGGGCAGAAACAGAAGGAGGTAAGGACAAAGAAGTGAAACTGATAGCAAAGACAGTAGCCAAAACAGCTTTAGATAAATCAAACGCTTTCATAGTTATGGTTCCTTTTATGTTCTAGATTTCTGTGGTTGATTGATTTTCAAAACCGATATTGTCTACTCAATCCACTGCTAAATTAAGGAATTTTTCACAATACAGATTGAGGAGTCTTTAACCTAGTTTCTTTTGGAAAGTTGAAAGCATTTTAAGCTCCCCCACACAACAACTTCACTATTCGTAATATTCAAACGAATTCATAATCAGTAATTACTAATTTATGATATGATTGTGAACTCAGTAACCAAATCGTTTATTCACAACGCCAAGCAAGGAATAATATTTATTTTTCATAAAATTATATTCATTTGCATCATAATTTTTAATTACTTATTGTGAATTATTTTGTTATTCTTATTCAAGATAGCTGCTGTTTTTTTGCTGTGCTTCTACCATAAGATTAAAGTCCATTCTATCGTAGGAATTAATTTGGAATTAAAGTTTAGTTTATGAACACGAAGTTAATGAAGCTTTTTGGAGTTTGCAATTAGATAAGCAGGTTTCAAGATAAGTACAATCTTCACACTGGGGATTTTGCCCTGGATTGGTACATCCACAGGGAGGGTTCACAAAACATTCAGAATAATCTTTATGTGTTTGAGATTTTTTGGAGATAATGTGTAAAGCTGCTTCTTGTAGACAAAAAACCAAATCTTTAACCATACTATTCCGTACCAATCATAATAAATACAACGATTTTTTTAGTTACTTTTTTTTTAGATGCTTTAACTAAGGGCTAAAGCCACATATAGAAGACATAACCTATAGCTTGCATCCGACACAAAGTAAACTAAAAACCTTTTAATTATTCACATCGGTTTACTTAAGAACTACAAGCGATCGCTAAGTTAAACAGGATTTTGACCGGAATCAATCTAATAATTTTATTTACATTAATTTTTGTTAGAGTGGAAATAAACTAAAATGTTTTAATCAGACAGATGCTGACAACAATCGAGACTAGATTAACAAGGTTCTACAATCTTATTTCACCTGATAACTTATAACTTCATACTCCAGGTGTGTCTTACATTAGACTTAAGGAATATTTCTATTGTCAGTTAGTTTGCCATCTCATTTAACTTAACGACTGAAAGAAATTATTTTCCCTCTGCTTCGCTACTAGCTGTACGAACATTTAACTAAAATAGTATTCCCAAAGATATATACAGGATGGACTAGCGTTTAGTTATTACCCATTTTGTATATCACAAAACTTCTTTGACAAAAGAACCATCAACTATCTTCAAAATAGCTCATGCAAACTGCAATATCTAAAATTTTGTTGTCGTGAGTAACCATTATTAAACTTTGGGCAAATAAAAAGTGTTAGCGTAAATTTGTGCCAATAACTAAAAGTATCCTTAGATAAGCGTCCATATCTTCAGTAACCCGGCGTATTTATCTCTAAATGGCTGGTTTTTGGACTCCAACTTACTTAGATGCATATTTGAACATCGTTGCCAAAATTCCTGAGGTTTATTTGGTGATTGGTGGTAGTGGCTCTCAAGAGAAGGAATTCGTCAGCGTGCCACTAAGTCAAAAGCAAGTATCACCGTATGGGGTAAATCAGAGGGAATCGAACTTTTATAGTTTTTACGTAGTTTCAAAGTATTAATTTCAGTTATATAATCCGATAATATACTTAAGAATTCAGTACAAGTTATTTTATACAATCGAAATATTACTGTGATTTCGTGAAGGCATCTATATATATAAAGAATTCATTTCAGAGAATTTACGGTAACAAAAACTAAAGCGATCGCGGTACTTTTATTTTAATAAACCTTACATCCTCAGCTTAAAAAACTCAGAAAGGATGACAGATAGAGGATGTAGAAGCCGTAACTCCTATTCTGTACTAGCCCAACGCTAGTACACTAAACCTCTGACAAACGCTGAACATTTTTTTCTTTAGAGTATCAAAAACTACTTTCTAAGCCTCTGCGCGTCTACAGGGGTCTTAGTCTCAAAACCTCTTTTTTCGTTTCGCACTTTGGCGCACTTTGGGCTTTGGTGAAGACTTGTGCAGTGTATAAGTTTTTATGATGGAATTTTTAAATAATTTTTTTTCTACTAGCCAGTTTATTCCCCACGGACATTGCTACCTCTGGAAACCAGGATTGGTATGGTTGCATCTCGTTTCAGATGTGTTAACTGGACTTGCTTATTATTCAATTCCAGTAATGTTGGTTTATTTTGTCCGTAAACGGCGAGATGTGCCTTTCGGCTGGATGTTCTTGATGTTTGGCATATTTATCGTTGCTTGTGGCACAACCCATTTAATGGATGTGTGGACACTTTGGTATCCTACCTATTGGCTATCAGGGTTAATTAAAGCTATCACCGCTTTTATCTCAGTATTGACAGCCATAGAACTTCTGCCATTAATACCCCAGGCATTGGCTCTACCGAGTCCTGTCCAACTAGAGGCTACAAACTACCAACTAGCAAGGGAAATTACTGAACGCATACGGACTGAGGAGGTATTAAAGGAAAGCGAACAACGTTGGCAATTAGCTTTGCGCGGCAATAATGATGGAATTTGGGACTGGAATGTTAAAACCAACGAAGTTTTCTTTTCACCTCGTTGGAAGGAAATGCTCGGTTACGAAAACGAGGAAATTTCTAACCATTTAGATGAAAGGGTGACACGAGTGCATCCAGACGATCTTGACTTGGTAACACAAGCAGTTCAAGACCATTTTGCTCAGAAAACGCCCTTTTACGCTACCGAGTATCGAGTTTTATGTAAAAACGGTACTTACAAATGGATTTTAGATCGAGGTCAAGCACTCTGGGATAAAGATGGTAACGTAGTGCGGATGACAGGTACACAAAAAGATATTACTGAGCGTAAACAAGCAGAGGAGACACTAAGTAACCTGTTGGAGGAACTAGAAATCAAGGTTGAGGAACGGACAACAGAGTTAACAATAATCAACCAATCACTACAGGCAGAAATTACTGAGCGCCAGCGAATAGAACAAGCATTACGAGAAAGCGAACAGCGATTTCGTGCTACATTCCATCAAGCTGCTGTTGGCATCGCCCATGTAGCAATAGATGGAAGGTGGTTGTTAGTTAATCAGAAGCTTTGCAATATTCTCGGTTATACATCTGAAGAACTACAGTTGCTAACTTTCCAAGATATTACTCATCCAGATGATCTTGATGCCGACCTGAAATATGTTGATCAGATTTTAGCAGATAATATTCAAACTTATGCCATAGAAAAGCGCTATTTCCGCAAAGATAGCTCCATTGTTTGGGTTAATCTCACTGTATCTTTAATGCGCGAACCTAGTGGGGAGCCAAAGTATTTTATTTCTGTGGTCGAAGATATTAGCGAACGGCAAGCCGCACTGCGCGATCGCCAGCAGTGGGAGGAGCAAATTCAAGCTTCACTCTTAGAAAAAGAGGTGTTATTAAAAGAAATTTACCATCGGGTCAAAAATAATTTACAGGTTATTTCTAGTCTGTTAAGCTTGCAATCTGCTTATATCAAACATCCAGACGATTTAGTAATATTTAAACAAAGCCAACAGCGAATTGCATCAATGGCTTTAGTTCACGAAAAATTATATCAGTCTCAAGACTTGGCAAAAATTAATTTTGGTGAATATATTCAAGATTTAGTAGCAAGTTTATTTAGTGCTTATGAAGTCAATGGAGATGCGATCGCTCTGAGAGTAAATATCGATGAGCAAGTATTTCTCGGCTTAGATACAGCAATTCCTTGTAGTTTGATTATCCATGAACTTGTATCTAATTCTTTAAAATATGCATTTCCAGCAGGTAGAAATGGTACGATTTATATTGGAATGAGCGAAAATACTGAGCATGAGATTACACTTATCGTTAGTGATGATGGAATTGGTTTACCATCAAATTTCAATTTTAAAAATATGGCATCTTTAGGCTGGCAGTTAGTAGATGCTTTAACCAATCAAATTGCAGGTAATATCGATATCCAAGGTGCTAACGGGGTAGAGTGCCAAGTGAAATTTACAATATAAAATGACTAATGACAAAAGCAAAAATTTTAGTTGTAGAAGATGAAGCTATTGTTGCTAAAGATTTGCAACATCGACTGATAAAATTCGGTTACACGGTTCCTGCTATAGCTTCTTCAGGAGAAGAAGCTATTAATAAAGCAGTGGAAATATCCCCTGATTTAGTACTAATGGATATTAAGCTAAAAGGATCGATGGACGGAATAGAAGCTGCCGAAGAAATCTATAAACGTTTGGATATTCCAGTAATTTATTTGACTGCTTATGCAGATGAAAATACATTAAGCCGAGCTAAGATAACTGAGCCTTTTGCTTACCTAATCAAGCCTTTTAAAGAGAGAGAACTACAAATAAATATTGAAATTACTCTGACTAAACATGGTTTGGAAAAGCAATTAAAGGTAAATAAAAAATGGCTAGATGCACTTTTAAAAAGTATCAGTGATGGTGTAATTGCTAGCGACATGCAAGAATTGGTAACTTTTATGAATCCGGTTGCTGAAAATCTAACCGGATGGAAACAGGAAGAAGCTTGTGGTAGAAATTCATCAGAGATATTTAATATTGCTAATGCAGAAACTCATGACTATATTGAAAGTCCGATTGGAAAAGTCCTTCAAAATGGTACTATCATCAGTATCCCAGCAGAAACTATTCTGATTACTAAAGACGGTAGACAAATACCGATTGATGACAGTGCTGCACCAATAAAAGATGATCGAGATAATATTACAGGTGCAGTATTAGTTTTTCGAGATGTTACTGAGCGCAAACGAGCAATTGAAGCGCGTAAAAAACAAATTGAGCAAGAGCAACTTCTGGTGCAATGGGAAGAGATAAATCGACTCAAAAATGAGTTTTTAAATCTAGTTTCCCATGAACTGCGATCGCCTCTGAGTAATATAAAGTTAATGATTCAAATGATCCAATTATCTCCTGTTACTGAAGAAGCCCAACACTATCTAGAACTAATGGAAGGTGAGTGCGATCGCGAGCTAGGATTAATTAACGATCTACTAGACTTACAAAGGCTAGAAAGCTCATCCTATACGGTGATGACACCTGATTCCTTGATCTTACAACAGTTATTACCTTGGGTTATTGAGCCATTTAAAATCCGTGTTCAAGAACATCAGCAAACTCTACAGATAAATCTCCCTTCAAATCTCCCACCATTGTTCTCAGATGGCATTAGCTTGGAACGAATTTTAGTAGAATTGGTTAATAATGCTTGTAAATATACCCCTGCGGGTGGTGAAATTGTCCTAAGTGTACGTCACAATTCCTTGGAAGTGCCTGCAAAAACTATTATTACTATCAGTAATTCAGTAGAAATTTCTGTAACAGAGTTACCACGAATCTTTGAAAAATTTTATCGCACTCCCAATGCAGACATCTGGAATCAAGGTGGATCGGGATTAGGTTTAGCTATAGTACAGAAATTAGTCGAACAACTGCAAGGAAACATTCAACTAGAAAGCAATAATGGATGGACAACATTTACTGTGACATTAACTGATTTATAGGTTTTTAGCTTCTATTAAAATTTTTACAATATATAGCTAAAAGCATACATCTATACGTCTATACGTCTATAAAACCATTTATGTGTCATAAAAATTCTAGTAGATAGTATGAGATAATTAATCCAAATTATTAAATTCAGAAAAATGTCATTAGATATATCTTCCACACCTCAAGGGTTTAGTGCATTTATTACTAATTTAGGAATACGAGATTTAACTGATGATTTTGTATTTATTAAATCATCAGTTCCTTGTGTTGCTGATGGAGTCTTTACTCAAAGTCTTTTTGCTGGGCCAAGCGTGACTATTAGCCGTAATAATTTAAAAGATTCACAAGCACAAGGAATTGTTGTTATATCTAAGAATGCAAATGTCGCTAATGGTTCTGTTGGCATCGCTGATGCCCAAGAGGTTCTGCAATTAGTTGCAACTGAAACTGGAATTGCTACACATAATATTGTGATAGCTTCTACAGGTGTAATTGGCAGACGTTACCCAATTGAAAAAATCCGGGCAGGTTTATTAGGATTGGGCAAAAAACTGACTAATGCTGATTTTGATGCCGCAGCCCGTGGTATTATGACCACCGATACAGTACCAAAATTAGCAACACGGCAAATAGGCAATGCCAAGCTGGTAGGAATTGCCAAAGGTGTTGGTATGATTGAGCCTAATATGGCTACCCTCTTAACTTTCTTTTTTACTGACGCGGCAATTTCTGCAAATAGCCTTCGTTCTATTTTTCGCTCTACTATAGATAAAACCTTTAACTGCTTGAGTGTAGACACTGACACTTCTACTAGTGACTCTGCTGTGATTTTAGCTAATGGAATAGCCGGTGAAGTTTCAGAAGCAGATTTTGCCAGTGCATTGCAAGAAGTTGCACAAGAATTGGTGCTGAAAATTGCCAGAGATGCAGAAGGCGCTACCAAAATTATTGAGGTAACTGTAGATTCAGCGATTAATTATGCACAAGCCAAAACAGTAGCTAAAGCAATTGTGAATTCACCATTAGTCAAAACCGCCGTTTATGGAGCAGATCCGAATTGGGGACGAGTTGCTATGGCTATAGGCAAATGTGAAAATGAACAGCAAATAAATCCAGAACGAGTTGTTATTAGTTTTGATAACGTGAAAGTTTATCCTAATAGCTTAACTGATGAAAATCTGGAACAGTTGCGGCAAATAATGTCCCAAAATAACGTAAAAATTCATGTTAGCCTCAATATTGGTGACGCCTCTGCAACTGTATGGGGTTGCGATCTTTCTGAGGGCTATATAGAAATTAATGGCAAATATTCAACTTGATTAACTAGAAAAGACGCGAAATTTTGCGTCTTCACATAGGTTGATACTACGGTTAATCGGAATCCAGCACGCCAGCAGTTTTGTAGGGTGTCTTATGCCGTAAGTAACGCACCATCCTATATTTTCGGTGCATTATGGACATTAGCCCTAACGCATCCTAACAAATTCAAGCCTGGATGAGGTTTTCCTACTTGTGTGGGTAGCCCAGCCAGCAATGAGAGAAATGGCATCAGTCAAAATGCGCTTATGTGCCTTATCTCATGCAATTCTAGGGTGATGGCATTAGTCCTCATCTAAAGATGGATAAATGGCGCAAGTACATTAAGAACTAATTGCTTTGTCAAAAAAGTTGACACAAGTAGTCGTTATGTATTATAGTATATTACATAAAGAATGAGTTAGATTAAAAAGGTTTCCTAGCCAGTACAGGGCGGTAAAAATAAAATTACCATTTGTACTCAATTAGTTAATATTACGAGAAAAATTTTTCAAAATCTCATACTTAACCTTAAATAACTCGATTAACGCTACATAACTAATAAATATGGATTTTGACTATTTTAGAAGTAATGAAGGCACTCCGACAAATAATACCCGACAAAGCTTGCTTGCTAGTGGTTGGCGACCGTTTAACCGAGAATTAGACTGGGAGTTTTTGTGGCAACTGTTGTATAGTGACTCCCGCGAATTAACTCAAAAAAGTTTGAATTTAGTGAGTAATGTTGCTGATGTTTTGGGACGAAATAATTATGCTTGGTGGGCTAACTTATTAAATGTTGTATCTGAAAATACTCGCTACGAAGTCGAAAAGTTTTGGAATTACATCACGCCAGATCCTCAATCACCAGATCATCGATATAAAGATGTTTTGAGTACGGAAACGCCTATCGTTCAATTCGTTAGTCGTAGTAGCATTCCCATTGATTATGTTCTTAATCGACTACAAGAAATTACTGTATTACGAGTTTTAGGAGTGTTAGGTAATCCTGACATTATTACCCAATATTACTCAGAAAGAGATTTTTATTTTCCTGTTGATAAATTTGTTAGCTGGGAACGCTTAGACGTTATCAATACTGTTTATGCTTACTGGTCGAAGTATGACGTTTGGTTACAAATTGATCCCTACGATCGCGGGCGACGACAATATAGTTTAATGGCGAAAAATCTTGCGCCATTAATTAACAAAGCAACTTACGACTTAGCAGTGATGCTGAGTGGATATCAAAGTCGTGTAGGCAAGGTTCACAGTCAATTTAACATTCGCACATTTCCAGCAGATATCCAAAACTTTACTGATTCTGTACAACAAGCGATTCTGAATCAAAACCAGTTAGCAGTCGTTGTACATGGGCAACCAGGTACTGGTAAAACAGTCTGGACACAAGCAGTAGCAAAAGAAATTCTTGTACCTTTGGGATATGTAATTTTTATTTTAGATCATGATGCGATCGCTAACTTTGTGCCACCGACTTACATAGAGCGTATATGTATTGTTATTAACGAAGCTGATAATCTAGCGCAAAATCGTGCTTCTGAGGTAGCGCAGTACAATAACAAAACCGAACACATTCTGAGTTTGCTAGATGGCACTTTATATCAGAGTGTAATTGATGAGTCTGGTATTCAGATGCAGCAACGCTTAGTTGTGTTGATGACTTGTAACACTACTGAAAGATTAGACCCAGCCATGTTACGTAAGGGCAGGGTAGATTTAATATATGAGTTTACGCAACTATTTATTTGAATTTGAAGTTTCAGCAGTTTTGCCAAAGTTTTACCTGTTTTTGGGATACGAGTTGATGCTCTTTGCGCCAAGCTTGGGGAGGTAAACCGTGATGCTGGCGAAACTGGCGGGAGAAATGAGACACATCCTGATAGCCCAATGCTTTCGCTATCTTCTCGACTGTCTGATCGTTATTTTGAAGTAGAAAACGTGCTCCCGCCATCCGGCGTTTGACAATCCAACAGTTTACAGTCTCGCCTGTTTGCTTTGCTACTCTGTTAGTTAAATAAGCAGGTGAGTAACCAACAGCAACAGCCACATCACACAAAGTAATTCCTAGATGATAATTAGCTTCGATAAAGTCAAAAACTTCTTTTAATTGAGGAATGTAGGGAAAAATTGACTTGGGAGGGATCATGACTTCTGTATCAGGGGCTTCTCTACCAGAGGCTGACGCTCCTAATGTCGCTACCGCTTCGCTATTGCCGACACCTTCAGCGATCGCTGTGGTATTATCTGCAAATATTGATTGTGGAGCTTTTTCTAATTTCATAGCCCACCAGTATTGGAGAGTGGCTTGTTTTTGCAGGCGAATAGCGATCGCTCTTAGTAATTCGTCTAGTGTAGAGGGTTTAGTAAGATAGTCGTCTGCTCCCAATTCCATAGCTTTGCGAACATCTGCTTTGGTACTACTACCAGTCAGAAAAATGAAAGGAATAATTGCTGTAACAGGATCTTGGCGTAGCGTATTTAAAACGCTATAACCATCCATATCAGGCATTGTGATATCGCAAATTACTAAGTCGGGTATATGCTCTTGTGCTTGTTGGATACCAGCAAGGCCGTTGTCAGCACCTATCGTATCAAAACCTTTAGCCTCAAGACCCATTAAATAAAGATTGCGGGTAACGTTATCATCTTCAATAACGAGAATTTTCTTTGGTGATTCTTGCATAGCTTTGTATTATCATAACTGTTAACAGAAGCTGCTTACTATACTCTTTAGTGAGTATGTAAATAAGCGTGAGATTAATTATTTCGTTCCGAGAGTTATGATTGTTAAGCTATTAATTAAGAATTATCTTAATTTCAACATTCACAACTCGGAACTACTAAACTCTGATTTGATTAATGGCAACATCACAGTAAACGTAGTACCCACATCCACTTGACTTTCGACAAAGACTTGACCGTGATGTAAATCTACAAGGGTTTTAAGAATTGATAACCCTAATCCAGTACCAGGTATATGATCAATATTAGTCCCACGGTAAAATGGCTCAAATATTCGTTGTTGATCTGCTACTGAAATACCGATCCCCCTATCTTTGACCTGAAAAATTACTTTCTCATTTTTGCAAGAAAGTTTCAAATCGATTGCAATGTTCGAGGTAGAATACTTTATTGCATTGTCGAGTAAATTCTTCAAAATCGGCTCTAACAGTTTTTTATCTATGCAAGCTGTTAAAGAGTTATCTTGACTGACAAAATTAATCGGAATTTGGCTAACACTCATCTGCATTTGGGCAACTAAATCTTTACAAAACTCAACTAACTCAAGTGGTTTGGGTTCACAGTTTATTTTTGCTGCTTCTGCTTTAGAGAAGAACAAAATATCATCCATCATCTGGCTGAGTTGTTCGGTAGCTTTTTGAATGTGATCTAGTAATGGTTGTATTTTCTTTTGTGTACGTTTGTCTACTTCTTCCTTTAGTAAGCTATTAGAAAATGAAACAATATTTAGTGGTGTACGGAATTGATGGCAAACCATAGAAAGAAAACGCGCTCTCAGTTCGCTAAGTTGTTTGGCTTGTTCTAAAGCTTGGTTAAGACTTAATTCTGCATATTTGTAATCGGTAATATCGATGCCTGCAACCATTTCTACTGGTTTTCCACCAAAATCCAGCCCTCCATCTAGCATTGCAACCGCGCAAGCTAGCCAGCGCTCCGTACCGTTTTTTGTCAGAATACTCATCTCCTGATATTCAAAGTTAGTTGCTTCACCCTGCTTACGTATCTGCCTGCCTTTTTTGCTTTTAATCAGTCTGCGAATATCAAAGCCTGTTAGCAGTTCCTCTCTTGTGTAGCCAGTGAGTTGCTCTACTGCCGGATTTATGTAGCAAAGTCGCGTGCCTTGAATCAGAAAAGTGCTAACATCTGTTGTTTCTGCTAAAGTCCGAAATCTAGCTGCATTCAACCGTAATGCTTCTTCAGTCTGTTTGGATTGAGTAATATCCCAAATACTCCAGACTCTACCAATAATTTTGTTATCGAGCCACTGAGGCTTGGAATAGTGTGCAAAAACTCTTCCATCATTCAACTCCAGAATGTCGTAGCTCTCGAAATCAGATTGGCTAGACACTTCCCAAATCAGCCGACTAAAGGCTTGGGGATCTTTAAGTTGGTTTTCAAAAAAGGCTTTGCATCGAGGGCATTTCTTAGATAATATTAGGGACTCCGGGATCTGCCACATATCCACAAATTTCTGATTCAAGCTCAGAATATCTCCCTCAAAGTTAACTGCAACAATACCAATGGCAGTAGATTCGAGAGTAGAACGAAGCAAAGACAGAGATGTTTCTAGTTCTACTTCTTTTGCCTTGAGTTGAGAAAATTCCTGTTGCAAATTGTCTTTGGCATCCCTTAATTCATCAGTCCACTTTTGCACGCTCAGTTCTACTATTTCATCACTTATCTCACGAGCAAAAGCACAGCCAAATTCCATATCTTGTTGTTTGACATGGCTAATAGATATTTCTACCAGGAATATCCGACCTCTTTTTGTTCGGTAACGAGATTTAAAGGTAAGGGAATTTTGTGAGCTAATATCTGACCAATTGTGTAGAGCAAAATCCACATCTATATCATGCAGCCTCATGGAAAGTAATTCTTCACGAGAATACTCAGTCATCCGACAAGCGGCATCGTTGACGTAGAGAAACTGTGCGTTTTCTCCTAAACAGAAGGCAGCATCTACAGCGTGATTTATTAAAAAGTGAGCAAACTTCATCTCTACTTCTGGTTGTAGCACCCATTGATTATTTGCTCTAGCTAATGTAGAATCGCCAGAATTCATATTCCTACTTCCTCCTGGTAATCAATCAGTACCATAGCCATTAATGAGTTAATAGTCATAATTTACTAAAATCTTTGGCGCACCGTTAGGTTGTTCAAGAATAAGATTAGTTAGTAAATTAAAAAATATTACTAATCCTGTTAACAAAACTTATTATACCAATAAAAAGCGAATTATTAAACCAATCTTCGGTTAAAAAAAACTAAATATTTAAAATTTATTCCTGTCCCAAGCAGATTTTTATAGCAACGCAAAATATAGACGAATCAAATCAAGATTAGCCAATAAACTTTATTACATAAGAATTCAAAACTCCTAATGTATATAAGTAGAAAAAATAAATATTTTACATTTAAACTAGTCCTGCACCAGAGCCAAATTAACTTTATCGTTCACCAATCATGCGTTTTGACGAACTATTGGTGTCGAGTCGTTTAATTTTCAACATAAAGAGATTTGCACTGCTGGGCTTGGCTTAAATGAACAAATTTTATTGATCAACTTATTTTCTTAAATTATCTTAACCTACTCTCTCAGGGATTTAACTACAAATCGATATCTTTAGTCATCCGTCCTCAGGAATACATTTGTATTAGAGAGATCGCGGTTTTTTGCGTATTGTTTGTAGTTTTTAGTTATACATAAAACAAATGCATTGATAGTGTACGTATTTTAGGATAATATCATACATCATAAATCATCATTTTTATCAATAGCTCACCTATTTAGTATCTAGCCATCTCTCAAAAGAAAGATAACAGTTAAATAATTATGTATTTCTCGTTACAAAGAATTGCATCAATAAGTTGTTAGTGGCAATATAAAGGTTCGCCAAACTGTTGTAGTTAAGCTCATGCTTTAACTCGGATAGTTTGTAACGGCGAGTTGAAGAGTGAATAATCAAGCTTTTTTCTGGACTGTTGACAGCTTCGGGGTGAGGCTCCAAAACTAGGAATTACTCACAAAAAACGCCCGAAACCCTTTCAAAACATGACTTTTAAGGTTATTTCGCTTGGAGAAAGTCGTGTAGGGTAGGGGAAATCTAAAAGCGAAAGAATTGACAACTAAATCAAAAAATTTTCTATTGTACATTTGATAATGTGTATTTGCAGCGATGCCTATGGCGGGCTACGCCTACGCAGTTTTCAAAATGACTAAGTTGGAAATGTCACAATCACGATAAAAGCAAAAGAATTAACATTTTTATCAAAAGATTTTCCATTGCAAATAGGTGTTGATTATAGTAAGCATCGCAAATAAGCACCTCTGCAATCGGATAATTAATGAAGTCAGCGTTATTAAACTTAACTATATTGAGTTTTGTAAAGTTTATGAGAAGCGTTTGAATTAAGGTTATTTGCTAGTTTATAGACCTTTATATGGTTTAGTTTTTCCCCACCAACCTACTTAAGCACTATAGTCATCATAGTAAAAACGAAAGATTTGACACCCTCATCAAAGAATATTTGATTGCACAACAGTCTTTATGTCCCTTATTCTGGTGACAAGAAGCACAGTATTGATTGCTGTATGCTTTCGGTAAAAGTTTTTGGTAATGCGCTCACAAGCATCAATCAGCAGCGATTAACCGTTTCTATGAACGACCAAGCTAGGTCATAGCTGTGAAAGCAACAGAGTCGTTTGTATCAAATATTTCTATCCCTGTGATTGTAAACTAGAAAGCCTTTGTGTAATTTTATGTAACTGCGTGAAACTAATGAGTCAAAACTATACTGGTTCAAACTCTCCTCTAATCACTACTGAGCCATACAAAGAATATCCAGCAAACAGATATGTAGAATCTGTGTCTGACGTTTCTCGTCAGGTTGATAAATCGGAGGATAACAACGAAATTCAGCCTTTCTTAAATGACGAAACACCCGCAGCGCTCTCAGTTGCCGATGCGATCGCTCAGATGCTGGTAAATTTGGGAGTAAGCAACGCCTTTGGTGTCGCAGGTGGGGCGATGGCAAGCCTTTGGGGGGCGCTATCAAATAGCAACATCGACGTGTTGAACTTCCGCCATGAATCAGGAGCAGCATTTGCAGCAACCGAAGCATACTTTGCCAATAATCGCCCTGCTGTAGTTTTTACCACAGCAGGGCCGGGGATCACTAATGCTCTCACCGGATTATTTGCGGCTCGTGGTGAAGGTGCAAAGGTGATTTTGTTGTCGGCTTGCACCTCAGCACCGCAGCGTGGACGTTGGGCAATTCAAGAAACCAGCACTTACACATTGCCCAGTGGGGGAATTTTTACCCCAGGAGCCTTATTCAACTATGCAATCACTATTGAATCTGCGGCTCAACTACCGCAGATTTTCCGCAAACTTGCTTTAGCTATGGCGCAACCAGGCGGATTTGTTGCCCATTTGAGCGTCCCTACCGCAGTGCAGACAAGTTTAGTTGATGAGAATATATCCTTGCCTCAACTAGATGTTACTCCATTTGGGATGACTGCTTCTAAAGAAGCGATCGCGAAATCTGTAGAGTTATTATCATCTGGTCCCTTTGCCATCTGGGTTGGTTTCGGTGCGCGTGACGCAGCAGAGGAAATCCTTGAACTCGCTGAAAGAACGGGAGCAGCCGTTATGTGTTCACCTCGTGCTAAAGGTATCTTCCCGGAAGATCATCCCCAGTTTGTCGGTGTCACAGGTTTAGGCGGTCATGCTTCCGTCTTAACTTATATGGAACAACAACCTCCACTACGCACACTCGTATTAGGAACTCGCCTTGGTGAACCGACTTCCTTCTGGAGTTCGGCGCTAGTTCCAAAAGAAGGTTTTATCCATGTAGATATTGATCCTGAAGTGCCAGGTGTAGCCTATCCCCACGTTGAAACTTTCGCAGTTCGGTCTGATATCAAAGCTTTTGTGGAAGAGTTATTGCAGCAATTACCAGATGCTCCTGATTCCACAATGCCACTACCTCGTCCACAACCCAAAGCAATTGAACCTGCACCAGAGGTAGATTATCCAGTGCGGCCAGAAGTATTGATGGCAGCAATTCAAAAGATGATTGTTGAAGATACCGATGCCATAGTCATGGCGGAGTGTGGTAACTCCTTTACTTGGTCAACTCATCTATTGCAATTTTCCGAAGCCAATCGTTACCGAGTCAGCACCGGAGTTGGCGCAATGGGTCACGCCGTCACCGGAGTATTGGGTGCAGCATTGGCGAGCAAGAGCAAAGCTGTAGGTATTGTTGGCGATGGAGCAATGCTGATGAATAACGAAATCAGCACAGCTGTGAAATACAAAATTCCTGCAATCTGGATTGTACTCAACGATGCGCGTTACAACATGTGCCATCAAGGGATGAAAATCTTGGGATTAAAAGGCGCAGATGCAACACTTCCACCAACAAACTTCGCCATGATTGCTCGTGGTATGGGAGCAGAAGCGCTTGTAGTCGTCAGAGAGTCAGAGATCGAAGCAGCATTACAACAAGCGATCGCATCAAACGTTCCCTTTCTGCTCGATGTCGTGATTGATGCTGATCGACCAGCACCCTCTGGTGCACGTAATAAAAGTTTAGCAGCACAAGGAGTCAAATCAAATTCGGCTAAAAATCCAGCCAAGCAAATCTCATTTCCAATGGTTTAAAAGTTAAACCTGACAATTTCTTTCAATTGTTATAGACACGAAAACATCTCAATAAAGTAGACTTTCCAATCCATTTTGGATTAGTCCATTTAGTAAAAGACATAAGGATGAATCTAGAAATGGCAAAGACTTCAATTCCAGCTAAAAAACTATACCCAATCAACTGGAAATTTTGCTTTTTAAACCTTAAGTCTTTTCTTAACTTCATCCAATATTAATATTCGAGAATGTTTTTGTGTCTATATCTTTACATTTTGTAATGCAAATTACTTTCTCTAACCAATACCAAACAATATCGAGAGGTGAAAATGCTGTTATTTGAAACTGTTAGAGAAATGGGTCACGAACAAGTTCTCTTTTGTCATGGTAAGAATCCTGAAATTAAAGCGATTATTGCTATCCATGACACGACCTTGGGCCCAGCGATGGGAGCTACAAGAATTTTACCTTATCTTAACGAAGAAGCTGCTTTAAAAGATGCGCTTCGTCTGAGTCGTGGGATGACATATAAAGCCGCCTGTGCCAACATTCCGGCTGGTGGCGGAAAAGCAGTTATTATTGCTAATCCTGAAAATAAAACAGATGATCTCTTAAGAGCTTACGGACGTTTTGTTGATAGTCTAAATGGGCGTTTTATTACCGGACAAGATGTTAATATTACCCCTGACGATGTACGGACAATCAGTCAAGAAACTAAACATGTTGTTGGGGTATCAGAAAAATCTGGCGGCCCTGCTCCCATAACATCACTAGGAGTTTTTCTCGGAATTAAAGCTGCTGTAGAGTCGCGTTGGCAAAGCAAAAGACTTGATGGCATGAAAGTTGCAGTTCAAGGTCTTGGAAATGTAGGTAAAAATCTCTGTCGGCACTTACATGAGCATGATGTCAAGCTTTTTGTAAGTGATGTAGATCCAGTAAAAGCAGAAGAAGTAAAACGGCTTTTTGGCGCAACTATTGTAGAACCCGCCGAGATTTACTCTCTTGATGTAGATATCTTTTCTCCTTGCGCTTTAGGAGGAATTCTTAATAGTCATACAATTCCTTTCTTAAAAGCTTCTATTATTGCTGGTGCAGCGAATAATCAGTTAGAGAATGAGCAACTACATAGTCAAATGCTTGCCAAAAAAGGGATTATTTATAGCCCTGACTATGTAATTAATGCTGGAGGGCTAATCAACGTTTACAACGAAATGATTGGCTATGACGAAGATAAAGCTTTTAAGCAAGTGCATAACATTTATGACACCCTACTAGCAATTTTTAATATTTCTAAAGAGCAGGGAATTACTACCAACGATGCTGCTAAACGATTAGCAGAAGACCGGATTCAGAGCGGTAAGCGAAACAAGACTAAAGCAGCGATCGCAGCTTAATTATTATCTTAAGGAGTAATAAGTGGAAAAGAATACCTTTGCAACATCAGCTTATATTGCTACTTCACCAGAGAGCGCCTTTGAGTATCTTTGTAGTTTAAAGAACTTAGACGAATGGACGCTTTATAGCCGGATGAAAGAGCAAATTGACGAAGATACCTGGCTTGGAACTGCGTCTGGTTATCACAAAAACCTCTATTATCATGTTAAGAAATTAGAAAATCCGCTTTTCTACGGTATTGAGTGGCATTGTGGATTAGAGTATCAGAAATATTTTCAGGTTTACCCTGTTTTGTTATTTCCCACTGACTACATTGAGCCGGGAACAGATGAAAAAGGTGTATACTTCCATTGGTTGAGCTTTGTCGATCCCAAACGACAAACTCAGATGATTATGCAGGGAATTCACACGGTACATACTTCCGAGTGTCGTTCTCTCAAAGGTAATTTGGAACGCAAAGCTGGTCTAACCTCAGCAGCCAAAGGTCGCTACTTTATCGATACAGATACCATCTATGTTGATGCCCCAATTGAAATCGGCATTGAATACTTAAAAGACCTACGGAACATAGATGAGTGGGCACATTTACTGCGCCCAAATGGTGATATTACTTCTGAATCAGGTGAATTCAAAGATGAATATGACCAGAAAGTAAAAGTTTCCGTCCGGGTTCATAGTCTGAGCAAATACTACTTACTAGAACAAGAACACTTTTATCCAGACTACGAATATTATCAGCGTTCTGTAGCGTTACTCATTCCAACCGCATACTCATTCGCTGACCCCGAAGCTTCAGGTTTCATCCTACATCGAATCACATTCTGGAAAACAGATGGAACCGTCACTCACGGCAAACTTCAAATTGAAGACTTTGGCGCTGAGAGCATGAACATCAAACGTTTACTAGAAGCCAAAGCTGGCAACCTCAAATCATTTGACCGAGGAATGAGCTACCTCCCAAAAACTCCAGAAGCACTAGTTACCAACTAAAATCTCAGCGTCCCTTTGCGTTCCTCTGCGTTGAAAATTCTTACCTCAATTCCCTGCAACACATGAAACTGAAACAACTTACCATTACCTTCCTCACTTTTTGTGTTGCCGCTTTTTCTGGAATCAAAGCTGCCTCAGCCGCATCCTTTTCAGTAATCGCCGACGGTCTATATAGCCCTGGAGGTCTAAGCTTTAGCCCTGATGGTAATCTCTATGTCACAGAGGCGGGAATAGGGGGAAGTGGAGGTTGTGTTCCACCGTCAAGCGGTCAAGGTGATTCATTATGCTATGGCAAAAGTGGGGCAGTTACCAAAATTGAGAATGGTAAAACCGAACGCATACTTACAGGACTTCCTTCCTTAGCATTACCAGATGGTACTGGAGCCGCCGGGCCTCGTGATATCAAATTTGATGCTCAAGGTAAACCTTATATTCTGATTGGGTATGGCGCTAATCCGACCTTTCGCGATCGCAATTTAGGTAACACAGACCTCGGTAAAATCATCGCTCCCGACTTTAACACCAATTCCTGGAAGAGTGTTGCCGATTTAGGTAACTATGAACTCGCCAACAATCCCGATGGTGGTGATGTCGATAGCAATCCTTTAGGTTTCCTGATAGATGGCAATAAATTAGTTGCAGTTGATGCCGGTGCAAATGACTTACTCAGCGTTAATACTGATGGTAGAAATCTGCAATCTATTACCGCATTCTCTAAAGATGTATTGACTAATCCAGTCTTTCCACCTTCTGGAACACCATCCAATGAACCAGCACAAGTGCCATCTGAAGGTGAAGTGGTGCGATCGCAGTTTGCAAGCCAAGCAGTACCTTCAAGTGTGGCAAAAGGCCCTGATGGCGCTTATTACATCAGCCAATTTACAGGTTTTCCATTCCCAGAAAATGGGGCAAAAATCTATCGAGTTGGTGCTGATGGCAAGCCAACAGTATATGCAGATGGCTTTACCCAACTGACAGACTTGGAATTTGATACCAAGGGCAATTTGTATGCTTTGCAGTACGCCAATCAGTCAGCTTGGAAGGGTGATTTTGATGGTTCTGTGATCAAAATAGCTCCCGATGGGACACGCACAACTCTTTTGAGTGGGGATGGATTAGAGTCGCCTAGCGCTTTGACTATTGGTGCTGATGGTGCGGTATACGTCACAAACCGAGGCGATCGCGCTGGAGATGGACAAGTTCTCAGAATTGAAAATATCAAATCTGTCCCTGAACCGAGTTCTGCTTTAGGCATATTAGCGATCGCTGCCTTTGGCGTTGGTTGCTTGCACAAAAAGAGAGCTATTAAACCTCCTATAAATGGAGCCGTGGCGCTCAAGTAAAGAGTTTCAAACCAATCCTGCCTTCCTCAAAGACTGCACGTTGTCTTTAAAACCATAAAGTTTTCCACTTAACTTAATTCTCAATCTCTAAAGGTATGAAACTCAAGTCATTTGCTCTTACATCTCTTACATTTTGTTTTACTGCTATTTGTGGAACAGCATCTGCACAAGCTGCAAGCCTAACGCCAATTGTTGATGGAGTTAGTAATGCACGGGGTGTTAGCTTTGGCCCTGACGGCAGTCTCTACGTAGCAGAGCC
Source organism: Nostoc sp. ChiVER01 (assembly GCF_034531155.1). Taxonomy (NCBI): domain Bacteria; kingdom Bacillati; phylum Cyanobacteriota; class Cyanophyceae; order Nostocales; family Nostocaceae; genus Nostoc; species Nostoc sp. ChiVER01. The sequence continues at coordinate 301,260 of NZ_JAVRBS010000005.1, read as the reverse complement.
AGGTATTGGAGGAAACGGAAATTGCCAACCATCTCCGAGTACCCTATTTCAGCCTATCTGTGCTGGTAACACTAGTTCACTGGTCAAAGTTGCACCAGATGGCACCAAACAGCGTCTATTTAATAACTTTGAGTCTCTAGCAGAGCAACCTACTGGCAACCAAGGCGCTGGTATTGAAGATATACAATTTGATTCTCAAGGGAATGCTTATCTTCTGACTGGCTTTGCTGGTTATCCAGGAAACCGCGATTTAGCAACACTTAACCTTGGTTCTAAATCCTCTATCCCACCACAGCAACTTGCAACTTTCCCGCCATCAACACCCGATAAGGTTTTAAATACATCGCTTCTAGCACAACTGTACAAAGCTGACTTGAAGACGGGATCTCTGACCAGTATTTTTGACTTTGCTAAGAATGAAATCACCAAAAATCCAGACAAAGGGGATGTAGTTACCAATCCTTATGACCTGGCTATTAGTGGCGATAATGCTTATGTCGTTGATGGGGGCGGAAACACTGCTTACAAAATCAAGCTTGACGGAAGTAAGTCCGAGGCGATCGCAATTCCTAAAAATATTATTAGTAAGTCAGATTTGCCACCAGGATTACAATTACCTCCTGGGCTATTACAGGAGCTTCCAGGAGGAAAAATAGCAATTCAATCAGTACCCACAGGTGGCGCAATTGGCCCTGATGGAGCTTTATACGTTGGCGAATATACAGGTTTTCCTTATCCAGCAGGTAAATCACGGATTTTCCGCATTGGCGATGATCTCAAACCAGAAGTTTTTCTGGATGGATTTACGCACATCACAGACCTAACCTTTGATCAAAAAGGCGATTTGCTCGTCTTACAGTTTAGCGACAAGTCCCAGTTAGGGGGTGACATCACAAATCTACCTGGTTCTCTGATCCAAGTTGCTCCTGACGGCACTCGCACAACACTTGTTGCAGCAGGTCAAGGGCTAGATTCGGCTGATGGAATTGATGTTAGTTCTGATGGCAAGATTTATATTACCAATCGCGGTGTCGGCCCAGGACGAGGGGAGGTTGTTCGGGTAGATGGTCTTGTTCAAAAAGTCCCCGAACCTGGTTCAGTAGTCGGCTTAATAGCACTTGCTAGTGTAAGCGCAACTGCTGCTTTCGCCAAGCGCAAACGCCAAGACAAGTCGGGTGAATTGCTACCCAAAGCAGAGATAGTCTAATTCCTCTTTACCTGGTATCAGGTACTTACAAAATAGGCTGCTGCCTCACACAGAAAGTTGCATTTCAAATAGGAGGCAGCAGCCCGAATCTTAGGGTTCCCGAACTAGGACTGGGAACAAAATTAGTCTAGGAAAGAGTATACACTCATACAACCAGGACTTCAAACTCATGGGATTAGTCAAAAATTTCTCAATCGGCATTCTTGGTACTGGGTTCATAGTGTTGGCAGCAGCAGCCCAAGCCAAGGCTGTAACATTAACTTACGACAGAAGTATCGGCGAACCAGGCTTCGGCCCTGGGCAACTGTTTGTTCCCCAAGGGATAGCGGTGGATAGCCAAGGGAATACTCTTATATCTAACGGACGCGGTGTTAACCCGGATGGTACTCCTAACTATAACCTCGGTGACAAAATTGAAAAATTTAGTCCAAGCGGTCAGTATATTGGAGCAATTGGCTCCGGCGGCACAGGGCCTGGGCAGTTTGACGAGCCAACAACTGTAGACTTTAATCCCGTAACAGGGGATTTGTATGCAGGTGATGTTTACAACAACCGCATCAATCAATTCGATTCTCAGGGTAACTTTATTAGATCCTTTGCAAATGGAGAATTTACCCCTCGTATAAATGATAGGCTTTTCTTTGGGCCATCTGGTGTAACATTTGACAAAACTGGCAATGTTTACGTTGGTGATTTTAACGGCGAAAGAATCCTTAAATTCACACCTGACGGAAAGCAAATTGGTGTGATTGGTGGCACTGTGGGCACTGGACTTGGAGAAACTCAAGGTGTAGCAGGTATCAGAATTTCCCCAGTCAGTGGAAATATCTTTGTAGCTGACCAGTATAACAACCGCGTTAAAGTACTCGATCCAAATGGAAAACCTCTGTACACATTTGGTTCAGCAGGTAGCGGGCCTGGACAACTTCTTCAGCCAATTGGCATTGAAGTGGACGACCAAGAGAATGTTTATGTAGCTGATTCTATCAACAGCCGTGTTCAGGTATTTGATAAAAACGGTAAATTCTTGACTTCTTACGGTAAACCAGCCCTAGATGCATCAGGCAACCCAGTCCCGCCTCCAGCATTAACTGGCCCTCCTTTTGGCAATCCCCTTGACCTCACTCCAGGCAGATTTAACTGGACAGGTGGTACAAGCCTCAAAGATGGCAAGCTTTATGTGGGCGATTTCTTCCAAGGTCGCGTCCAAGTGTTAAACGTAGAAGGCACAACTAAAGTACCTGAACCTAGTTCAGCATTGGGTTTAGCATTGCTCGGATTTGGGGCTGCTACCATCACATTGCGGAAACGTAGACAACAAAAGCCAGTCTTGAGTTTAGAGAAGTAACTGCAAAAACAGTGCTGAGTTCTGATGCTTGAGTAACAGTTTCGTCGGGTGCGTTAGCCAAGGGTATAACGCACCATCTCGATAAATTCGATACCGTATTCTCGGCGGTAACATACCCTACGAAAGTTTCTACGAAAATTTCAGGTTATTAAATCCGGAACAAGGGAGATAAAAACTGGATAACACTAATAAAGTCAATATTATTAAGGTGCTTTCAGCGCATTAAGAGTTCATGCAAATTCTGATTTATTCATACAATTATCATCCAGAGCCAATTGGTATTGCACCTTTGATGACTGAACTAGCAGAAGGGCTGGTAAAGCGAGGGCATCAAGTGCGGGTAATCACAGGTATGCCTAACTACCCTCAGCGTCAGATTTACGATCGCTATCAGGGTAAGCTATACGTTACTGAACATAAAAATGGTGTCAAAATTCAGCGTAGTTACCTGCGGATTAAGTCTAAACCTAACCTTGTAGACAGGCTATTGCTAGAGTTGAGCTTTGTTTTTACAAGCTTACCACAAGCCCTTAAAGGCGAGCGACCTGATGTAATACTCTTAACAGTGCCGCCGTTACTAGTTTGTTTACCTGCAACCTTAATAGCTTGGCTATATAATTGCCCAGTAGTGCTGAATGTGCAAGATATCCTCCCGGAAGCTGCTGTGCGTGTTGGGCTAATTAAAAATAAGTTGATGATTCAAGCTCTGGAAGCTTTAGAAAAATTTGCCTACCGAACTGCACATACCATTAGTGTGATTGCCGATGGCTTTGTAGATAATTTAAAAAATAAAGGTGTACCTGCTAATAAAATTGCCTGTATTCCAAATTGGGTGAATCTAAATTTTATCCGCCCTTTGCCGAAAGAAAATAACTCTTGGAGAGCTACCCATCAACTTAATGATAAATTTGTAGTGCTTTATTCAGGTAATATTGCTCTGACCCAAGGTTTAGAGACAGTAATCGAAGCAGCATCTCGGTTGCGTCATATTAATGATATTGTCTTTGCGATCGCAGGTGAATCTCAAGCTCTCGAAAGGTTACAAAAACATTGTCTTGCTTGTGGTGCAGATAACGTTTTGCTGTTACCCTTGGAACCGCGAGAAGAACTCCCACAAATGTTAGCAGGTGCGGATGTGGGGTTGATTGTGCAAAAAAGCAATGTGATTTCTTTCAATATGCCTTCTAAAATACCACTGCTGTTAGCTAGTGGTCGCCCAATTGTTGCTTCAGTTCCCGCAACTGGGACTGCTGCCAAAGCTATCAAAGAAAGTGGTGGCGGTCTTATCGTTGAGCCAGAGTCAGCAAATGCTTTAGCAAGTGCGATATTAGATTTATATAAACAGCCGGAATTAGCAGCGCAATTAGGGCGCAAAGGAAGAAAGTTTGCAGTAGAAAACTATTCCTTTGAGCAAGCACTAGACCGTTATGAAGAGTTATTTTATGATGCGATCGCCAAAAAAGCAACAAATTTGGATCTCTTACCCGAATTGAGTTCTAAGGAATCACTTGTTGATCAAGACTTTTTGGTACATACCTTACCCCTTGTAGGCGAAAAAACTAATCATATCGGACTAATTAAAACCATGTCCCTTGTGCGCGTAGTCTCTCAAGGACAAATGACAAATGACAAATGACAAATGACAAATGACAAATGACAAATTCAGATCAGCTTAAAAAAACTGACCAGAGCTTGATCGCCCTACTTAGCGATCGCATATCATTATTAGCAGCATCAGAACAACCTTCTTTAGATAAACAACTGGCTGATGTGGCTCCTCTACTTGCTGAAGCTGGTATTCCTGAGTCTGTTTGGGCGAGTGTAGTAAATAGTTGTCATGCTACTCTGATTCCTAAAGCTGCAACAAATCATGTCAGTTCCCGACAAATTACCATCATCGGTGGACGCGGCAGGATGGGAAGATTATTTAAAGAGCAGCTTTCACTAGTAGGTCACAATGTTAGCGTTCTCGAACATGAAGATTGGGAATACGCAGATAAACTGTTAAATCAGGCAGAATTAGTAATAGTAAGCGTTCCTATTGAACATACAGTTGATGTTATCAAGCGTGCAGCGAAATACCTTAGCTCAAATACAGCTTTGTGTGACATTACGAGCGTAAAAACTCAGCCAAATCAAGCGATGCTCGAACATCATTCCGGCCCAGTCATAGGTTTACATCCAATGTTTGGGCCAAATATAAAATCGTTTTTGGGACAAAAGGTGGTAGTGTGTCCAGGTCGAAATGATGAGTCGTTTCAATGGTTATTAGACTTTCTTAAAACTAAAGGTGGAGAATTAATTTTTTGTACGCCTGAAGAACACGATCAAATGATGGTGATTGTTCAAGCAACACAGCATTTTTGTAGATTTAGCCTTGGTGTTTTCTTAGCACAACTAAAAGTCGATATAGAGCAAAGCTTAACAATGTCAACACCTAACTATCGTCAAGAAATTGATATTGTTAAACGTTTGTTTTCTCAAAATCCTAATTTATGTGTTGATATTATGCTAGCTACAGAAGAAAGGTGTAATGCAATTAGCTATTTGGCTAATACCTACAATCGGTTGGCGAAACTGGTAGCTAGGAAAGATAGAAACGCATTAATTAAGGAATTTGAAACTACTCAAAGATTTTTTGAAGAAAAAATCAACACTTTTTTACAGCCTTTAAACACAACGGCTATCCAACGAGATTTAAAACCTCAAATCCACACAAATATTAGCATTTGATACCATTTTTAAGTGAGGCAGTGCCAAATCTTCTTTCTTTACTTTGTGTCCTTCTCTAACGAGACGCTGCGCGAATGCGCCCTTCTCTACGAGACGCTACGCGAACGCGGTTCGTTCCTTATATAGTTTGGCGCATCTTCATACAGAATTGGTATGAGTAACAAAAACTATGTTGATAGAAATCTTTCACGATCCCGTTTGCCCCTGGTGTAGAATAGCTATAAAGCATCTGTTTGATGCATTGGCAAAATGGTCAGAAAAAGAAGTAGATATCCGGTGGCATCCTTTTATTCTCGACAATACTATTCCTGCTGACGGATACGAATTTCACAGCTTTATGCAAAATAGAAAAGGTATAAAAGCCCAAGAACTGCAATATCTGTTTGAATCTACGCAATATGCAGGTGAAGCGGCTGGAGTCAAGCTAAATTTTGAAAAAATCCGTTTGGCTGTTAATACTAAACTTTCGCATCGGCTGATTACACTTGCACCAGCAAAGGTAAAAAACGATGTTGTAGAAGCCATTTATAAAGCTTATTTTGAAGATGGTTTGAACATCGGAGATATTGAAGTTCTGATTGCCATAGGTAGAGCTTACCAAATGGATTCTAGGGAATTACGTCTGCAATTGAGTGATGATGCTGCAATTAAAGCTTTCGTAGCGGAATCAATATTTGCACGACCAAATGGCATTAATAGCGTGCCGTTCTTCATTATTAATAATAAAGTCAAGATCAATGGTTCTCACTCAGTAGAAACATTTGTTCAAGCTTTGAATCGTGCCACACTTGTAAATATATCAGCAAAAACATGGTAGTTGACATTAAGCAAAAAAGTAGATTCAGTCTACAACCAATTCATCAACGTGTTTCGGTTACTTTCAACTATGAGGTTTATTTCACCAAAAACTTATTTGAGTTGAAAAACCCCACCTTAGCCCAAGTGATTACAGCAGATGGGGAGACAAAGCCGAAGAAAGTTGTAGCGATAGTAGACGCAGGTATATTGCAGCATCACCCGGAATTGGTTAACCAATTAGTAGCGTATACCAAGTTTTATGCAGAGATACTAGCGATCGCAGCCGAACCAATGATAATTTCGGGAGGAGAAGCTGCTAAAAATGATGGCACTTTAGTAGAGCAAATCCAGCAACAGATTGAAGCAGCCGGATTATGTCGCCATTCTTACGTGTTAGCGATCGGCGGCGGGGCTGTGTTGGATTTGGTAGGATATGCAGCCGCAACTGCTCACCGGGGAATTCGTCTGATTCGGATTCCGACGACAGTGCTAGCACAAAATGATTCTGGGGTTGGCGTAAAAAACGGCATTAACGCTTTTGGTAAAAAGAACTTTCTTGGCACATTTGCGCCACCTTATGCAGTTATCAATGATTCTGCCTTTTTGACAACCTTAGATGATCGCGATTGGCGTTCTGGAATCGCAGAAGCAGTCAAAGTGGCGTTAATTAAGGATGCTAGCTTTTTTGATTATATCCACTCTCACAGCGCAGCCCTGGCACGGCGAGACATGGATACTATGCAACAAGTTATTTATCGTTGCGCCCAATTGCACCTAGAACATATTGCCAATAGCGGCGATCCTTTTGAAATGGGTTCGTCTCGTCCCCTGGATTTTGGACACTGGGCGGCTCATAAACTGGAGCATTTGACAAATTATCGCTTGCGTCATGGTGAAGCAGTTGCGATCGGTATTGCTTTGGATAGCACTTATTCCTATTTGGTAGGATTGCTGGATTGCTCACAATGGCAACGGATATTAAGTACTTTGTCGGCGTTGGGTTTCACGTTGTATGTGCCAGAACTGGTTGAGAAGTTATCACAAGTGGAACATCCTAATTGTTTGTTCCGGGGTTTAACTGAGTTCCGCGAACATTTGGGGGGAGAATTGACTTTGATGCTGTTACAAAGGATTGGGAAAGGAGTTGAGGTTCATGAGGTGGATTTGTTTTTGTATAGGCAGGCAATATCGCTGTTGAAGGAGTTTTAGGATGGATTTGAAACGCAGAGGTACGCTGAGGGAAGCGCAGAGGAACGCTGAGGTTGTAAGAGGATTTACTACTTTTGAGGGAGGCGGTTGTTTTGAAATGTTGTTTTGAAATATGGCTATCAGGAAATGTACTAGAGAAGCAGTATAAAAAGCGAATAAATTGACATTTAATCGAAAAATTATTCAATGTCTTCTCTGCTTGATATCTAGTATTCTTAAACAAGAAGCGAAAAAGTTTTTCATTACATCTTTTAAAAGAATACGCAGATTTGGATAGTTTGAATTAAATTGACATCGGATTATCTGGATTTGTTTTTAATTTGAAGATAGTTATCAATAATGATTAGCTTTTGACTAATAACTCTTCCAGAGAATTTTCCCATGATCTTTGATTCCCGTTCCTACAAAACTCTTGGCGGTGTACTTGTTTCTCGCTCCATCACAGAAGTTAAGATGGACACTGCTCTCGAAGACATTCTATTCCACTTAAATTCTCAGCGTGGAGGTTTGTTAAGGAGCAGCTACGAATATCCAGGCAGATACAAAAGATGGGCGATCGGATTTGTCAATCCACCATTGGAATTGACTACACAAGATAATGCTTTTACTTTGATAGCGTTGAATGAACGCGGTCGGGTACTTTTACCATTACTCTTAGAGTGCTTATCTAACTCAATACAACTTGAGAAAGTTAGCCTAGACAATAATAGTGTTATAGGCTTTGTTAAAACTACAAAAAAACTATTTGCTGAAGAAGAACGCAGTAAACAACCTTCAGCATTTACAGTTGTCCGTGAAATTTTACACACTTTTTCTAGTCAAGAAGACGAGCATTTAGGATTGTATGGTGCATTTGGTTATGACTTAGTTTTTCAGTTTGAACCAATTACTCAACGTCTAGAACGTCCAACAGACCAACGAGATTTAGTACTTTATCTACCTGATGATTTGATAGTTGTTGACTACTATCAACAACGCGCATTTCGTCTACAATATGAATTTGAAACAGCGCATGGCAAGACTAATGATCTGCCTCGAACTGGTGAATCTGTAGACTATCGGGGAAAACATCTTCTGCCAAATCAAACTGCTGACCATAAAGTAGGTGAGTATGCCCAAAAAGTTGAGGGTGCGCTCGATTATTTTCGCCGAGGCGATTTATTTGAAGTAGTTCCTAGTCAAAACTTTTTTGAAGGATATGAAGAGGAACCTAGTAAACTATTTGAAACTTTAAAAGAAATAAATCCTAGTCCTTATGGGTTTATTTTTAATTTAGGTGGAGAATATCTGATTGGCGCATCTCCAGAAATGTTTGTGCGGGTTGAAGGTAGGCGGGTAGAAACCTGTCCCATTAGTGGCACTATTAGCCGAGGACAAGATGCTCTTGACGATGCCGTGCAAATTCGTCAGTTACTCAACTCCCACAAAGATGAAGCTGAGTTGACCATGTGTACTGATGTCGATCGCAATGACAAATCCCGAATCTGCGAACCTGGTTCAGTACAAGTGATTGGTCGTCGTCAAATAGAATTATATAGCCACCTGATACATACAGTAGATCATGTAGAAGGGACACTGCGATCGCAATTTGATGCCTTAGATGCCTTTCTATCGCATACATGGGCTGTTACAGTCACAGGCGCACCCAAAAGAGCCGCAATAGATTTTATTGAACAGCATGAACGTAGCGCCCGACGTTGGTATGGTGGCGCAGTTGGTTATTTAAATTTCAATGGAAATTTAAATACTGGATTAATTCTGCGGACAATCCGATTAAAAGACTGCATCGCCGAAGTGCGAGTTGGTGCTACTGTCCTTTATGATTCGATACCGCAAGCAGAAGAACAAGAAACAATTACCAAAGCTGCTGCTTTATTTGAAACAATTCGCCGTGTAAAAGAAAACAGTCAAAAAATTGATGAATCCAGTTCTATAAAATCAACTAAAATCCTTCCAAATGGGGCAAATGGCAAACGCATCTTGCTAATAGACTATGAAGACTCATTTGTTCATACCCTAGCCAATTACATTCGCCAAACTGGTGCAACCGTTACTACACTGCGTCATGGTTTCTCAGAATCGCTATTCGATACAGAACGCCCTGACTTAGTTGTATTATCTCCTGGCCCTGGTAGACCAAGTGATTTTCGGGTTCCTCAGACCGTCGGTGCGCTTCTTCATCGCAAAATTCCTATTTTCGGAGTTTGTCTAGGATTGCAAGGCATTGTTGAAGCATTTGATGGAGAATTAGGAGTCCTCAACTATCCCCAACATGGTAAATCCTCAAGGATTTTCGTCACCGATTCTAATTCCGTAACCTTCAAAAATTTACCACAATCTTTTCCAGTCGGTAGATATCACTCATTATTTGCCCTACCGCAACGTTTGCCAAAAGAACTTAAGGTGACAGCGATTTCTGATGACGACGTAATTATGGGCATTGAACATCAGACACTTCCCATCGCCGCCGTTCAGTTTCATCCAGAGTCAATCATGACTCTAGCCGGAGAAGTCGGTCTAGAAATCATTAAAAATGTGGTGCGTGCATACACGCAATCATTAGTTATTAGTTAGGAGTTGAGAGTTGAGAATATGGAGAAATTCTTAACTCAAAAACTCATAGATAACTCATAATTAACAACTTCTAACTCTTAACTCCTCTCCCCACTCCCCTAGCATTTTATGACTAACCAAGTTGCCCCTCCCCGCCATATTCTTGAAGAAATTGTGTTGCATAAAAGGCAAGAAGTTGCACAAATGCAGCAAGAATTGCCTTTAGCTGCCTTGCGACAACAGTTAAATTCAGCCCCGACTGTGCGGAACTTCTTGGCTGCTTTGCAAGAAAATCCTAATCAACCTAGCTTAATTGCCGAGGTAAAAAAGGCATCACCTAGCCGTGGCATTATCCGCGCAGATTTTGATGCAGTAGCTGTTGCTCAAGCTTATGAACGAGGTGGTGCAGCTTGTTTATCAGTTTTAACTGACCAAAAGTTCTTTCAAGGCAGTTTTGATAATCTGCGAAGGGTGCGTAAGCAAAGCTCGCCGGAGGCATCGCAAGTAGCATTACCCCTACTGTGCAAGGAGTTTATTATTAACCCCTATCAAATATATTTAGCACGAACAGCAGGTGCAGATGCAGTCTTATTGATTGCTGCCATTTTATCAGATCAAGAACTTCAGGGTTTTTTGCAACTAATTCATGATTTAGGCATGAATGCGCTGGTAGAAGTTCACACCTTGGATGAACTTGATCGAGTGTTAAAGCTTGACGATTTACATTTAGTAGGAATCAATAATCGCAATTTAGAAGATTTTACCCTTGATATAGGCACAACACAGCAACTTTTAGCACAGCGCCAACAACAGTTACAAAGTTTGGATATCACCGTCGTCAGCGAGTCTGGACTGTATACACCTGCTGATTTATCTCTTGTCGCTGAAGCTGGTGCGCGTGCGGTTTTGATTGGAGAATCTTTAGTTAAACAAAGCGATGTAGAACAAGCTGTGCGTATGCTAAGACTTGATGCTCCCTAACCTTACTGAAAAATTAAAGCAAGTCTTTCTAAGGCGGTTGAGTGGATGTTTGGGAAAATAGGTTTCTTGCAGAATGCGGGTAAAGGGGACATTTAAGGGGCAAAATTCCCTTTTCCCTTCCCCCTTAACCCTTTCCTTATTCCCTAACGGAGCTAAAAGACTCGACGACAAAAAATCTAGCCTGGGTATCGCTAATTGCTAAGTGTAAATTATTCCAAAACTATTAACCAATCATTAACTAATTTTCAACATGACTTCTATCTCAGCTTCCTTTCAAACTTTACGCGATCGCCAACAGTGTGCTTTAATCCCCTTTATCACAGCAGGCGATCCTAACTTAGAAACCACCGCCGAGGCTTTACGTATCTTAGATCGCAATGGTGCAGACTTTATCGAGTTGGGCGTTCCCTACTCCGACCCTCTAGCAGATGGGCCAGTGATTCAAGCAGCAGCAACCCGCGCTTTGCAAAATGGCACAAAATTAGAGCAAGTGCTAGAGATGTTGCACATAGTGATTCCCAGCTTAAAAGCGCCGATAATTCTATTTACTTACTACAATCCCATTTTGCACCGGGGTATTAAGTCGTTTTTGGTGCAAATTGCCACTGCTGGAGTGCAAGGGTTGGTAGTACCGGACTTACCCTTAGAAGAGGCAGAAGAATTAATCCAAACTGCTGCATCTTTTGGAATTGAGGTAATTTTACTCGTAGCTCCTACCAGTTCTAGAGATAGAATTGAAGCGATCGCTCATCAATCTCAGGGTTTTATTTACCTGGTGAGTGTTACAGGTGTTACAGGTATCCGCGCTCAAATTCAAGACCGCGTAAAGTATTTATTAAAAGATTTGCGAAGCGTCACCGATAAACCCATCGGCGTTGGTTTTGGCATCTCAAGGCCAGAACAAGCACATCAAGTAAAAGAATGGGGTGCAGACGCAGTAATTGTTGGTAGCGCCTTTGTGAAACGTTTAGCTGAAGGTAGCCCAAACGAAGGACTGCAAGCTGTAGAAGAATTGTGTCAGGAACTCAAAGCAGCAATTACTCCAGTATCCCTGCAACAAGTTGTTTCTGCAAAATAAAAAAGCTCTATTTTTTCTTTCTCTGCGTCCTTGGCGTCTTGGCGGTTCGATAAAGAATAACGAACCGCAAAGATCGCAAAGGAAAAAATACAAAGGAAATCTTAGCTATGAAACTCCTGCTGAAATCTGTCAAAATACTAATTTATAGCTTACTTCTAGTTAGCACTTGTGCTATTACAGTCTTCGCCCACGATCGCATTGACCACGGACAATACCAATACCATTGGAATCACAATGTTGGACAATACGCTCGCCCAGCTGTAAGAAAGAACGTAACTGACCTGACATCAGCAGAGAAAGCAGCCTTTGTCAAAGCTATCAAAACCTTAAAAACTACAATTCCCGCAGGTAGCAAGGTCAGTATTTACGACCAATTCGTTGCCATACATATAGGCGCAACACGCTTGATTCATAACCATAAAGGACATTCCAATGGTTCTGTTCAAGAACTTGCTCATGAAAATGCCGCATTTTTCCCTTGGCATCGAGAATATATTCGCAGATTTGAACAAGCACTGCAAGCAGTAGACCCAAATGTTACTCTCCCATACTGGGATTGGACAGACCCCAAATCACTTGATGTAGTTTTTAACGATGATTTTCTTGGTTCTAATGGTCAAGGAGTAACCATCAAAATTCCAAATCAAGGAAACTTTACAGGCGGGACTGTACCTGGGGCTTTTTCTGCTGCAAATGGCTGGGTTATGAATCCAGCATTAAACATTGACCTAGATACCAACACATCATTAGGTACATCACTTGTTCGCTTTCTACGGCTACCTCCTGCCACCGATTACCCTGTGCCCAAAAAAGATGTTGAGCGTGCCCTAGCTCTTAATGATTATTCTCTATTTCGCGCTGCTATGGAAGGATTTATCTCTGTAGATGAGCAGGGTAAAGTCACCCCAGGAGGATTTATCCACAACTACATTCATGGTTTAGTTGGTGGGGTGCAGATAGACGCAAGCACAAGACCCATAAAGTTTAAAGGCTTGGGTACTATGAGCAATATACCAAGTTCGCCTTATGACCCAGTGTTTTGGTTGCATCATGCCAACGTAGACCGCCTCTGGGCCCAATGGCAAGAAAACGGTCATCAAGGTAGCAATTTTTATCCTCCCGATGGTCATAGTCAGCCTTACGGACACAACCTTAAAGACCTAATGTGGCCTTGGGACGGCGGTATGTCTACCCCCAAAGCTACCGCGTTAGGAGATTTAGTATCCCTATTACCAAATTTTGACTCTAAAGATTTGGTGCGCCCTATAGACGTTTTGAATCACAGGGAATTGGGCTATACCTACGAAACCCGTGAAAGGGAAACGCGAAAAGAATTTTATCTGTGGGATAAGTTCTAAAAAATTAGAACGAAAGTAAAAAATATTTGAACATAAAGGATTTTCAACTGTGGTAAGCATCCAAGACATCAACGCTATCATTTCAACTACGCCTGTGCTACCTGACCTTTTAGGCAGGTTTGGAAAATTCGGCGGTAAGTATGTCCCTGAAACCTTAATGCCTGCATTAACTGAGTTAGAAGCGGCATTTAATCAATATTGCAATGAGCCGAGTTTTGAAGCAGAACTGCAAAACTTACTGCGCGATTATGTGGGACGACCCAGCCCATTATATTTTGCTGAACGCCTAACAACAAACTACGCTAGATCAGATGGCACGGGGCCGCAAATCTATTTAAAGCGCGAGGATTTAAATCATACAGGCGCTCACAAAATTAATAATGCTTTAGCTCAGGTGTTGCTAGCTAAACGCATGGGTAAGCAAAGGATTATTGCAGAGACAGGTGCAGGACAACACGGCGTAGCAACTGCAACTGTATGTGCTAGGTTTGGTTTGAAATGTGTAATTTACATGGGCGTCCAGGATATGGAACGCCAAGCCCTGAACGTGTTCCGCATGAAATTAATGGGGGCAGAAGTTCGTCCAGTGGAGGCAGGTACAGGAACTCTTAAGGATGCAACTTCTGAAGCAATTCGGGATTGGGTGACAAACGTAGAAACAACCCATTACATCCTGGGTTCTGTTGCTGGGCCTCATCCCTACCCAATGATTGTCCGTGACTTCCACGCGATAATTGGTATAGAAACTCGCGCTCAGTCCCAAGAGAAATGGGGAGGATTACCAGATATTCTACTGGCTTGCGTGGGTGGAGGTTCCAATGCGATCGGCTTGTTTCATGAGTTTGTACATGAACCTTCAGTGCGCCTAATCGGAGTGGAAGCGGCGGGTGAAGGTGTAGATACAGAAAAACACGCTGCTACCTTGACAAAAGGAAAGATAGGTGTATTGCACGGTGCAATGAGCTATTTACTGCAAGATGATGATGGTCAAGTCATCGAAGCCCATTCAATTAGTGCCGGATTAGATTATCCTGGCGTTGGCCCTGAGCATAGTTATTTAAAGGATCTTGGTCGCGCCGAATATTACAGTGTTACCGATAAACAGGCACTAAAAGCGTTGCAAAGGCTTTCGCAACTCGAAGGGATTATCCCAGCCTTAGAAACTGCTCATGCGATCGCATATCTCGAAACCCTTTGTCCTCAATTAGAAGGCAACCCCCGCATCGTCATCAACTGTTCCGGCAGAGGTGACAAAGATGTGCAAACAGTCGCAAAAGTCCTTATTCCTTAATTTTGACAAAGATGTGCAAACCGTCGCAAAAGTCCTTATTCCTTAATTTTTTCTTTTTGTCATTAGTCATTAGTCATTTGTCATTCGTGAATGCCCCATGCCCCATGCCCAATGCCCATCAAGAATATGATCGCAGTAACGCAAACTCCATCCGATAACATCTCTATCCCTCCTGAGTTCTACAACTGGCCAGCTTTATTACAACAGTTATTAAATCGGCAATCCTTGACAGTTTCCCAAGCTGCGGATTTGATGCAAGGTTGGCTCACCGATGCCATTCCTCATGTCCTATCAGGAGCGATTTTAGCCGCAATTCAAGCTAAAGGCGTATCCGCCGAAGAATTAGTCGGCATGGCCAGTGTCTTACAATCCCAGTCCCCATTCCCCAGTCCCCAGTCATCAGCCCCCCTAATTGACACCTGCGGAACTGGTGGAGATGGCGCTTCAACCTTTAATATTTCCACTGCTGTTGCCTTTGTTGCCGCCGCCGCCGGGGTAAAAGTTGCCAAACATGGCAATCGTTCCGCATCCAGCAAGACTGGTTCGGCTGATGTATTGGAAGCTTTGGGTATAAATCTCAACGCCACTCCAGAAAAAGTGCAAGCCGCAGTGGGTGAAGTCGGAATCACCTTTTTGTTTGCTCCAGGTTGGCATCCTGCACTTAAAGCGATCGCTACTTTGCGAAAAACTTTGAAAGTGCGGACTATTTTTAACTTGCTCGGCCCGCTAGTAAATCCTATGCGGCCAACAGGGCAAATTATTGGTGTCAACGATCCGCTTTTACTAGAGGAAATTGTTCAAGCTTTATCCCAACTGGGATGTCAGCAAGCGATCGCAGTCCACGGACGGGAACGTTTAGATGAAGCTGGTTTGGCAGATGTCACTGACTTAGCTGTACTCCAGGATAAAAAAGTCCGTTCTCTAACACTCAATCCTCAAGAACTTGGTTTGAGTTTTGCACCAACTGCGGCGTTATGCGGTGGAGATGTCCAAGAAAATGCCGAAATCTTGAAGGCAGTTCTCCAAGGTAAAGGTACTCAAGCGCAGCAGGATGTAGTTGCTTTAAATACAGCCCTCGCACTGCAAGTTGGTGAAGCCATTCATGGGGAAACTGATGTTTTAGTCGGTTGTGTTAAAGGTATTATTCTTGCCAAAGAAATTCTGCAAAGCGGCGTAGCTTGGACAAAACTAGAACAACTTGCAGAATTTTTGCGCTAGACTACCCTCGCCTACGAAGAGCTACGGTGTACACGCAAGTCTTTTAAAGTTGCCCTACACCTCGACCTGCAATGCCAATGCATCGACCTGCAATACCAATGCATCGACCTGCAATACCAATGCATCGACTTGCAACGCCAATACATTGACCTGCAATGCCAATGCATCGACCTGCAATAACAATGCATCGACCTGCAATAACAATGCATCGACCTGCAATAACAATGCATCGACCTGCAAAGATTAGCCTACTCAAACTATACGGAAGGAAAAATAGATGATTATCATACTTAAAAGCGGTACACCTGTTGAGGAAATTGCTCGCATCAGCCAAGAAGTGAGTGAGACTTGGGGAGTCACGGTAGAAAAAAGCGTTGGCACCCATAAAGTTGTCTTAGGGCTAATTGGTGATACCACTAGCATCGATAAATTACAAGTTCAGGAATTCAGCCCTTGGATTGAGCAAGTATTACGGGTGCAACAACCTTTCAAGCGCGTAAGCCGAGAATTCCGACATGGAGAAGCCAGCGAGGTTGTTGTACCTACACCTAACGGTGATGTCTATTTCGGCGAACTTCACCCCATCGTAGTAGTAGCCGGGCCTTGTTCCGTTGAGAATGAAGCGATGATTGTCGAAACGGCAAAACGCGTCAAGGCAGCAGGAGCGCAGTTTCTGCGTGGCGGAGCTTACAAACCCCGCACCTCACCTTATGCCTTTCAAGGTTATGGTGAAAGCGCTTTAGATTTGTTAGCAGCAGCGCGAGAAGCTACTGGTTTGGGTATCGTCACAGAACTTATGGATGCTGCCGATTTATCAGCAGTGGCAAGAACAGCTGACATAATCCAAATCGGAGCGCGGAATATGCACAACTTTTCGTTGCTCAAAAAGGTAGGCGCTCAAGATAAACCAGTGTTACTCAAGCGCGGGATGTCTGCCACAATTGACGAGTGGTTGATGGCGGCAGAATATATTTTGGCATCTGGAAATCCAAATGTAATTCTTTGTGAACGCGGAATCAGAACCTTTGATGGCAAATATGCCCGGAATACTTTAGATTTATCAGTGCTGCCGGTATTGCGATCGCTTACCCACTTACCGATAATGATTGATCCTAGTCATGGTACTGGTAGGTCTGAATATGTTCCATCTATGGCAATGGCTGCGATCGCAGCTGGTACAGATGCCTTAATGATTGAAGTTCATCCCAATCCCGCAAAAGCTTTATCTGATGGGCCCCAATCTCTCACCCCTGATAAATTTGACCGCTTAGTTCAAGACATGTCAGTTCTGGGCAAAGTAGTTGATCGCTGGTCTACACCTGTATTTGGTAGGGTTGGTGAAAGCCGCGTTCTCTTGACGCCAGAACTCTCAAAGTAGATAGAACCCAATACTTGTCGGTTAAGGGGAAAAGGGGAAGGTGGGGTCCCCTCTGGGGATAAGGGGCGGGGGAAATGGGAAATAAAAAACCTTTAACCTTTAACCTTTTCCCCAAACTTAATTCCGAGTTGAAAATCCAAAACCCGAGCAGTATTGAGATAGAGCCTAATCTTAGACGATTTTTTGCAAATGGTTCAACCCGATCAACGGATTTTTTAGACGAAAGAATCTGTTGATCGGGTTTTTATAAACTACCTGCGCTTTCAATTCTCTATTAAGTAGAGTAATTAATAATACTCAACCCGTAAACCCGGCGAATATATGACTAAGCAATTATGCTAGCTAAATTACTCGATCTAAATCTCTTCAGAAATTTAGAAATCTAATTAATAGCCCTCGATAGTATAACCAGCAGATTGAACTATCTGTTTAATTGTCTCTTCAGAAGCCGCAGTGTCTACAGCTACGGTTTTTGCATTAACGTCCACATCTACTTTGGCATCAGATTCCATCGTTTGAATAGATTTAGTGATTTTCTTGGCGCATTCATCACCTTTAATATCTGGAACTTTCAATTTAATTGCCATCACTTACCTCTTTCCGTCAACTGGATTTTTCTTTAATAAATATAATAACGGCTGAGATAGTGAGCGCACATCTTACTATAGTCAGGGAATTGGGAATCCCAAAGATAGTAATGAAAAATAGCTATGCTTAAATAATTGCTGAGATTATTTATAGATAATCTGACTAAATTAAATGCCAAATATGTAAGCTAATTTATGAAAATTCACTTAGTATAACTAACTTCTAAAAGCCCGCTTTTTTTGTTTGCTCTGAAGACTCCACTAGAGATTACAGATTATTCTATAGGCGTTTTTATTTGACATAGTTGTTCAGGCAGTGTTGCCTGAACATACAAATGTTTATACGTAAGTCACAAAATCTTTTTATCTGTAGTCTTGAACTATTTTTATGCTCCAGGTAGTTCTGCCTAATTTTAGATGCATATATATATTCAGAAAGCAGCTATCTTGTGGCATATATTAGACATCTGTTGAAATTAAATATTGGCAGGAGTGTTAGGGGCTGGCCTATATACTGGTTTTCGGTAGATGCCTTTGTTCACCTCTTAATACCAATTCTTCAAAATGAGACAATAGATGTAAATCAGAAAAGTCTTGCTGCATCTAAGTTTCTTAATTGCGAATTGGTATAACTTTACTTCGTTGCGTTGAGGAAAAGTACTCCCACAATTTAGTTGAAATAGGACGGTTACAGAGAAAGCGGGATGATTTAGCAACTTCCAAAATCTCCCCCAGCCGCAAGGCTACCTATTTTTTTTGAGTTCGTGTATACTTCTTACGACCTTTGTTACTAAATTTCTAGGTGTAAATCTTACGCTTTCAGTTAATATCTTATTTCTCATCCCAGGAACGATAACAGTTTTGTTTTTCATTAAACCCCGATAACCAATCTTAGCAACGGTTTGCATATCCATCATTCTGTTAATGTTAGGAATCTTTGAATCTTCCATTGCTGATGGTTGTTGAAATTCCGATGCTGTTAGCCCTGGACAAAGAACAGTCACGCTGACACCTGTACCCTCTAATTCATTAGCGATCGCTTCAGAAAATGATAATACATAGGCTTCAGTAGCAAAATAAACTGCCCTTAAAGGCCCTGGTTGAAAAGCAGCAGATGAGGCCACATTTAATATTTTTCCATAGTTTTGCTTTACCATATCCTTGAGCAATAACTTAGTTAAATGAGTCAGACTCACTATATTTACCTGGAGCATTTTCAGTTCAGTGGTGAGGTCTGTTTCATTAAATTCTCCATAAGTACCAAAGCTAGCATTGTTAATCAGCACATCAATTTTTATCGATGCTTGCTGTAATTCTCTGAAAATTTCTTTTGGAGATGTTGGGATAGATAAATCCTGAGCAAAAATTTTCACAAAAATGCCAAACTTTTGCGGAAATTCATCTAGAATTTCAGTAAGTTTTTGTTCATCTTTATCTACTAACACAAGATTATAACTATGACGAGCAAAAATTTGAGTTAATTGATAGCCTATTCCACTAGCCGCTCCTGTAATTAGAGCAGTTTTTTTTTGCCGACTTTCAGATATTTTATTCATGCTAAAAAAAAATGGCAATTGTGAGTTTGTTAATTTAAGTTTTCTAAAAATTACTACAGTAATATATAATATTTGCTGTAGTAATTTTTATGCAGACAATAAATGATGCTATCCACCTGAAATGAGTATGTTTCAATCAAGCATATTTGGCACAAATATAAAAATCTGTATCTATATAAACAAGAGCAAAAATATTTAATATTGTCATCAATGCCACAGTATAATTCCGTTGCCATAACTGACGTGCAAGCAGCACAAGAGCGAATTTTGGGGATTGCCAACCACACGCCTGTACTGACTTCTAGAATTGTTAACGATCGCACTAATAGCCAAGTATTCTTTAAGTGCGAAAATTTTCAACGCACGGGGGCATTTAAATTTAGAGGTGCATACAATGCCCTAACCCAACTATCGGTAGCACAAAAACAAACAGGCGTTATCACCTATTCATCGGGAAATCACGCCCAAGCGATCGCTTTAGCTGGGCAATTACTCAATATTCCCACCACCATTATCATGCCTGATGATGCTCCGGGTGTTAAACAAACTGCCACTCGTGGCTATGGTGCAGAGATAATTTTATACAATCGCCAAGAAACAAACCGGGAAGAATTAGCCCAAAATTTAGCAAGTAATCGCAATCTCACTCTGATTCCCCCTTACGATCATCCTCATGTAGTCGCCGGACAGGGAACAACTGCTTTAGAACTGATCCAAGAAGTTGGTGAATTGGACTTATTATTAGTTTGTTGTGGTGGTGGCGGATTACTTTCAGGGTGTGCGATCGCAGCCAAAGCACTTTTACCAAATTGTAAAGTAATCGGCGTAGAGCCAGCCCTTGCCGACGATGCTACCCGTTCTTTTCACACCAAAACTCTGCAAACAGTCAAAAATCCTAATACCATCGCTGATGGTGCGCGAACTCCCAGCCTTGGTAAAATTACTTTCCCCTTAGTGCTGCATTACGTCGATGATATGGTGACAGTATCGGAAGAAGCGATTCTTCGTACCATGTTTTTCTTGTGGGAACGTTTGAAAATTGTCGTTGAACCTACCGGAGTACTTGCAGCAGCAGCCTTACTCGAAGGTGTGGTGACAGCATCAGAAGCGAGGATTGGTGTCATCATTAGCGGTGGAAATGTAGATTTAACACAAGTTGGTAAATTGTTTTCTGTGGGATTAGATTGAACACAGTGTACCCCGCCCAAATCATCAAATCTCTGTTAGTCCACATCGAGGTTGCTAGATTACCTGCTTTTGCCTACAGGGAATTTGAATGATAAACTCTGCGCCCTCTCCGGGTGCAGAAATGCACTCTATTGTACCGTGATGTTTGTCTACTACGATTTGATAAGTGATTGATAATCCTAAACCAGTACCTTGTCCTACAGGTTTAGTGGTGAAAAAAGGATCAAATATTTTTTGTCTGACACTTTCACTCATACCTATCCCATTATCCTTAATAGAAATGAGGACTAAATCAGAATTGACTACTTGGGTACGAATAGCGATCGCACTATAATTACTCTTAATTTCCTCTGCGTTTTTTTCCTGATTGAACTTTTGTAAAGCATCAATTGCATTATTCAGAATATTCATAAATACCTGATTAAGTTGCCCAGCATAACATTCAACTTTTGGTAAATCACCGTAATTTTTGATAATTTCAATTGCAGGCTTACCTGAATTATCTTGAAGACGGCTTTGCAAAATTAGTAAGGTACTATCAATTCCCTCATGAATGTTAACAGGTTTCATACCAGCCTCATCTAACCGAGAAAAATTACGCAATGTCAGCACAATTTCCCGAATACGTTCCGTGCCACTTCTCATAGAAGATAAAGTTTTAAGGATATCTTCTTTAATAAAATCAACATCAATATTCTCTAAAAACTCTTTTATTTCTGGTGCTAAGTCTGGATAGGTATTTTGATAAATATTAATTAAGCTAAGTAAATCTTGTGTATAATTATCAATGTAGTCTAGGTTGCCATGAATAAAGCTTACAGGATTATTAATTTCATGAGCAATACCAGCAATCATTTGTCCCAAACTGGACATTTTTTCTGTCTGAATAAGCTGGGTTTGAGTTAGTTTTAATTCGTGTAGTGTTTCCTTTAATCGCACATTATTTTCATTTAACTCTCTAGTTCTTTCCTCTATCTTATCTTCTAAGTTAGCGTAGAGTCGGGCATTTTCTAAAGAAATAGCTGCTTGCGAAAAAAGAATCTTTAATATTCGTATTCTATCAGAAGTAAATGCTCCTACTGTTAAATTATTTTCTAAATAAAGTAACCCAATCAATTTACCTTGATTAACGATACAAGTACACATCAGCGATTTAATTTGATGGTCAATAATATATAAATCTCTTGTAAAATTTCCTTCACTGCTAGCATCAGATAAAATTACATCTTTTTGCGTTCGTGTCACATAGTCAATTACAGATATAGGTAATTGCTGACTATTTTTTAATGGTAGTGATTGACCAACGGTTAAATCATCTTTCTCTACACTCGCTTGAGCTTCAATAAATAATTTTCCTTCTTTCTCGAGAAGCAAAATACCAGTCTGAGCACCAGCATTCTCAATCACAATTGTCATTAATTTTTCTAACAGATTTTCTAATAAAATTACTTCTGATAAAGCTTGTGATGCTTTAATAACTGTGATTAAATCTAGCCCGCTTGATTTTTCATTAGCAGTGGAAGTAGTAATAGTATTACTTGTAAACCCTACTTGAGAGGGAGTAGAAACCTGAGTAATTAACTCTGGATATTTTAATTCCAAATCCTTAAATTTAGCACTTGCTCCCCAACGACGATAACCATAGTGTGCCTTTGTCATGTATAACGAAGCAAATTCATTTCTTCCTAGACTGAGATAAAATTCTGCCGCACATTCATAAGCTAGCGCCTCTTCATGAAGATATCCAGACTTATGAGCGCCTTGAATAGCGCGATCGTAGTGTTCCATCGCTACTAATGCTTGTCCTAAAAATCGTGCTTTTTCTGCTTCTACTAATTCATATTTGTGCTGATTATTTACAGGTGCATGAGCCGCCCATTCTTTTAATTGTTTTTGGTTTTCTTCTACTTTATCCATAGCAGTTTTTATCTCTGTTTGAGAAGTAGTCTTTGAACAGAGAGCCAACAATGCTAAAGAGTAATAAAACTTATATTGAGGTAGATAAGTGGTTCCACTAGCTGCAACTTCATACTGTTGTGCTAATTGAGCATTTTTAACAGACTGACTATAATCTTTAAAGAAATAACTTAAAATACTTTTGGCAAGATAAGTATAAAAAATGGCTGTAATATTTCCTGCCATTCTCTGCATTACTGTTTCATTAAAACTATCACCATCTAAACAAGATTTATTATGCTGTCTTTGAACTAGCTCGATGACCATCTGTTTTAATATCAGTAAACAAATTGTAAAATGCTCTTGCTGTATTTTTTGCGCTAAATTAATATATTGTTCTAATCTTTGTTGAAGAATGTCTAAATTTTCTCCAATCCAAAAAGGATGCCAACAAACTAACAACCCATTATAACCCACATACTCAATATCCCCTGTATCCAAACCACTTTGGACACCATGCTCTAAAGGTTCTATAGTTGATTGAATATGTTCTTTCCAATGTCTAACAAAAATATTAAATAGTGCATACACTTTAGATTTAATTTCACTAGCATTGAATTGGTCTAATATTTGTAAAGATAATTTCCCAAAACGATATCCTGATTCAATATCCTTAAGAGGCCCACATAAAATTAGCCCATAAAAACCATAGGCATAAGCTGCAAAAGATGAATTGCCATACTGCACACATAAATCAACCATCGTAAAAGCAATCAGTGGTAAAAGTGCGGGATCTGCTAAATAAGCGGGAGGCATGGCTGTCATTAGTATCCTCATGGCAGCTAGCTTATGAGCATCAGTCATTTCTGGCAAGTTGACTAATTCTTCAATTGTTAACTCTGCTGGTGGAGTTTGAGACAATGAAACTCCCAGCATCTCTAGCACCTGCAAATCTAAATCTAATGCTTCTCGCATTCGATTTTGAGCAACATAAAACTGAATCTTTTTCTCATATACTTTCACAGCATCAAGAATATTTTTAGTATTACTTATAACGCTAGTAAACAATGCTTCTGCTTGCTCAAAATTTGTATTTAAGTATTCTGCTTCTACTGTTTCTACATGAAGTTCAAGAGTTAAATCATAATAGTTTTGCCAACAATCGATAGCAAGTAAGCTTAGACCTTGCTTTAAAAACCTTACAGCAGATTCGTAAGCAGCAGAATCTTTAGCTTTACGTCCTGCAATAAGATTGAACTCAGCTAGTTTATATCTTTCTTCGGAAGAATTAATTAACTCATTACCGATATTCAACTGGTTAACAATATCGAAGATTTTTTCTTCTAGCAAGCCTTCTTTTATATTCTTTAATAACAGTCTACCAATATTTAAATGAATCTCTTTTTTTTGCTCATCAGGTATTAACGCATAAGCTGCTTGTTGCACGCGATCGTGAATAAATTTATAATCAATTACAAAAACATCAAGATGATTTAATAAATGTGGTTGTTTATAGCTATCACTTAAAGGTATGACTAAACCAGCTTGTAGTGCTTCCCAAATATCTAATGCTGTGTCATTCTGAGAACTTTCATTAATATAAGCCAGTATATTAAAATTAAATCGATTACCAATACAGGCAGCTATTTTTAAAATCTTTTGTGTAGTACCTTTAAGTTTTTGAATTTTACCAATCATTAATTCAACAACATTATCAGTAATTTCTAGCATCTGAATGCGCTGAATATCCCATTGCCATTGACTAGTAATTAAGTTAAAAAAAAGCAGATTTTCTAGATGAATAAACTTGAGTAATTGATTGATAAAAAACGGATTGCCAGCAGTTTTATTAAAAATTAATTTTGCCAAATCTTGAGATTCTTTTAAATTAGATTTTAGGCTATCGCTAACTAACTGACAAACATCAGTAATTTTTAAATTTTGACAATGAATAATCTTAATAGAGCTACTATTTCTTTCGATTTTCCGCAAAGCTAACATTAGAGGATGACTGGGATCAACTTCATTATCTCGATATGCTCCAATTATTAATAAATATTGAATTTCCGTATCTGTAGCTAATAACTGAATTAATTTTAATGAAGCTAAGTCTGCCCATTGTAAATCATCTAAAAATACCACTAATGGATGCTCTTTTTGAGCAAACAAATTGATAAATTTTTGAAAAAATAAGTTAAATCGGTTTTGTGACTCTGCTGAAGATAGTTGTGGTACTTCTGGTTGTTTACCGATAATGAATTCTAGTTCAGGAATAACATCAATAATAATTTGAGCATTTGGAACTAGAGCCTCTAAAAGTTTTTCTTTCCAAGTTGCTAATTTTGCTTCATTTTCTGTTAGTAATTGCTGCATTAGCTCTTGAAATGCTTGAATTAGCGAAGCATAAGGAATATTGCGTTGAAATTGCTCAAATTTACCAGCAATAAAATAGCCTCTGTTTTTGATAACAGGTTTATGAATTTCATTCACTAATGCTGATTTACCAATACCTGAATAGCCTGCAACTAATATTAATTCTTTGTTTCCTTGATTAACTCTTTCAAAAGCAGACATTAAGATATCTATTTCTGCTTCTCGTCCATACAACTTTTCGGGAATTTGTAGTTGGCTAGATTGATCCTGCTGACCAATTGGAAATTCAATTATAGAATTAGTTTGCTCTAACTGACTAAGACAGTTTTCTAAATCAGCTTTAATCCCAAGAGCACTCTGATATCTTTCCTCAGCAGTTTTACTGAGTAATTTCATAATAATTGCAGAAATTACTTGAGGGATTTCTGGGATTAGCTGAGATACTGTTATAGGTTGTCTGGCAATATGACAATGAACTAACTCCATTGGATCAATTACTTGAAACGGTAACTGATTTGTAAGCATTTCATAAAAAGTTACACCCAACGAATAGAAGTCTGTACGGTAATCAACTGTTCGATTCATTCTTCCTGTTTGCTCTGGAGACATATAGGCTAAAGTTCCTTCAAGCAAATCAGGATTACTGAGTTTGGGTTTTTCTTGCAAAAGTAGTGATGAGATAGAAAAATCAATAATTTTAACTTGATGAGTTTCTAAATTAACAATAATATTCTGTGGTTTAATATCTTTATGAATAATATAATTTTGGTGTAATTCACCTAGAGCTTGGGTAATTTGAATACCTATTTTTAAAAAATCAACTAACTCAATTGTTTCTGTTTGGATAATTTTTTCGAGAGAACTATTATTAAAGTTTTCTAACACAATGGCAAAACCATTGTTGTATTTTTCTAAGCTATAAGCTTGAATAACTCCTGAGATATCTAAATTTTTGATTAGCTCATATTCATGTTTTAAGGCTGCTATATCTTTCAGATCAGGATATTCTGTTTTTAGAAGTTTAATAACCACTAGTTTATTATCTTTATTTCTACTAGCTCGATAAACAGCAGTTTTTGCTCCTTCATAAATTAATTCTATAATTTGGTAATTTGGTAATGTAATCATCATTTATATTAATGCCTTAGATAAATTTTCAAAAGTTTTAAATAATTATTTTATTCTTCATAGGATAGCAAATACATTTTTAATGTTTGTGTTATGCCAAACATTAAAAATGTATTATTCTACCGAGTTATCTAGGTTGAGAAAACCTATATAATGCCAAATTTTATTGAGTTTGTCAAAATGTACCTCATTAAATTAGATATACTTTTATAACCAAGAATCCCACTCACCAATAATTTTTTTGGTGTATTTTATATGGAAGCATTGATATAGAATAGCTCGTGTTGCTTGCATTGCAGAAATTACTGTAGCTTCCACGCAACCAGAATTGTAACCGTTGTTAATCCAGTCGCCAGCTAGGTAAAGGTTATCAAATCCAGATTCATCAGTTTTGAGTCGATACTTGGTACTTCCAGGTACAGAAAGTACATAGCGTTCTGATGGGTTAATGTTAATTCGCCAGTATTGAGCTTTAAAGCGTTCTACTCCTTGACGGTTTTGAAAATCTACTAGTAAATCCCAATTTAAACCTTGTGGATTTTTAGGGTGAGTAGCATCAGGCCAAAGGTGTCCGATGTAATTGTTAAGGAAGTTAATTGCTTGTTGGTCTACTTTTTTCTGAGCTTTATCTGGAAAATCATATTCTGTGTGGGGAGGAATACCTGGATCTGCAATTACACCGGTGAAATAAGCTACGTTATAAGGATAATGCTCAGAAGGCCAATTTTCTCGTTGTAGTAACTCGCTCATATCTGCATAGACATCGAGTGGTTCAACATAAGCTCCGATCACGGGACTAGATTGTTGCCATCCTAATTGCGGTAAGGTAGGCTTAAGCCATATTTGTCCGCCTTGAGTAGTTACTGTCTGAACTTGAGTTAACATATCGTGCCATTTTTGATGAGCTGGATTTTTTTTGGCATCGACTAGTTCACCGCAAAT
Source organism: Nostoc sp. ChiVER01 (assembly GCF_034531155.1). NCBI lineage: Bacteria > Bacillati > Cyanobacteriota > Cyanophyceae > Nostocales > Nostocaceae > Nostoc > Nostoc sp. ChiVER01. The sequence goes on along the minus strand of NZ_JAVRBS010000005.1, from coordinate 274,438 downwards.
AGAGGGTAAGGCGGCTATAGAAATTCCCAGCAACACAATATCAAAATCATCGCCTTTGGTGAGGGTAATTTTGTCTACATTTTGCCAAGGTGTCCAATATGACTCAAGGTTAATTTCTTTATCTTGGAGTTTTTGGGCTTCTTCATCGACAATCTGATCGTAAAGAGGTTCACTAGGCCAGCAACGAATGTCTTTAACTTTAATAAGTGGTTGATATTCTTGCTCTGGGTTTTTTAAATTTACTTGCCGAGCCAAAGTGATACTTGCAATTGATTGTTGATCTTTATCCAAGTGTAACTGCTTGGCAACATGAAAGAATTTGAATTTTACACCGCGACTCTTTAGCACTTCATATAGTGGAGTGACGACTACCTCTGCCATCCCTGATTGCATTTTCCACATGATTGCGCCATTGTATTTGAACAAGATAGTGGTGAGGATACGAATGGCTGTTCCTGCTGCTAGTTGCGGTTTATTGGCATTGCCTTCTGGAAAACCATACACTAAATCGTATAAGACGCGAATAAATGCTGATTTAACGCTTGATTCCCTAGCTCCGTGTTTTCTGAGCCAATCTTTGTAGTCATATTCATCTAAACTGTCTATAAAACGAAAATCAATTACCTCATCTACAAATAAACCCCGGATGTTTGCTAATGCTAAATCGATGAATGTGAAACGCCAAAATATGTCAGAATTTTGCCAGTTTTTAGATTCTATATGACTGCTCAAGTGTTCTTTAAAACGGTCTATTAGCTTGAGAATTAGCTGGTGATGTTCACGTCTATGAGTTTTAGGATTTTCAGGCAGTGATTGAGCTAAATTATAGGCAAGCCTTAAGAAGGTTTTTTCAGAAGTCAAGTCTAGGTTTTGAAAGATATCGCCAATGTATTGATTGATATTGTTAAGCCATTTTCCCCAAAAAATAGGTTCTTGAAAAAATAACTGAATCAACTGGCTAGGAAATTGCAAAAGGCTACTATCTGATAAAAATTCCATTACCTCTTTGCCTATTGCTATTTGTTTAGCAACAGATGCTGAGGAGCTTTTTTCAGGATGCAACTGGTAGTAATTCTCAATTTCTGCGTAAGTCTGAATGACGAATTTGATAGTGGTGCAGATATGTTCCCAAAGAGAAGAAGTACCGCCACCTTTCCAGGGAACTAGAGAATTGGTAGGGAAGTTAAAAGACAGATTTACCCAATTTTGATTAATGTATTCTTCTAAGACAATCAGACTGTGGGGTTTGAATGCGTCTTCTATGGTGTTGAAAGGCCCGTTGCCACCAAGTTCATCATAGCATTGGTTGAGTAGACGAAAGGCATTTTCATAGAATCCAAAAAAAATGTGCAGTCCATGTTCTTCGATGCGGTAGTCTGGTTCACAATCAGGTGCATGGGGTTTGATGTTACGTCCAGTTGCACATTTACCACCCAAACGCCAACCTGTTTGATAAATAGTAATGTCGTAGAGACTCTCCCATCCTGGTTGACTGGTTAATTCATAAGCGGTAGTTAATGAGGCCATTCCACCGCCTAAGATAGCGATCTTTTTTGGCTTAAAGGTTTTGGACATGTTTGTTTTTCTTTGCGTGGTAAGGGTAAAGAAGAAAGAGAAGACAAAAGAGATAATTTATACCAATTTGCAATGGGCTAATGCCCCGCTTTGCTGTTTTCATGGCCGCAGGGCTGTACGCAATTAAGAAACATAGATGCAGTAAGACTTTCGTGATTTATATCTGTTGCCTCCTTTTGGAGAATTAGTATTACTCAGTACTGACTCAACGGCTCGCTAGCACTAACAGCACTCACTAATTTTTCTGTGGTGCTTGCCATACAGCTTTTCCATCTTTGAGGGTGAAGTCGAAATGCAGGACGAAACCAAGCTTTATGGGGATATTTACTGATTCGCTACCTGCGGGATAACCTTTGCCTAGTCCTAAGTCTTGGACAATTGGTTGGTTAGCGAAATTATTGATTTTTAATTGAAATTGATCGCCAAAACTATCAAAGCCAAAGAGTTTTCCCCCATAGAAGGTTTGTAGTTGCATGGGCGATTCAATTAGTGCTTGATAACAGGCCTTTTTGCTGTTTTCTACATCGCGGATTTGTTTAAGGGTAACGAGGGGGACAACTCTGTTTATGAGATATTCGAGGATATTAAAGGGTAACTGTAAGCCAGGAATGGCAATCTCGTTATTGTTAAATAATAAGCTAGCGATCGCTCTTATTGCTTCTTCAAAAGTGTCCCATGTTTTGATAACTTGGTGTTTAGCTCCTGTACTGATGCGTTGAACTTCTAGCAGGCGTGCATCTAGAGATTGACTTGTAGGAGAAAAGTCTTTAAATACTAAGGTATCTACGGTTAATAAATCCGGTTCTTGATTTAAGTCAGGAATTTGAAATGTGCCAAGTTGTTTAAAGAAGCCGTAGACTTCTCTACCAGAAACTAGAATGGGAGAATTATTCACATACAAGTAAGGCATAAAGAAAGCTAGGCGTTCGGCAATGAATAAAGCCCCAACTCTTTTACCTACCACTGTTAACATCCAAAAGATGGCTTCTTCTTCATGCACAGTTCCTTTATCATAGTCGGGTGAATAAATAGAACTTAAAGAATCTATCTTGTTGAAAGTCAAGAGGAGATAGTTCGTCGCTGGGCGATATTCAATCTCTCCGTTATTGGGATCGTTGAGATATTTATCACACACCTCTTGTAACTTCGCCATTGAACCTTCAACGACAAAGCCGTACATTTTTGTCCCTTTGATTTCGTAGGGTTGATTAAATGCCTGCCCATCTGCTCGTTCTATATATTTGGCGTATGGTAATTTTTTACCATCTCCCCAAAAGTAATTTTTGAAAAAACTAGTCATATCTTGTTCCATATTTTTGCCTTTTTCCGCTAAATCTTGGAACAATTGATCCGGTTTTTGTTGTATTTGGGTAAGGTAATTTGTGAATTTTTGGGGTTCTTGAAGGAGGGCAGTAAATTCACTGACAGCACCTAAAGCCGTATGGATACTTGTTTGTATTGTCTGCAAAGGGTTGTTGGTGTTCATAAGGTTTTGGGTAATTTCAGCACAAGGCCTTGTTTGAAGTGTTCCCTTTACACTGGCTTTTCTAACAAATTGCTCAGATAGGGAATCGTTGGTGATAAACCGCCAACGATTCGCACCTAATAGCCAATGTCAGAAGGGCTTTCGATGGTTTAGGGGAAAGGGCGCGATCGCACTTGTGAACATCTCGATATATGCAGTTGCTGCAACCCTTAACTGTCAAGTCTTCATCGCATCAACATAATTAGTCATTATTACTAGTATAAAAAGTCTTAATATATTACGGGGTATAATTAGTGGAAACTGTAAAGCGATCGCCCCAAATACTAAAGTAAAAATCAATCAAGTGCTAGAAGTGACTTTTACAGTCCTTTGCCTGAAAAACCAGGAATATCAGGGTTTTGTAAAGAATATTTACAGATGTTAATATTAATTTTTGGGTTTGAGTACGAATATTCAGTATGGTTCCCATAAAGACCGTTGTAAAGAATTCAGAACAAGTGACTCGGTTGTTTTCTCATCTCGAATTTGATGGAAAAAACTTCAATCATCAACCGGGTAGTGTATTGGGAAATACTGCATTGATTGCGGGAACCACCGTTGGGGCTGGTATTCTCGCCCTACCAGCCGTTACTCTGCCGTCTGGGATTGTGCCATCTACATCTGGGCTGATTGCTGTTTGGCTCTACGCTTTAGTTTCAGGGTTACTGATTGCAGAAGTAACTTTAAACATAATACGAACAGAAGGGCATCCGAGTATAGGTTTTTTGGCAGTTGTTGAGAAGATCCTTGGTAAGGTGGGAGGACGACTTGCAGGTGGGGCATATTTATTCATGCACTATGCTCTCTTGGTAGCATACATCGCCCAAGGTGGAGAGATTTTAGGATCTGCAACGGCAAAAATCTGGAGTGTGCAGATATTACCTACGTGGGTGGGTACAACGACTTTCACCCTCTTATTTGGTGGCGTTATGTATCTTGGGCGAGAAAAGTTTATTGAGAAATTAAACAGCGCCTTTGTCGGAATTGTCATCGTTTCCTTTTTAGGACTATTGCTTTTGGCAGGAGGGCACATTCAGAGTACCCAACTGTTATTTCAGAACTGGAGTGCCCTTGGTAGTGCCATTTCAGTGATGTCTGTGGCACTATTTTTCCAAAACGTTGTGCCGTTGGTTGTGACGCAACTTGAAGGAGATGCTCGCAAAATTCGTCAGTCCATTTTTATTGGTTCTGTGATTCCTCTAATTATGTTCTTGGCGTGGAATGCCGTAATTTTAGGAAGCATCAGTCCCGACATGCTACATGGCACATCTAGGGTTTTTGACCCATTACAAGTTCTCCGAGCAGGTGGCGAGGGGGAATGGTTAGCAGTGCTAGTATCCATTTTTTCAGAGTTTGCGATCGCTACATCATTTATTGGATTTGTGTACGGATTGCTGGATTTGCTCAAAGATATTTTCCTAATTGCACAGGGCAAACTTTTTAGTCGCCTACCCCTCTATTCGCTAGCTCTTTTCCCTCCAATGACTCTCGGAACCCTCAATCCCAGCATCTTTTTTACTGCCCTAGATTACACTGGAACATTTAGTATTTCAATTCTAGGTGGCATTATTCCGGCATTAATGAGTTGGAAACAACGTCAAGAACAAGAAAACTCAGATAGTATAAATCAACCACTCGTTCCTGGTGGTAAGGTAACACTCATTATCATAATTGGAGTGGCATTAGCCATGATAGGCAGGCAAATTTTGTTAATTTACACAAACTAAAACCATCAATGAAAATTTTGATGTAACATTAAAGATATATTTTTGTAGTATATTTATGCCAACCAAAATCTTATGAGTGATTCTCGCCTCGTCAAAATTAGTAAATATCTCAGCAAATATTTGCGACACACACCGGATGCAATTGGAATAAAACTTGCTCCTAGTGGTTGGGTTGCTGTTGATGAATTACTTACTGCTTCTGCTAAAAACAAGTTTCCCATTACGCGTCAGGAATTAGAGACGGTAGTTGAATCCAACGATAAACAACGCTTTTCTTTTGATTCTACAGGTACTCTGATTCGTGCGAACCAAGGACATAGTATAAAAGTCGATTTACAATTAGAACCTGTTGTTCCTCCAGATAAGCTTTATCATGGCACGGGACGTAAATCTGTAGAGTCAATTCTACAAACAGGACTTTGTAAAATGTCACGACATCATGTCCATTTATCAAAGGATATTATAACAGCACAAACTGTTGGTACAAGACATGGAAAACCAGTAGTTTTTGCAGTACATAGTGCGGCAATGCATCAGGCAGGTTACATCTTCTATTGTTCTGCTAATGGTGTTTGGTTAGTGGATCGTGTGCCACCTGAGTATCTACAAAAAATTTGAATTTTAATAGTTGTTTATGATGGGTTATAGGATTGTATACGTGATTAAGCAAAATCTAGTTTGATTTATTATTTGATTTCATAAAGGGAGCAGTAGAGCCATTTTTTTGTGTAAAATACAATCATGCCACTAGGATTAAAATAGTTAAATTTGGTGTCAAATGCTGAATAGAGAATTATTAGCTCAAGAAATCGAGTCTTTACCGCCAGAGTTAGTAACTGAAGCATTAGATTTTATTCGCTTCATTAAAGCTAGTCATCTACAAAGGCAGTCGAAACCGGAAGCAAACTTGGATACAGATACATTGAGGGGTTCAAAAGCCAAGGATTTGCTAGAATTTGCAGGTTCTTGGTCAGGAGATGATATTAGAGAATGCCTTCAATTTGTCCATGATACCCGTATGCCTCTACAACCATAAATATGTATTTGCTGGACACTAATCACTGTTCTTTCTTGATTGAAGGTGACTTAAAAGTTGTCAATAACTTTCGTGAAAGAAGTGAGGTGATAATAGCTACTAGTGCTATAGTTGTAGGTGAACTAAGATTTATGGCGCAAAATTCTCAACAGAGAACAGCTAATCTTATGAAAATTGAGGCGTTTCTACAAAGGATTGATATCTATTCAATTGATAAGCAAACGGCTGAAATTTACGGGGATTTCAAATCAGAGATTATCAGGCGATTCGGCCCTAAAGAAAAGCGCAAACGTCAAACTATTAAATTAGTAGAAATTGGTATTAGTGAGAATGACTTATAGATAGCTTCTACAGCGTTACGTCATTCACTGATTGTTGTGTCTTGTGATAGTGATTTTGAACGGATGCGTCAGGTTAGGGAATTTTTGTTAGAAAATTGGGTCTAATTTCTCGAAAACACCTATAGGTGTAAGGTTATTCAAAGGCTTCGCGGAGGATAGTTTGCATGAGTTCTTCTGCAAGTTATTTTCGGCGTTTGATTTGTTCTTTCAGTTGGTCAATTCTTTTCATAAGATAATCGACCTTTTCAACGATCGCTTTTTGTTCTGCAAGCGAAGGAAAGGGAATAAAGCCAGATCGTAAGTCTATCATATTAACGTGTTTAGCTCCCATTCCCTTATGCTTTACGATCATTTGTCGGCTAAAGAATGGAGAAACAACAATTAATCTAAAAATTTTGATTGTATATACTTCCAAGCAAAAGCACCATTTTTTGCATCAATTATATAAAGATACGCTTGAGGCTAATACCAACCTCATCATAGAATTAGTTGTCAAAGCTCAAAATGTGCCCTGAATAGCTCCGCCATCTACTTGCAGCATGACTCCATTCACAAATGATGCGGCTGGTGAACTCAGAAATACAGCAACATTAGCAAACTCTTCTGGTGTCCCAATTCGACCTAAAGGAACTGTCGCACTGACTCTCTTTATTTCTGCTTCTTTTGTTTCACCACTTTTAGCAATCCGCGCGTTGATTAATTCTTCTACCCGTTCTGTATATGTCCAGCCTGGTAGAATGCTGTTGACGCGAATTTTATCGCTACCCAGTTCTTGGCTAAGAGTTTTAGTTAAACCAATCACTGCTAATCGAATGGAATTAGACAACACGAGATTTTGCACTGGTTGTTTAGTTGAGGTTGAGGTGATGGTGAGAATCGCTGGTGTTGTAGATTGGCGTAAGTGAGGTAAAGCGAATTTTACCAAGCGGACTGTACTGAGCAAAGTCAAATTGATAGAAGTTTCCCAAGTTGCCAAATCAATATCATCAAAAGTGCCTGCGGGTGGCCCTCCGGCATTGGTAACGAGGATATCTAACCCGCCGAATTTCTCTACTGTGGCATTTATTACCTGCTCAATATCTGCTTGACTGGTAACATCTGCACGCAGAGATAGCACTTCTGTGCCTGTTTCGCTTGCAATCTCCGCAGCAGTTTTGTCAATTAATTCACTGCGGGCGCAGATGGCAACTTTTGCACCCTCACGGGCAAATTGCCTCGCTGTAGCTTTGCCCAAACCTTTACTAGCAGCAGTCACTAAGGCGACTTTGCCACGGAGTTGCAAATCCATAATGTTGATTCTTTTTGTTTACAGCAATTTGAAGCCAAGGTGATTGAGAACTTCCCGCAAGCGATCGCGTCCTCTCAGTGATTCTACGGTTGCGATTCTTTGGGCTGAGTGTTCTGACCAATCGCCAGGGACATTCATCTTTTGTTCAGTATAGAATTCTTTAATGATCTGGTTGTAATGAGCGATCGCTTCTTCTTGATCTGCCAATTTATAAGTTTCGCGGTGCAGCACAGCTGATTGTGGCAATCGTGGCTTAATTGCTGCTTCTACTTCTGGATTCGGATAGCCTACACACAGCCCAAATACAGCATACACAGAGGAAGGCAAATTCAATATCTCTGCTACCTCTTGCGGGTGGTTGCGGATTCCACCGATATATACTGTTCCTAAACCGAGTGACTCGGCTGCTACTGTTGCGTTTTGCGCTGCCAAACTTGCATCAATTGTTGCCATCACAAACATTTCCAGGTATTCCAGCGCATCATGAGATATGCTGCGACTATCTGCAACGTAACTTAAACGCGCTAAGTCTGCTAACCAAACCAAAAATAAAGGAACCTGCTTAATATGTGCTTGATTCCCCGCTAACTTAGATAACTCCTCTTTGCGTTGTTGATCTTCAACTGCTACTACACTCCAAGTTTGCAAATTAGAAGAAGTAGATGCAGATTGGGCGGCTGTAATTAGCAACTCTAGAGTTCCCGGCGGTAAGGGATCGGATAGATAAGACCGGATTGAACGGTGAGATAGTAGTGCTGTTAGCGAATCATTCCATTCAATTTCGGGATTGAAAGGAATTTCACCGTAGCGCGATCGCAGTAATTCTGTAGGATTAGTCATAATCAATTTTAAGATTCACACTTCGGAAATTTTCAGTTGTTTTATAAGGATAGCTAACTGAAAACTCTTGAGGAACAGGCGCACAGCGCCGTATTCCGTACTTCTATCTTTGGGGGGTATCCATTACTCACATCTTTTTTGACATGGCTATTCTTGTTATCCTATTGTGGAGATGAGATTCCCGCCGATTTTCGTTGAAACACTACTGAAAGATTATTAGCTGGCATTTGGTAAGTTTGTTTCAAGGTGAGATTTTGTGCGCTAGCTGCTGCTACAACATCATCCAAGTTACGTATACCCCACTCTGGGTTTTGGGCGCGTAAAGAGTTGTCAAAAGCTGCATTACTCGGTGCTGTATGTTCTCCACCTTGTTTGAATGGCCCATACAAATAGAGGATACCTCCTGCTTTCAGGATACGACCTGCTCCTGCCATTAGCCCCAGACAGGCTGACCAAGGTGAAATGTGAATCATATTGATGTTGACGATGGCGGTAATTGGCGAGGTATCTAGCCACTGGGTTACTGTTCTTTCTTCCACTGCCCAAACTGGTTCTCTAACATCAAGTTCAAGCGGTGGATAGATATTATTACATCCAAGGTGTTCAGTCCATGCAATAATGCTGGCTCTTCTTTGTGGATTTGTATCTGTTGGTAACCACATACAATCTCTGAGTCTAGATGCAAAAAAGACTGCGTGTTCACCAGTACCACTAGCGATTTCTAAGATCGTGCCCGTCTTAGGCAATACTTGTAAAAGTACTTCTAAAATTGGTTCACGATTGCGCTCGGTTGCTGGTGCGTATTCTCGTGCGTCTTGTAGTGTCATTCGTATCGTTTTTACATATCTGATTTCATCTTAGTAGTTCTTGTCTAAAAACTCTAGGAAACAGAGATTAAAAATTACACAAAGCATTATTAATAACTCTAAGAAAATATGAGCGAATTAGAGCTAAACTGCTTAGAATTTACATTTGATAACAGTAATGTTTCTTGAGTCTCTCCAGAATAAAAATTCAAAAGGAGGCCATCTTTAGTATTGATTATATTTCCTTGAGAAAACATCTCATGTAACCAACTGTCAGCATTAATATCACCCCAACCCTTGAATTCAATCTTATCGGTACCAATTTTAAAATCTTGAATGACATCAAACTCACTTTTTAATAATTTATCGCTAACGTTGAAGAGATTATCAAGACCGAGATTGATACCAATACCAACTAGTAAATTTTGAACAGCACCAAGCTTACTTGCCAAGAAGCTTTCGCCAACATTGAAAACAAATTTGTCATGGCCGTCGCCACCAACTAAAACATCATTTCCAGTACCACCAATCAGAACATCATCACCTGAACCACCATTTAGGCTATCATTGCCTTGTCCACCATCTAGGGTATCATTTCCTTCGCCACCTTCGAGGATATCATCGCCTTCCCTTCCGTCCAGTTTGTCATCCCCTAAGCTGGCATAAATTTTATCTTTACTGTTAGTTCCTTTCAGATTATCTTTTTCAATCGTGCCATAAATAACATCTTTACCTAAATTGTTGATTAAAGTATCTCCGAAAAAATTAATATTATTGGCATTTATTTGTACTATTGTTATGTTGGTATCATGCTTAAAGGTTTTTTGATAACTACCAATGGCTTTTCCTGTAATGGAGTCCTTACCATTATTGCCATCAATATCAGTAGCTTCTGGACGACTCTTGATAGTAACGTTACTACTTTTGCTATATTCTAAATTAGCAATATGCTTAGAGGAAATTAACTTACCTTGGATACCGAAATAATCTAATACTTTAGGTTTATCAGGATTTGTGGTATCTAATGCTAAGAAACTAATTTTCCCCTTAGACTGGTTATATTCAGTAGCAGAATTTTCAATTTCTTTAGCTGTTAATGCTAAGTCTGCGGAGAAATTGAAAGATAATTTTTTATTAGCAGCAACTTTAAAACTAGCAATAACTTGCATGTCAGTCTTGGCACTTCCTGAGAAAGAACCATCTAATCCAATACCACTAATGTCACTAAAGAGTGAAGAAAAAGTCGGGTCATTGTTAAAAACAGCTGCGCCTTGAACTGTAGCAATAGCAATGCCACTGTCAACCAACGTCTTGATCTGAGTGGTAGTCAAAGTTCCTGAGGGCTTTTGACTATAATTTGAGAAAGAAGCAACCCCTGTAGCGTTAGCAAAGTTAGGGTTGGGATTAGGAATTGGATCTACAATTGGCTGTAAAAATAGTGTCTGTGGTCGCATAATATTTTATGTTTATCCTATTAAGTACTTTGTCTACGAAGCTGTATGAGTGTATGCAATCCTACCTTATGGAATTTTGGGTGTAGCGATCGCACTATCTCATCATTCAGCAGTAATGGCGGTTCTCTAGGGCGATCGCATCTATATTAATCTTGACCACAAACAAAGTATTGCTAATATCCTCTATTAATGAAGAGCCATACCTATTTAGTAGTCAGGTCAACGTTTGCTACAATCGCAATTAGCTCATTACCGCCAGGAAGTTCGGCGAAAATTAAAGTATCAAGCTTATTTATCACAGAGGCTGTTTGAAGTTTATAATTCACAGTTGGACTAAGTTGCAACTGATCGATACCCTTCTCAAAGCCCAAAATAGTAGCAAAGTCCTTCTCGCCAGCAGATGTATAATAAGAGCCTTTCGCATCCCCAAGTACAAATACATCTTTCAGGCCATCGCCAGAAATATTTGTAATGTCGCCTTTACTGTTAACCGAACCGCCACCTACTAACACATCTCTCTCAAATGATGTTCCTCTACCAGGGCTAAATCCATTCAAAGTATCACTACCAGAACCCCCTACGAGAAAGTCCTCAAAGAATCCTTGAGGAGCATTTGGAGAGCCGCTACGACCTCCAATCAGATTATCATTACCAGCGCCCCCAAATATTACGTCACTACCGTCAGCTCCATTGAGGGTATCATTGCCAGCATTCCCAAAAAGCAAGTCATTACCAAGACCTCCATTCAGGCTATCGTTACCGCTACCCCCATTCAGGGTATCATCAACGCTAGTTCCTTGTAAGGTTGCCATATTTTTATCTCATAAAGTTGTAGATTGTACTATTCTCTGTGTATCTGTGCTGCTTAAATATTGTTTAGATTTTTGGTTCAAGTAGGGCGATCGCATATATACTACTCTTGACCAAAAACAAGGTCTTGCTAATCTCGTATTCTATTGATGATTAGCCATACCTATCTAGTTAGGTCAACGTTTGCTACAATTGCAATTAGGTCAGCACCCCCAGGAAGTTGGGCAAAAATCAAAGTATCAAGCTTGTTTATCACAGAGGCTGTTTGAAGTTTATAAGTCACAGCTGGACTAAGTTGCAACTGATCGATACCCTTCTCAAAGCCCAAAATAGTAGCATAGTCTTTCTCGCCAGCATCTGTATAAAAAGCGCCTTTCGCATCCCCAAGCACAAATACATCTTTCACGCCATCGCCAGAAACATTTGTGACATTGCCGCTTGCGTCAACCGCACCGCCACCTACTAACACATCTCTTTCAAATAATTTTGCTGTCCCATCACCTTTTGATGTTCCTCCACTAACGCCAAATCCATTCAGAGTGTCACTACCAGCACCCCCTACGAGAAAGTCCTCAAAGAATCCTTCAGGAGCATCAGGAGAGCCGCTAGGGCCTCCAAGCAGAATATCATCACCAGCGCCCCCAAATATTACGTCACTACCCTGACCTCCATCGAGGGTGTCATTGCCAGCATTCCCAAACACAAGGTCATCCCCTGCACTTCCACTCAGCTGATCACTACCACTACCTCCATTAAGGGTATCGTTGCCGAGACTTCCAAGGAGAGTATCATTGCCACTATCCCCATTTAGCAAATCATCACCAAGACTTCCACTCAGCTCATCATTACCGCTACCCCCATTTAGGGTATCGTCACCCAGGTTGCCAAACAATTTGTCATTCCCATCTCCCCCATTCAATAGGGAATTACCACTGATACCTGCAAATATTTTGTCATTACCGCCTCCCCCGGTCAAAGTATCGTTACCACCAAGACCAAAAATCGTGTAACTCTTAGTATTAGCATTTCCTCTTGGAACATTTAATTGATCGTTGTCGTTAGTTCCTTGTAAAATGCCACTCAGACCTCCAGATGTATTGTTATTAAGGCTTCCCCCTGTTAAGATATCGTTAGTACGATTAAAAAGATTCGCTATCTTATCATTATTAATGTTTCCTATATCGTTGCTGCCACTTGTTTGTATAGATACCATATTCTTTACCTCGCAAATTCTTAGTTGAAGTTGCCAATGTGTAGTGGATAATTATCGAATACCGTTTCACTTTAAGGTTGATACATTTAGGCAAGCAGGGGAGCAGAGGAGCAGGGGAGCAGAGGGGAAAGAATTTGTATCAGGATTTTAGTGAAATGGTAGAAGAGGATGTTTTAAAAGTATTTGGCTGTGATTTAGAGGCACTTTATCGATCTCCCTAACCCATGCCTACTGGTGTGGGGTTCCACCGTTGTATTCTACAAATAAGCAAACTACATGCAGCGTCTTTAAACATAAAAAGGAAGTAGGATGAAAACCCCTGTTTCCATAATGGCTACCCTTTTAATATGAGGAACCGGAATCAAAATTCCCTTAAAAAAGGAGGATTTAGGAGGATCTAAAAGGTTTTTATACTAAAGATATAACTTTTAAAACATCCTCTTAGTTATTTTTGAGCGCTAGATTCATTGCTAAATTATTATTGCATCCAAAAATATTCGATTCGTAAAAACTGCCCTAAAGATAGGCTAATTTAGTCCCTCACAGGAAACTATCAACCATCGAACTTAAGCCTGTAAATCCGAAGTTTTTTAATAGGTTATTACTTGCTCCTATCCCAATCTCATCACCTAAAGATGTATTAAAATCAGTCATTACATTAGAACGCCCTGAAGCAGAAGTTGTTGTACCAAGAAATAAACTACCATCAGCACCTCTGGTAAGTGTATCAGTGCCTAAGTTGCTGAGGAGAGTACCATCATTTTGACCTCCCAATAGCAAATCGTTTGCGTTACTTATAGTGAAGGCATTCGTGGCTATCGCAGTACTTCTATTCGATGTTCCTCCGGGGACGAAAACTTCTTCATTCGTATCAATTGTTAAACCTGTAGGGTAAGTATTGCTGACTTTCATGTTACCGCCTGCACCCCACCTAGTGAGGTAGGATAGAGCTGTGACAAAAATACTGCTCATTAGATTTCCTCTTGATCCTGCTAGATATACAATATGCATTTGACTAAAAGAGGCAGGGAGCAGGGAATAAAATGGTATGATTTGTCAGCAATAGAGGGTTTCAGAACAAATAAATTTATTTATGCTTAATGTTAGATACTTATTTCAAGATGCATAGCACAAGAAATAATGCGTCTAAGCTTTCAGCAGCCCTAAATTTATTTATGTTTACTGAGTTTACAGTGATCGCAGTCGAACTGCGTAGCCGAAGTATGGGGTTCTCCCCCAAGCTTTCTGCTCCCTGCCCTCTTGCCTGTTGATTTGACAGATAGTTATGATATTAAAACTCAAGTTTGGTAGTTGTTTAGATACTGAACTTTGAAGGCGCTAACCTACTCAACTTGACAATAGGCTTCCTACATTAACAAAGAGGGCGTTGAATAAAGTGGTAACTCTTGCAGCTTTCTAATTAACTGTGTTAACATTAAACCGAATTTAGAAAACTGCTGAAAACTATTTTTACTTATAGTTTTCAGCAATTTTTGAACATCCAAACAGTAGGTTGAGTAGAGTATAAGATAAATCAACAAAACAGTTGCTATGGAGTGTTGATTTTCATGCTCACTCTAACCTGCTTTTGTTTTTAGGCTTCAGTTTAACTAATCCAGTTGGATTAAGTTCCAGGATTGCGAACGGTAGCAGCAATAGCGTTAACGAAAGTCTCAGAGCGATTGTCTTCAACTTGAACACCACCAATAACGCTGCTGAAGGTTCTGTTTCCGGTAGCATCAGCGCTAGCAACTAGTTCAGCAGTGTTGCCTTGGATACCAGCCAAGTTAGTAGTAACTGTCTTGGTGAAGCTTTCATTAACAACAGCTCTAACTGTCTTGTCTGCTGTGTAGACGTTGGCAATGTTAGTACCACGACCACCAAGAATTTCTTCAGAGGTATTTTCTAAGTAGTTTAGATCAGAAATAATCATTTGAGTTTCTCCTGAAAAGTTTAGCTTTTGGGCGGAATCTTTGGCGTTACAAAGTTGTCTTTGTTAGCCAAATAATTATACGGTAGCAGCAATGGCGTTAACGAAAGTCTCAGAGCGATTGTCTTCAACTTGAACACCACCAATAACGCTGCTGAAGGTTCTGTTTCCGGTAGCATCAGCGCTAGCAACTAGTTCAGCAGTGTTGCCTTGGATACCAGCCAAGTTAGTAGTAACTGTCTTGGTGAAGCTTTCATTAACAACAGCTCTAACTGTCTTGTCTGCTGTGTAGACGTTGGCAATGTTAGTACCACGACCACCAAAAATTTCCTCTGAAGTATTTTCCAAGTAGTTTAGATCAGAAATAATCATTTGAGTTTCTCCTGAAAGTGTTAGTTTTTGGGCGGAATGTTTGGCGTCACAAAGTTATTTTTGTTAGCCACATAATTACTATAATTTATTTATCAAAAAAGTCAATAGTTTTTTTGTAAAAAGCCTATTAAAAAATAATATTTTTGCGGTTTAAAAACTATCATATAAAAGTAGGATTTAAATGTTTAAAAAGCATACTAAAGTTAGGCAGTAATTTTATTTATTACTGCCTATTTAAACTTGTTTTAGCGATTTGATATAAGTTTTTAATTGCGCTAATTTAGCGTTTTACAGATGTATTTACAAAAAAACAAAACGAAAAATATTAAATTTTCAAGCAACCAATAGCATTATTGCTAACATTTTATTACGCTGAGATATCTACCTTAAATTAGGAATATAGTTAGCTAAAAAATATTTGGAATCTAATAACCTATTTAGTTTGGTAAATAACATATCAACGTCAAACACCAGTCCCGATGGACAGGACATGCAGCAAGCTGCTTCTCTACGTTCCCTGCACGAGTCTTACGCACAGCGTGTAGCTGACAGACGCTTTGCGTAGCTTCTCCGTAGGAGTATGCATCTACGTTAAAAAAAACTGACTTTGGTAAAGTATTTTAGCTTTAACCCAAGGGTGTTGCTATCTGAGTAACTGTTTCATAGCCTTGATTTGTTGCTTTAACCAATCAAAAAATGATTCTGTAATGATTTGTTAGTGCAACTGTTCATCTACTTGGAGTTCAATGACTTCTTTCACCGCAAAAGGTAGAGAAAGTCTTAACAGGGAACAAGAAAGAATTTTTAAACTTTAGCTGTGAGTCTGAAGCTCACTAGTCTTTTTTGCATAACTTATTATTACTTTTCGACCATAGTTACTATACTTTATTCCTACTAGAAAAACAATACTATTTTGAAAATATTCTGATTAGAATAACTAATCTATTAGACTAAAAATTATTAAAAGCTATATTAATTAAAAATATCAAAAATAGTAAAGAAAATTTAGGCACTGATTGAAATTATTACTGCCTACCAAGTTTTATAACTATTTTCATTATTATTTATAGCTAGAAATAATCTGTCTTTAGATGTATTTACAGGCTCCTGAAAATAGAAAAATATTTAATTTTTAAGCAACTAATATTTAGACATTTATCATTTTGCAAAAATATAGACATCTATCTTAAGTTAGATAAAATATTTAGATACAAAAACATTTGTAATTTTATAACCTATTTAGTTTTGGTGAATGACATATTTAGCAATTCCTCCTGCGATCGCACATTTGTATCCAAGTCTATCTGAGTGATAATTTTCATTGCGTTGATTTGTTGCTTTAACCAATTAGAAAATGATTCTGTAATGATTTTTTGGCGCAATTGTTCATCTAATTGGGGTTGAATAATTTCTTCTACCCAAATTAAATTCACTCCCTTGGGAGTCGTAATCGGTTTGAGGGCATTTGGTGGTACAGCAGCAAATACAGCTGCTGCAATCTCTGGGCGAAAATCTTTGCGATATCGAAGTCCTTGATATCCATAAGCACGGCGGAGTTCTGGTTCTGGAATATATAAACGGGCAATTTCAGGAAAAGTGATTTCGCCTTCTTCTAAAGCATAAAAAAGTTCTAAAGCTAAGTCTCGATCCTCGAAAATGACTTCGTAGGTAACGGCGGCGACATAATCTAGCTGGTGTTCATAAAAGTGCTTTTCGAGTTGAGCAGAAAATAGATGATTTGCTAACTTCCGCGAAAGGATATTGTTGTAGGCTAATTCTTCAAACTCATTCACAGACAGGTGGTGTTTTTCTAGCCATGTCCAGGTGTCTTTAGCTTTAACAAGCTTCTTAGCAAACCTTAAGCTATCTCCTTCTTGCTGTAGTTCTTCTGGTGTGATTGTAATTCCCAACTCTTTGGCTGCTTCGGTAATAATGCTTTGCGATGCGATCGCTTCGACTACATCAGGTATCTGACAGGAAAGTTTGAGGCTGTGAATGATATCTGAACTAGAAATTGTCAGACTATAGGGCATAACACGATATCTCCAATAATTTAATTAAGGGCATTGGGCATTCTGACTAAATCTCTAAACCGCCTTTTTGCAGTTTCTTGAACGGATCTAAGACAAAATCAATCACGCGCCGTTGGCGAATGATCACTTCAGCGTTTGCTGTCTGACCGGCACCTAATGGGATACGTTTGTTGCCATTTTCGACATACTGCTGATCTAAGGTGATTTCTAACTCATAGTTTTCGATGTTCCCTTGGGGAGTTTGGGTAATTTTCGAGTCAGGAGAGATCCAAGCAACTTTCCCTGGTACGATGCCATACTCTTGGAAGGGATAGGCATCAAACTTGACTTTAACTGGCATTCCTAGCTTCAAAAAACCACTATCCTGATTAGGCATATTAGCTCTGAGTATGAAGTCTGCATTCTTGGGTGCAACTTGGGCAATCCTTTGACCGAGTTGTACTACTGCTCCCGGCTTCGTGGTGGGTAATTCAAAAATCACCCCATTAATTGGCGATCGCACCACTCGTTGCTGTATCTGAACTTTTATAGATGTAATCTGGCTTCTAGTCTGAGCGATTTCTGATTGTACTGCTGTTATTTGCGCTTCTAGGTCTTTTAGCTGTTCCTGATTTTTCATTACAGCCAGTTCCCCGGCTTGCATCAAACTTTTATAACTACTTTGTTCCTCTTGCAGTCGGAGTTTTGCTTGTTTGATATCAGATTCCAACGTATTGATAGTTACTTGATAATTATTTAGCTCTTGGGTTAAACGCAATTGAGCTTGTTTAATATCTGATACAGACTTTTTATAAAGTCGTTTGCTTTCTTGCTCTTGTTTTTTGAGTTCATCAATTTGGGTATCAGAAACTGCCCCATCATGAACGAGTTTGCTAAAACGTTGAACTTGCTTAGAATCTATACTCAAACGGCTTTTAGCCGATTCTTGATCATCTCGATTGGTAGAAATTTGCTGCTGTGCTTGCTTAACTAATGCTTGCTTTTCTAACTTTTGGAGGTTATGGCTACTCAGTTTGGCATCCAGGTTTTGCTGCGCCTGGTTAACTTGAGCCATTTTTTCTAATTCTTGGGATTTATTTTGTTGTTCTAAGAGATTAGTTGAAATTAAGAGTTGATTTTTGAGCAGTTCTAATTGCGATCGCTGATTTTGTAGCCCTTGCAATTTACTCATGCTTTGTTGTAGTTCTGTTTGCAAAACTTCAGACTCTAGTTCTACTAGAATCTGACCAGCTCTAACTGTATCTCCTTCTTTGACCATAACTGCTTTAACAGTCCCACCAACTTGAGCATCTAATTTTTGAGTTGCCCCTTTAGGTTCTATACGTCCTCTAGCACTACCAGTCTCATCTACTTTCGAGAGAGTGGCCCAAGGTAAGAACAAACCAGCAAATGCTATGAGTACATACAACAAACCACGAGTCCAAATCCGAGGTAAAGCATTGAGTAATGCTTCAGTACCGTAGTACAAATCTTGACTGTCATTTTCTACCTCTGTCTGCTCGTTAAACTCTACAGATTCCTCTTGCTGTGTGTGATTTTGATACTTATCTATCTGATCTTGAGGAAGTGGGGATGATCTATTGGGAGATGGCATAGTTTTAGTTCCGATAACAGTAAGTGGGGAGTGGGGAGTAGGGGAGCAGGGGGGCAGGGGGGCAGAGGGGACAAGGGGACAAGGTGACAAAAGTTTAGAACTTCCAACAAGTCTTTCCCAATGCCCAATATTCCATCTCAACTGACTTGAGTCAGTTGTTGTTGATTCAGATAGTAATAATGACCTTTTTTAGCGATTAACTCGTCGTGAGTACCGCTTTCTACCAAAACACCTTGATCTAAAACTAGAATCAAATCAGCGTTGCGGACTGTAGAGAGGCGATGGGCAATGATTACACTTGTGCGTCCTTGAAGAATTGTTTTGAGGTTGTTTTGAATAATTCGTTCTGATTCAGAATCTAGGTGGCTGGTGGCTTCATCAAACAGTAATAACCGAGGATTTCCGAGCAAAGCACGAGCGATCGCTAGGCGTTGGCGTTGTCCACCAGAAAGCATACCGCCGCCTTCACCAATTTCGGATTCGTAACCCATCGGTAGTTTTTGAATAAATTCATCGGCTCCGGCGTATTTTGCTGCTTGGATAATTTCTTCTAAAGAGGCATTTGGATGAGCGATCGCAATGTTTTCCCGAATAGTCCCACCAAAGAGAAAGGTATCTTGATCTACAACGCCGATTTGAGAACGGAGCGATCGCAACGAAATACTAGTGATGTCACGACCATCAATGAGTACTTTGCCATCTGTTGGTGGATATAAACCCAAAATCAATTTACTTAGAGTTGTTTTTCCAGAACCACTGCGCCCCACCACTGCAACCATCTGTTCCGGCTGGATTTCAAAGTTAAGATTTTCTAAGACGTTAGTCTCACTTTCTGAGTGATAGCGAAAGGTGACATTATGAAAGTTAATGTGACCGCGCAGCTTACCCAACGCCTTCCGGGGTTTAGTTGCTAAGTTTTCTTCTGGTTCCGCTTCCAACACATCATTTATGCGTTCGGTGGAAATCACGATTTCTTGCAATTGATTCCACAGCATAGATAGCCTCTGGAAAGGACTCAAGACGTTACCCACCAACATATTGAAAGCAACTAATTGTCCAATCGTTAGTTCGCCATTAATTACCTGGGTTGCTCCATACCATAGCAATGCAGTATTTACAAAAGTTTGGATAACGCCACTAATAATTTGCAGATGATTTCCAATTATTTGAGCATTAAAGCCTTTTTTGACCAAATCATTCAGTAGTTCCTCCCAACGCCAGCGCACAGTCTGTTCAATTGACAATGAGCGGACGGTACGAATTCCATTTAGGGATTCTATAAGATAGCTTTGCTCTTTAGCGCCTGCATTAAAAACTTCTCTGGAGATGCGGCGCAAAATACTTGTGCTAGCCAGCGCCAAGATAAAAAATGGTGGTATAGTACATAGCACGAATAATGACATCCGCCAGCTATAAGAGAACATCAAGGCCAAATAAACCACCAATGTCAGCATATCCAACAAGATGGAGAGTGTTTGACCGGTGAGGAATTGCTGAATCTTTTGGTTTTCTTGGATACGTGAGACTATATCCCCAACAAAACGCGACTCAAAATAAGAAAGAGGCAAGCGGAAGGTATGTTTGATAAAACCTACGAGTAAGGCGATACTAACGCGGTTAGCAGTATGAAATAGAAGATATTGCCGTACAGCGTTGACAGCCACACCAAATAACCCAAAAATAATCATCCCCAAACCAATAGCGTTTAGGGTTGTAACGCTACGTTGCACAAGTACTCTATCGAGCAACAACTGAGTGAATACTGGTGTTATCAGTCCAAATAATTGGATTAATACCGAAGCTATAAAGATTTCTAATAGTGTCCGATAGTGAGGTTTGATTAACTCAAAAAATTTCCAGAAGCTTGTACTTTCGTTTTTAGTATTTTGTAATAAAGCTGTAGGTTCCAGTAACAATGCATAACCACTCCAACCTGCTTGAAATCCAGCTTTTGTCAGGCTGCGTTGACCAAGAGCCGGATCGCATACAATCACCCGCTTAGGAGTGATTTCATAGACAACGATGAAGTGGTTGCCTTCCCAGTGGACAATTGCAGGTAAAGGTTGTTCTGCTAATTTATCAAGAGTGGCTTTCACCGGACGGGTGGCAAAACCCAAGTTTTCTGCTGCTGCTGCCATAGCCTTTAGAGATGCACCACTGCGGTTGACGTTGGTCATATCCCGCAGGCGATTGATACTAAAATGCTTGCCCCAATAGTTACCAATCATCACCAAGCAAGCAGAGCCACAATCGGCAGCGCTTTGTTGTGCATAGAAGGGATAGCTCTTAGTCAGGCGTCTCCACCAATGCCCCACTTGCACCTGTGGACTGGGAAAGTAAAAACGTGCTTTTTTTGGTTGTTGTGACTGCTGATCTTGTTGGGGAAAAGGAATGATTTTGGATTTTGGAGATTGGGAAGTTTTTTCCCTACTTTTTACTACAGACGGGATTAATCGCGTCTCTCCCGACTCCCCACTCCCTAGTCCCCAATTCCCTAACTCCGGCAAGTATTCTAGTGCTGTTTGCCAATAGTCCTTTTTCAGAATGTAAGCAATTGTTGGTTGAGTTGCCTGCCAATTACCTTGTTTTGGTTGGGCAAAGATTCTGCCTGGTGTCAAAAAATGACCTTCAGAATGCCGCAGTTGGCCTCTGTACAATAGCCATAACTCAGAATCTTGCGATACTTGCGTAGTTAGACCAGTTTCTAAATGCTGTCGCTCAAAGAGAGATAAAGCTTTGAGCATCCCTGGTACAAGTGAAGTATGGCACGGTAATTGTGAGGTTTGGCGACATAACAATAGTAAATCCCAAAGTTCTGCACGGGCAAAAAGGCGATCGCGAATATTAGGATACTTATCTATCAATGTTTGCAATGCATCTTGCTTAAAATAGCCAAGCTTTAAGTTTGTCGAAGCTCTGACTACATAAGGATTAAAGTCAGCTTCAGGAAAAAGAGTCAATTCACCGAAAACAGACCATGCACCAAAGGTAGTAATTAAATTCTCAGAGCTATCTAACAGTCGGACTTTACCTGTAAGGATAATATAGATACCAGGATTCGTCTGTGCAGATTGCCAGAACTGCTTTGCTAGTGGTGGCTCCACAATTTCCATTGTTGCCAAGAAGTTTTGTAATTCTTTGTCTGAAAGCTTTGCACCCAAGGTGTACAAGAGCCTTTCGCCTACATCTTCCCTAGAAAGCACGGGTGGCATTTTCTAACCTCCAAGACGAAATTTAGCTATTGGTCTAAATTGAAAAAATTAACAATAAGTATTCGTTGATACTTTTTTATTGTGCGAAGAAACTCTAAACTTCCTAGAAGAAAAGAGTTTTTTTGATCAAAAGGTATTTTGATTTAACAATTACTAATGTGAATGCTATGTTTTTTAGCTAGATGTTTGCCTAACCAAGCCCTAATGTTCGCAAAGCATCAACCCTTGAGGTGTCTTCGGACGCGACAAGATTCATGCTTTTAGCAAAAGGTTGAAAAATAATTTTGAAGTAAAGCATCTACACCTTTGCCAAGCAAGGTATTAAAATCAATTGAGTAGGTTATGCTTCAGTCTACAGCCCGTAGCCTTTAAGATTAAAAAGCTGGCTTTGGGCAGGCTACAGTCAAAAGGCGAGAAAAACTATAAAGTACATCATGATTTCTTGAGATTTTACTAGTCAATAAAAATCTCACTTCAACAATATTGCTTGGCTTGTTTAGAAGCTACTAAACTCAATCTTTTTACAGTCATGTTTAGTCTCTTTAAACACCTATTTAAACAAGTACATTAAATTTATTACACCTCCTAGAACGGAATTAGTGCGAGTGGTTAAAATGGTTTTGCGAGAAACATATTTACATTAAGTGGGTAAGAAAATTTATAACTTATGTGTCCTCGCGTTCGCCCCTGGCGTTCCCGTTGGCGCAGCCTCTCGTAGATAAGGGTACGCAACAAAGCCAAGCAATGACAAGAGCTTAAAGCTTTTTGTATTTAGTTACATAGTTAGGTTTATTTATGTCTACCTACTTAGCTTACACTGATTAACTTAAAGTTTGAATATGTTTAGGCCTATTTTCGTGTAAATTTTTTGAAATATTACATAAAGAAGAAATCTTAGCAAAAAAAATATAATTTTCAGTCATTTATACATTAAATCTTTAAATAAATAGACCACATAGTATGATGCAAGTTATAACAGCGCATAATATTCCCGGTTCGGTCATTTTGTCGGGAGATAAAAACAAAGTCTACCAATGATAAAAGACTGGTCGCCAGTTATACCAATTCGCTTTTTCGCCCATTCGCAATTAAGAAACTTAGATGCAGTAAGACTTTCATGATTTATATCTGTTTAGTAAAACTGTCATTCAGAAGGCAGAAGTGCGTTTGTGCAGGGTGTTACAGAGAGGTTAAGTGCTGCACGGCTATTAAAAACTAAGGGATACAATGTTACGGTATTGGAAGCTAGCGATCGCGTTGGTGGTCGGCACAGAAAGAGTATACTTTGCTGGCGAGGGTTAACATCCAACCAATTCAGCTACTGTGCATGGCCTTTTTTGGTCTGGTGAGCAAGCCGTATGCGCTCTAGAACAACAATTCAATTAGCTATAACTAACTGGACTTAAACATTACAAATTACGAATTAGTATAAGATTGTTTTGGCACTAGCGATCGCCTGCTCCACACTCTCCACAATATAAACATTCTCTGTTGATAGCTTTTTAAAGAAAATCTTACTTTCTTCATCATTAGTCAACAAAATTACTTGCTTATTTCCTTTCAAAGCTAAGGCGACTTCTGAAGCAGTTCCTGCACCCATACCGCAGGCAATTACCACATCACTAGTGAGAACATTAATATTATTTCTAGCATTTCCCATGTCTGTGAAAATAGCAATATCTACTGAAGAAGAAATACTATCTTGATTATCGCTAGGAAGAATACCAATAGTTAAACCCTCAGCAGATTTTGCACCTTTACTTACTGCATCCATTACACCTACATTTCTACCACCTGTGAGTAAAATCCATCCTTGTTTGGCAATAAGTTGACCTAGTGTATAAGCATTTTGTAAATCATTTACTGTCGCATTTTTTCCAGGCCCCATCACCCCAACGATAATTTTTCTCATAGAATTTCAATTTCTAACAGCATTTTATAAGTAGTTGCTCTTACTAGAGCAATTACTATATGGGTATAGCTATTCTTACTAGATAATTGTAAAATTTGATGTAATGATAAAATAAATTAATTCTTTTCACAAAATATAAATTAGCTTATCTTCGGCTGTATCCGTCTCTCACTTATGCCTTAAAATGATTATCATTACTATATAAATGAACATTTAATTTCCTGAAAGTTTTATCTAGTCTAAGGTTTTGGAGTTTACCTGATCCTGGCTTCTAAGTTAATTATTTGTTTTTTGCATAAAACACAAAATTTGAGGTGAATAGTATTGTATGGTTTTATGGGATTTTTTCAGTTTGTAGTAGAGAATATTCCTGCTGTTACGAGCGCTTGGGGATTCTCTATATAAATAAACTGTGTCAAATAAAAGTGATTTCAACTCTCTGGAATCCTATTTAGTCACACTGAAACTATAACTCAACGTTAATCAACAAAGGATTGATATGCGCTTACCTATTGCTATTGGTGCAATCTTAGTAGCATTTTTGAGTTTGAACGCTCCAGTAATGTCTGTGCCTCCTACGAATGGAGCAAAAGCAGAGATTAATAACTCGAACTTAACACAGCTAAGAATTAATCGCCAATTGTGGAACCAGAAAAAAATTAACAACTATCGCTATACACTTAGCAATAATTGTTTTTGTCTTCCCGATTTTAGAGGGCCAGTAATCATTGAAGTACGTAACGGCATCACAAAATCTATCACGAATGCTCAAACTGGTAAGCGAGTAGATCCAAAGCTATTACAACAATATAGTACAACTTCTAAACTCTTTACTTTGATTCGGAATACAATTAATAGTGGAGAATCCGAGTTAACTGTAGTGTACAACCCACAACTTGGTTATCCAACCCAAATTAATATCGGTAATCTAGCTGCCGATGCTGGAGTATTTACTACAATTAGCAATTTTGAAGTACTTTATTAGGGTTCATACATAAAGCGATGACACTGTTTTTGACAATCCAATAAATCCCCACTAAGAAAATTTCATAACTCTGTTTGTTAATGACATGTCTCCTTGCCCCTAATCCCCAGAGGGGGCCCCGAATTCCCCGCAACCACGGAGGGATTGAGAGGTGGATTAAAAGTTTGAACTTAAGTTGATACCAATGAACCTGATATTACTTCTACAAAATAACAAAAGCAACCCCCCTAAATATTTGCTGATGGAAAACTAGTTAAATTAAGGGGCAGGTTGTTATATTTCAATATTTTTGATTTTGCTGCCCCAACTTTTAGATAGAAAATGGCTGAACTAGCCTTTTTCGACAAATCAATAATTTTCTATTACTATTATATGAATGTTTTCGTTAGCTATATTTACTTGATTTGTTGCAGATTACTAATTGTAATGAATATTTCATCATCAGTTTTTTGCTTATCATAATCAATGTTAATTTGAGTAGGATAGCCAAGTGTCGGGTTATATTGTACAGTCAAATTGTCTGCTCTTTGAATGAACGCATTTCTAATGATATTAAAGAGTTTAGGAATTGTATTGTATTTTTCAAATAACCCTGTATCTACTGGATTTTTACTATATTTATAAGTAATGGAAGTGGTGACTCCATTACGCACTTCAATAATCACTGGTTCTGTGGCTTTGGGGAAACAGAAGCAACTTCTAGTAAATTCATAGCGATAGTTATAGATTCTTTTATTTCTCCATAATCGAGAATTAGTCTTAAATTGTTCTAAAGCGAAACTATTAGACGCTGGTTTTTGAGCTACCTGTATAGGAGGTTGAGATATTACAGGTGTACTCAAACCTAGAGACGCGACTAAAATGGCAGTAATTGCAATTGGTAAGCGCATATAAATCCATCCTTAACTTGAATTTTTTAGTAGTTTAACTTCTTAAGAGTTTAACGTGCTTCAAGACCATTGCCAAAAAAATGAAATTATTTTTGACACTCATCTAGACAGACTGCGATCGCATTCAACACGGCAAAATATCTAACTTTTTGTATTTGATTTTAATATTGTTGTCTGATCCTATGTAAATTAAGGGTTATAGGTTTCCATATGGCCCAGCTTCTATCCAAGATTATTGTATATAAAAAAGATGCTAGAAACTAAATCAAGTCCTCATACACATACAAACACATCAACTAAAGCTGATACCTTAGCCGCGTCTGTTATCTCCTCTTCTAATCCTCAAGAAATCTACGATGTTGTAGTAGTTGGCGCTGGGCCTGTTGGGTTAGCAACTGCTATTGGCTTACGTAAACGTGGTATTGAAAATGTCCTTGTCATCGATCAAACTCGCGCCTTTCGTCAAGTTGGACAAACAGTGGATCTTCTCCCCAATGGATTACAAGCTCTCAAATACTTAGATCCTAATGCTTACGAAGAAGTCAAAAAAACTGGACTTCGCTTATTGAATCCCAAGCAGTCGAATGACCACGAAACTGTCGAATCTGTTCAAAAGCAACAACCTGCAAAGGTTTCACCTCAATGGATTTATAAAAATTTACAGGGGAAGATAATTAATTCAATTTCACTTAGTTTTGATGACTGGTTTAAAGAATATGGCGAGGGTCGAGTGTCAATTTCTTGGTATAATTTGCAGACAACCCTCAGACAGCTAATTTCAGAAGACCGAGTTAAAGCTAATCACCGTTGTATTAATGTTGTGAATGAGCCGGAAAAAGGTTGTATCCGCATAGATTGTGTAGGTGACACACGAATAGAAACCAACCCCTACGCGTATTGGGCAGAGGGGCAGAAAAATAATGATATACAGCTCCAAAACTCAGATATTACCTCCCAAGAATTAGAAACAAAATCGATTAGAGCTAAATTAGTTGTTGCAGCAGACGGGATTAATTCTACAGTTCGTAGGCTGCTTTACACAGATACTCAATATCATGATTTTGCCCAACCTGAATACTCTGGGTTTGCAGCTATATTTTGTAGAGAAATATCTGAAGTACAAAAGGAACTATGCACGAAACTAGAAGAAGATTTCTTTCAAAACTCACCACTTGTAACAATCACTAATGATGAAATATCTGAAAACTCTGTTTGTATAAATAACATCAGGATAATATTATTTCGCAGACCAACGGGTGAACTTGGGTACATAATACATCTTGCTTTGCCTTTAGACTCATTGCAAGGAAAGTCTGGAAGTTCTTTAATTGACTTAGCTTTGCAGGAATTGGAGAAAGCAGGTTTTCCTGATGCGCTCAAGCAATTAGTGCGTATATCTCCTTTTGACAAGATGCAGCAGCGTCCATACTACATTCACCGTGCTACTATTTCGGATTCTCTACAAGTTTCTAACCCAATTGACCTTAATACTGAAGCTGATCCTGCCAAAATTCCACCAGCCTGGAGTATGGGGCGAATCGTATTAGTTGGCGATGCAGCACATGGAATGCCTCCCTTCATGGCTCAAGGAGCTAATCAAGGATTTGAAGATGCATTAGTAGTTACAACGCTCATCACTAAAATTGCTGAGGAGAATAACTGGGATGATCTCCAAGCTATAGCCAAAGCCTTTGAGAAATATGAGTGTCTTCGTCGCCCTTTGATGGCATACGTGCAACAGGCAACATTAAAGCGATCGCCCCACTCATCAGACAAAGAATGGCAGGAGTACACCCAACAAGTGTATCGCCGCAATTACGACCAAGTAATAAAGGCGCTGTAGTTTACCGTCTGGGAAAAATTTTTATTACAATGCAGATGTCCACTAGGCGGCGTGCTGTCTATCCACGTAAATCCAGAAGATAATCGATGAGTAATCAACTACAAGACTACAATCCTAGCGGCATCGGTGAAGTAAATGGCAACCTCTTGGGTTTGCCCTGCGATTATGAGTCTGCAAACCTGATTGTCTTTGGTGTGCCGTGGGAAGTCACTGTTTCTTATGGCGCAGGCACTGTTAATGGTCCACAACGAATTCTCGATGCTTCGACTCAACTAGATTTGTTCGATTTTGATAACCCTGATGGTTGGAAGCAGGGAATTTTCATGGTGGAAATTCCCCAAGATATTTTAGAGAAGAATACATATTACCGCGCCTTGGCAGCAAAAATTATTGAACGATTAGCCCAAGGTAAACAACTCTCAGATACACCAGATTTAACACCTGTCCTCAGAGAAATTAATCAAGTTTGTCAACAGGTAAATCAATGGCTGTTTGAAAATTGCCAGCAAGCAATTAATAATGGTAAGCGAGTTGCAGTCATTGGTGGGGATCACAGTTCGCCGTTAGGTTATTTCCAAGCATTAGCAGCTAAGTACACAAACTATGGCATTTTGCACCTTGATGCCCACGCAGATTTACGTGATGCGTATGAGGGATTTGAGTTTTCTCATGCATCTATTATGTTTAATGCGATGAAAATACCGCAAATTTCCAAGCTAGTGCAGGTAGCTTTGCGCGATATTAGTCATGATGAAGTGCAAATGATTGACCAATCTGATAGTCGCATTATTGCATATTACGACCCAGCCATTAAACAAAAGCTTTACTCTGGAACAACTTGGATTGATTTATGCCGAGAAATTATCAGTCATTTACCTGAGTTTGTTTACATTAGCTTTGATGCAGATGGTCTAGATCCCAAACTTTGTCCAAGTACAGGTACTCCTGTTCCAGGTGGGTTGGAATTAGAGCAAACATTTTGCCTATTCCGGGAATTAGTCAATAGTGGAAGAAAAATTATTGGTTTTGATATCTGCGAAGTCGGTGATGGTGAGTGGGATGGTAATGTCGGAGCGCGGGTAGTTTACAAGCTGGCAAATTTAATGGATTTATCTCAGCAGAAAATATAAAAGATAGAAATTGTAGCAGATTGGGAATGATACTAAACTCATGGCGATGACTACAGCAACTCTTTAGTTGCTCACTCTCGAAGAATTCCTCAATAGACTTCTTGCATAAGTCGGGAAAAGGGGAAGGTGGGGCCCCCTCTGGGGATAAGGGGCGGGGGGAAGGGGAAAAACTTCTGTATCGTCCTTTTCCCCTTTAACATGAACCCTTTTCCCCAAGAGTGCAAAAAGCACTTTTGCCAAGAGGTCTAATATGTATGGATGGGGTTCTCTCCCCAGCAAGAAGTACCTCCTGGCGCTTTTGCGAGTAAATCGCAGACTTCTTCATCCGTAGTTTGGGGAAAGTTTTCGTACCAAAGACCAACGCTTTGGAAAGGGCTAGGTGTCAAGATACAAACAATTTTATCTACCTTAGCTTCTAACTCATGACAAGTTTCGGGTGCGCCGACAGGTACAGCAATCACAATCTGAGCGGGTTGCTGCTTTCGCACAGCCACGACAGCAGCCCACATAGTTGAACCCGTGGCTAAACCATCATCTACTAAAATAATCGTGTGTCCTTGTAAATTCGGCAAGGGGCGATTTGAACGATAAAGCCGTTCTCGCCGCTCTAACTCCCGTTCTTCTTGCACTGCCACCCTAGCAATTACTTCATCGGATATCTTCACCAAGCTGATTATATATTCATTGACTATCCGCACTCCACCAGAAGCGATCGCTCCCATAGCTAGTTCTTCTTGAGCGGGCACACCCAATTTACGTACCACCAAAACATCTATTGGAGCATTTAATGCTTTGGCAATTTCAAAGGCAACAGGCACACCACCCCTTGGTAGCCCTAATACCAAAACATCTGGGCGGTTAGTATAAGCGGCTAACTTCTTAGCCAAAACTTGACCTGCAAACCTCCGGTCTTTGAATTGCATGATGTGGCACTCCTGATTAGTTTACAAAAAAATTAAGTGTTTACATGGTTTTGCCCTTGACTTTTTTTAGTTCTGAACTGATTTTAGAAAGCTAACAATTCCGTGCCCTCTGACTAACGAAGCGACATCTTCAATTTACAGTTCTATCAAACGGATGAGTTAATCTTTACAGAGGAAGATTTTCGCATTTTGGGCTGCTCCCATTTCGCTACTTCCCACTCTACACCCGCCCCGAAATGGTTTAGCAACGGAAAAAGCTTACTATAAGCGACAGTAAACCAGTTGCTAGTTAACTTTTTCCCACTTCCCAATGTTTATTGTTAAGCTTATACTGAGCAGTTTTTTAACTTTATATTAAAATATAATTACTTAACTATCGGAAGATGCCAAAATCTATGAATACAGTGATAATTACAATTTTAATTTGCCAATTGCTTCTTTATGCTTGCATTATCTTTTACTTACATGATTTTAGTACTACCTTTACATTATCCTTTAATTATTAAGTGTGGGATAATACAGAATATCCTATATCCTTAGAAAATAATACGTAGTATTATAATTGATATTAGACAAAAACCTTAGGGAAATTACTGGTTTAACACTTTTGAATAAAAGTACACAGGGTAAAATAACTGAATATTGGTCAGATATTTTTAAAATTCAAAGTAGGATTTTTTTTATGATCAGCTTAAGTAATTCGGAAAACGGCACAGCTAACAGCACAGCAGCCACTAAAAGGCTGGCAAGGTCAATAATGGTTTCAGGTGGGGAGTTCTCACTGATATTAGCTTGTTGTAACAGTATTGAAAGGCAGCAGCAAGTGCTGAATGTGTTAACAGAATTTTCATCAACAGATATCCACGAAATCCTGCTTTCACCTGCAACTAACACATTGTATACAGCTATTACAACTGCGATTGGTGCTACTCAACCCGAAGCTTTGATGGTACGGGGTTTAGAATCTGTAATAGAAATTAACCAACTAATCATCAGTACCAATATTATGCGAAATCAGTTTCGGAAAGAGTTCCAGTTTCCGTTGGTGTTGTGGATCAATGATGAAATTCTGCGTAAGCTAGTTTGGCTAGCACCCGATTTAAAAGACTGGGCAGCTAGTACTATTAGATTTGATGTACCTCAAAATCAGTTCGTTGAAGCTGAACAACAAGCGATTAGCGCTTAATATTGCCTGAGATTACTTGCAAAATCTTGTATCCGTTAAGTTTGAGTCGAGCAAAATCTCCACTACGGTTCTATAGCATTCTTTATCTAAAATTACTTTTATTGAACTCTCGCTTACGAAGGTGAGGCAAAAGCTATTATACCAATTCGCAATGGGCAACTCTTGGAGACGCTAAAAGCGAATGCCCCGCTACGCTAACGCAATGATGCTCGTTCCTCTCTACGAGACGCTACGCGAACGCTAACGCCCCGCTTGGCTGTTTTCATGCCCGCAGGGCTGTACGCAATTAAGAAACTTAGATGCAGTAAGACTTTCGTGATTTATATCTGTTGCCTCCTTTTGGAGAATTGGTATTACACGCTGTCGGGCAACATATTTTATCAGATCGTAGAGACACGCAAATGCTGTGTCCCTAATTCAAATGAGAATCGTTATAAGGAACAAACAATCATTACATCAGCGTCTGTCTTTATATCTGTTTTAGAAAACAGGTACTAAATTAATTCCAACTTGTGAAGTTTTAGAATTGTATACTCTATTATATATTATTGGCTGGATACTATTTATGAGTTCTATAACTCTTTACTAAATCTTATTATGAAATTAATCTTGAAAGACTACTTTAACCCCAATCAAGTGCGAATTTTCACTGTTTTGATTTTGACTGGAATTTTGTTTGTTCCTAGCAGTTTAACATTTATCAAAAGTGCTACAGGCGCTACTGCAAAGTTATCGCTAGAAACAAGCAATGAAATTTTCAAAGACAATATTAAACTAAACCATTTGCCACGTCCAGTAGCTAACGCAGCCCTGCAAGATTTAGACCGTAACAATAAGCGATCGCTACCTTTAGCTTTAGCAAACAATCTACAAAATAAATTACCCACATCTGTAAAAAATGCTGTTTTGCAAGCCGCCTCCAAACGTTTGCAACAGCCAATTTCTCAGCTAAGAATCATTGAATTTCAACAGCAAACTTGGAAAAATGGCTGTTTAGAATTAGCTAACGCTGATGAATTCTGTACCGAAGCTTTGGTACCAGGTTGGCGAGTGGTTGTAGGCAAAGATGAACAAACCTTGGTTTATCATACCAATCAAACAGGTTCCACACTCAGGCTAAATGAAAAGGCTAGCTCAAGTCCACTAACCCCGGTACGAATTCCAGCCAGCGAGTTACCACCACCATTAGCTGGACATATAGTATTTCGGCAAATTTCCAGTGGTGGTTTTGCTGGTAGAACTTACGAGACTGTTTTACTCAAAGATGGACAATTGATTCGGGTGCGGATTGGTGATGCAAATGATTCTGAGCGTAGTGTTCGCCGCGTTTCTGTGCAACAGGTGCAACAATTTGTGCGATCGCTAGAACGTTTTCAATTTAGTAAATTCAAGAATCTGAGTTACCCAGCCCCCAGTGGTGCTGCTGATTTTATCACTTATACTCTTACCAGCCAAAAAGGTACGGTTCAGTATAACGATATTTCTCGAAATAACCTACCAAAGAATTTACAAGCATCAGTCAAAGCCTGGAATGATATTATAGCTAGCGCCAAATAAGAAACCTCTCTATGAATAGCGATTGTTTTAGCGCTTACAATCGAAACGATCGCTATTCATGCTGATTGCTCATAATTTGATTATGTTTGTAACTAAATGATGAAAAGGTTTGTCAAGTGGTGTGTTGAGTTTCATTCTTGGTGGAATATTCGCCAAAGCAGAAAGTCTCTTTTTTTTGCCGTTATAGCTAGCTTGAGTGTAGTTGCTACGGTGATGCTATCGTTCCCCTTAAACGCTCAAATTAATCTGCCGCCAACGCCAAAATCTGAGTTAAGGGGAGTGTGGTTAACAAATATTGATAGTGATGTGTTATTTGAGCGCGATCGCCTCAAGGGATCTTTGCAACGCCTTGATGAACTCAATTTTAACACCATATATCCGGCGGTTTGGAATTGGGGATATACATTGTATCCTAGCAAAGTTGCAGCCAAAGTTATTGGGCGATCGCTCGATCCCACACCCGGATTAAAAGGGCGAGATATTCTTAAAGAAATTGTCGATGTGGGACATCAAAAAGGCTTAACAGTAATTCCCTGGTTTGAATTTGGCTTCATGGCACCAGCAGATTCTCTATTAGCTAAAAATCGTCCCCAATGGCTCACCAGTCGCAGTGATGGAACTCGGATTGTCAAAGACGGCATATATAATCGCGTTTGGCTAAATCCCTTTCGCCCAGAAGTACAACAGTTTATTCAAGATTTAATCGTTGAAATTGTTAGAAACTATAATATCGATGGTATTCAAGTTGATGACCATTTTGGCTTACCATCAGAATTAGGTTACGATGCCTATACAGTGGCACTTTACAAAAAAGAACACGGTGGTAAAGCTCCCTCGAAAAACCCTCAAGATCCAGAATGGGTGAGTTGGAGAGCTAATAAAATCACCGAGTTTATGAAACGGGTATTTACAGCTATTAAAGCTACTAAAAAAAATTGCCTAGTTTCCGTTGCTCCTAATCCTCAACGTTTTTCCTATGACTTCTCTTTAGCAGACTGGCAGAAGTGGGAACGGATGGGAATTATTGAAGACTTAGTTTTGCAGATATATCGTGATGACTTGAATGTTTTTATCAGCGAATTAGAATATCCAGAAGTGAAAGCAGCCAAGAGCCATATTCCTGTGAGTATAGGCATTTTGGCTGGGTTAAAAAATCGATCTGTGCCAATGCAGCAGATTCAGACACAAGTGCAAAAAGTACGCGATCGCAATTTCGCTGGAGTCTCTTTCTTTTTCTATGAAACCCTCTGGAACATGAGCAAAGAAAAGCCCCAAGAGCGTCAAACTGCCTTCCAGAAAATTTTCCCCACACCAACGGCTTACCCGAATTTACTAGCAGGTTGGAAACCGTAGAAATGTGGGGAGTGAGGAGTGGGGAGATGGGCAGAATTCTTCCAACTCTTGTACAGACGCGATTAATCGCGTCTCTCTATCCTATTCCCAAACGCCCAGCCAAGCCGGGAGTTAAGGGTAGAAGCGTAGTAATCATCAAGAATAGAGCCAAAAGCCCTAAAGCGGCTCTAGCATCATCGGGTTCAGTGATTTCATTCAAACTGGGGCGTTCTTGATCCCGTTGCAAGAAGAAAATCACGATCGCCCAGTACATGGCTAGAGTATTACCGAGAGACACTAGCGCTAGTAAAATTAAAGTTGCTACTGTTGCTCGTCCTGCGGTTTTGCGTCCATAAATCGCCTGAACAATGCGTCCACCATCAAGTTGTCCGGCGGGCATTAAGTTCAAAGCGTTAATTACTAACCCCAGCCAACCAATTATCACTAAGGGATGAACACTTACTAGGGATGATTGCAACGCCGAACCGAGGACAACTCGCGCCAAGCTTCCCACCAAAATTGACCCTTGGAAAAACTGATTTGGCAATTGAAATAAACTACCCGGGCCAGAAAGCACCAAGCCCGTCACCAGCATTAACAAAGAAACAATACCACCTGCGGCTGGCCCTGCCAAGGCGATATCAAATAATACCTTGCGGTTGGGCAACAGAGATTCAAAGCGGGTAATTGTACCAAAGGAACCAATTTGCACAGCCGGTAGAAAGAAAGGCCAGCTAAGGCGGATTTGATGACGCCCGGCAAGTAACCAATGACCGATTTCGTGAGCTACTAAAATCGCAAATATCCCAGCGCCTATGGGCAAAGCTTCTTGAAACCGCCGTGGATTGTCAAAGAAATCAAAATTCAGCAGTAATCCCGCAGCTTCTAAACTTGTGGCAATGGTCGCTATCAACAGAATACCTGCAAAAGCTTTTTGCGATAAGCTAATCGGCCGGGGATCATTGCGACTCGGTAGAACGATTACCACTGGTTTGCCGTCTGTATTTTCCACTAAAAACAGGCGATATTGATCGCCAAGGCGTTGCCGTAAACTTGCAGTTAGACGATTGTGAGTCTCTTCTGGTTCTCCCCGCAAATTGCCTTTGAAAATGGCTCCATCTTGGTAAGCGATCGTTTCTGTAGCAAAAAACGTATCGATACCAAAGATACCTTTAACTGCATTCAAGTCTTCTTCTGGTATCGGTGGGATCTCCGGTTTCAGTTCTGCTACTTTTGGTTGTGGGGAATTTGCTTCAAGTGAAGAAGCCGCAGCGAGTCTTTCTGTGGCGCGTTGCTTGAGGATGGCATCTTGCCCAGCTTGGCGTAACTGTCTGCCCAAGTAGATGTACAATCCGGCAGATGTCACCACTAAGAACAATATACCCGCTATATTGATGTAAATCCCTGCGGCAAACAATCCAAAAAACAGGAGCCAGGGAGTCATCAACACCACCGACTGTAACCAGGCTAAGATTCCCAGTTTACCAAAAGGTCTGGCGCGATAAAAGCCCCAGCCTAAAATGCCTAAAGCTACCAGTAGGATTGCCGCCAGGATAGAAGTTTCTGATAAAGTAAACATCTCCAAACCTTTGCTATTGAGACTAAGCCAGAACAAGTCCGGTATTGCAGATACACTTATTAATGTATAACGCCGCCTGTAATCTGCCCAAATTATCCCGCTTTTGGTGGGCTACTAGACATCTGGTGAAATTAATTATGCGTTACCTGAAACCCTTGTAAAGACGTTGCATTGCAACGTCTCTACATTCATTGCATTGCAACGTCAAAACAATTCATTTTCGGAGATGTCTACTGTGTACACACAAATCTTTTAAAGTTACTGCCTAACATAGGGTAGGTTAATCTTTGCAGGTCGATGCAACAAAGGTGCAGGTCGATGCAACAAAGGTGCAGGTCGATGCAACAAAGGTGCAGGTCGATGCAACAAAGGTGCAGGTTGATGCAACAAAGGTGCAGGTTGATGCAACAAAGTTACAGGTCGATGCAACAAAGGTGCAGGTCAAGAGACTTGTGTGTACACCGTAGCTTTACTACGGGAGGGGCTGCTCTTGAAAAGTCGGGGATCTGGCAGCCCCTCAAATGAGTAGGTTAAGAGTTCAAACTGTATTTAAGCGAAGTATTCTTCTAAGTCCAATAAAGAACTTCAGCATTTGGAAAGCGCCTACTAATCTCACTCTCAAAAAAGCTACGCAACGCCTTCATTGTGTCTTTCTCATAAACGTATTTCGTCCCGCCAAACTTATTACGCTTGACACTGCGTTTTGCCTCATCCATCTCTAATTTTGATTGCGGATACCAAGTTTGTAACACTTCTTTTGACCCAGGTGTAAACCGATGGGAGATTAACTCAAAGGTAAGGTTACAATCAAAATCTAGTGCCTTGTTTATCTGGTCAAACAAACGACTATAGTGCATCTGCCAATCATCTATCGGCATAATTGGCGCAATCACCAAACCTATTGGATAACCGCCACCGCCACGCTCTTGTGGTAGCGCCAACCGTCGTAACGCATTCAGTCTAGATGCTACGGATGCCGTGCCACCTTCAAACTTCCCAGAAATCGGTGCTGCATTAACACTCATCCGACAGCGAGTATTCCCATTGTGCGGTAAATCGAGTAATCCATCCACAGCATCAAACTTTGATACCCAACGTAGATGTGCATTGGTACGAGTGCCAAAGTAACGGATACATTCGGCAAGACTTCCAGTTAAATGCTCAATACCCAATGGATCTGTATAACAGCTAACTTCAAAACTTGTGTTTTTACCCTGTTGCTCGTAGTTCGCTAAGTTCTCTAATATCTGCGGTAAGTTGGCAAAAGCGCGGATGACAGGTGGCCCCGACAAACTACCCGCTAGGTAGCAGTATTGACAGTGAGCTGGACAACCTTCGGCAAGGTGAAACTGCCAATCCGCAGAAGGTGGGATGGGACTCAATTTAAAAGAACTGGGTGGTGCAGTAACTACCGCTAAGGTACGCTTGGCGATGTTGTAAGTATCACGCTCAGATTCACCGCGCAGTCCCTTCAGGCGGTTCTGTGATAGTTCTTCTATTGGTAAGTTGAGTGACTGCACACGTTTAAGAATCTGCTGCCCCCAATCCTCATCTAGGGCAGCAGGTGTAAACAGTACCCGTTCAGGTATCCACAACCTTGGCGATCTTGTTTGTGTATCTGATACTGAAACTTGGTCTGTAATGGTATTCAGCAATATCTTTCTCCGTTATTTAGTTTGCTGATTTCTACAATTAATTTTCCAGGACTTGCTTAATTCGTCGTTCTAACAAATCAAGATCCAAACTGCCTTCATCACGGTTAATTCGCCGCACAGTTGAATTAACATTAGCTAAATTAACCAATAAATCTTGAAGAATTTCCTGCTGCTGACGAGCTTGGGTAACTTCGCGTGGTTCCTGTACCAAATCACGCACGATGGTATCTTCAGCACGAGAGGCGATAATTGGATCGTTTTGCCCTTGAACGTGAACAAAGGTTCGTCGGCCTGGGCCCCGCTCCTCTTCTATTGGTATAACTGCTGTCACTTGGTCAGAACGCACATATTTGCCAAATCCCAAATGTACTAGTTCTGATGAGAGTATTTTCATATAATTGAAGCGTTATTTTTATGTCTTACTTATATTGTAAAATCTAGAAAAGTGACTTGAAGGCATAGAGCATACGGGTTATACCCAATTCAAGGTAGTAGTTTCCTTTTCCAGCTTTTGGGCTTGTTCTGGGGTTTGACCAAGCTCAACTAACTCAATTTTTAGGTTAAAGTTCTAACCTTGGCTTTGCTCTGATTCAATGTCCTCATCTGCGATCGCATCCTTTTTGGCTGATCTCACCAAATCGCGTTGCTGAGTAACAAACTTACAAAATTACAGATTCAGTTCTAAGAGGTAAGACAGATTATCAACTGAACAAAAAGTCACGCAATTGCTTACCAATTGCCTCCAAAGAAAAGCACTCCACCACCCGACATCGGGCAAGCTTACCTAGTTCGCGCCCCCAAGCCTGGTTGTCTAAGATACGACCTAGAGTTAAAGCCAGTGCCATAGCATCGCCACGCGGCACTACCAACCCACCCGATGCCTCACCGCCCTCTAGGATATCAGGCACTCCGGGCGCGTCAGTCGCTACCACAGGTAAGCTACAGGACATAGCTTCGATAAGAGCTACGGGAAAGCCTTCGTGTCTGGAGGGGAGAGTATAAACATCAGCAGCCGACAGGTAACGTTGAATTACAGTGCGATCGCGCACATATTCATCTACCCACAGCACCCTATGTAGTTGCATTTCGCCAATCAGTTGATGTAACTTGGCGGCATCGCTGCCTGTTCCTACAAGTAGCAACCACAAGTCTCTTTCAGGGCGATCGCTCAATACCTGCTTCCAAGCATCCAAGAGAATATCCAGACCCTTGCGGTGTATATCAATACGCCCGTGACACACTACCACCTGAGCATTAAGGGGGATATCCAACGCCGTTCTAGCTTCACTACGATCTATAGCCTGCCAATTTATGACATCCAATGGGTTGAAAATTCGTGCTAGCTTTGCAGACGGGATGCCGTAGGAGGACTGCACTCGCTGCACCTCGGTTTGAGTTGCCACAATCAAACCAGCACAAAGTCGCACTGTCAGAGGGCGCAAAGGACGTTCCCATCGTGATAATTGAAAGTCACCTCCCTGGAAAGTTGCAAATACAGGCAAACCGATTAACTTTCCCAAGAGTACGCATACATCAAAACGAGCATATTCGTACTCTTGGCAGAGAATTGCTTGGCAACCTTGGTGCCGCAGTTCCCGCGCCAGTCCGACTAGAGGTGTTGCCAGATAAGGTGATATGTCTTTGAGGATTGCTAAGAGGATGCGGTGGATACCATGAATTTCTCCAATTGCTTCGTTGAGATTCCAAGCATAAGGATTGGGTATATGATGCCGAGCAACGTGGTAAATTTTGGGAGCAGGCAACACACAAATAGTTGCACCTGTAACCTTGTGGGTATAGCGCATAGGTTCAGTAACACGAGCAGAAATACAGAACAGCACCGTCCCCACACCAGCTAGTTTCAAAGCACTGATGTAACCAAACATCCAGCCACCTGTCATCTCGTTACAAAAAGCCTCAAACGAAACCCCGATGGTGTCCAAAAAGTCTTCGATTAAATCGCCCCAGTGTAGCAAAGCGATTGTCGATTGTAACTGATTATTCATGCTTTTGCCAAACCGATGCGGTTTCTGTACCCATTGAGTGCGGCTGGTGCAGGTAATAACTTAGCCATGTCAGAGGACTAAGCATCTTACACAAAAATTGACGCTGACGGTGAGATAACCGTGAAAATGAAATATCATGACCGAGTACTGTGAGGGGATTGATAAACGTGGCATACTCCTGACAGGGTAAACTTATCAAAACCTGAAGTTCTGTCAAAGTATAGCTACGCCGGACATGACCCCATTCTGCCATAATTTCTGCCTCACTAGGACAGATGGATTTCATAAATTTGTAGTAGGGAAACCGCCAATTTTCATTGGGAGTACTAATCAAAATAAAACCACCTGGTCGCAGCACTCGCAAAGCCTCTGTTATTGCCTTTTGATGATCTGGGACGTGTTCTAAAAGGTCGAACATTGTCACCGCATCAAAGGAGTTATTTTCAAAAGGTAAAGCAGTTGCATCTCCACAGACAAAGCATACCCGTTCTTGTTGGTTGCAGGGAGCTTGAGCATACTCGGGATTTAAGTCTAAGTTGGTAATTTGTGCTTGTGGATATAACAAGGCACTTAAGCCACTTTGTCCACCACCTATTTCGAGAATTATTTGTAATGGTTGGTTGGGAGCAATGTTATGAATAGCACGCATTTTTTCCCGATAAAAAAAGCCTTGGGTGAGTGGTTCGGGGAAAGGATTATGTGCGAGAAACTTTTCTAAAGGTGTCTTATCAGCTGTATTTTGCTTGGATGATAAAGTTAACATAATTAGAATTGGTAATTAATAAACGATATTTTTATTTTTTTGCATTAGCTAATTTGGCACATTCTAATAAAGCTTGCCGCTCTTGAACTTCCATGCAGAGCATTCAAGCTTTGCCTACCCATTTACCGCGCACAAAAGCCCAGGTGATGGCGATATCTGCAAATTCCAGATTGCCGCATCTAAGTGCAAATTTTAAAGCTTGCTTAAACACATCTACTGGAGAATAAAAAGTAGAATTAATAAACTCAAACAACCAAGTTAAATAAGAATTTGACATGGTTATATTTATAACTTAACTTTTTTTGTTATGTGGTTATGTTTTGGCTGACTGGGGAGGGCTTGAAAAGCTGCAACCTTACGGTTATCCATGTAAAATTTCACCCCTGCTAAACATCCAGAAATTTCTGCGAGGAGGGAACTGTGTCTGAATTGAAAGCCTGTTTTAAGTTCTTGTAAAAACCGCTGGTAATAGTAAATTGGCAAAACTAAAAAAAGACGGCGGATATTGCCCCAGTGTTTGTAGTTAGCAAACTGCACTAAAAGCGCTGCAACATGTCCCCGCATATACTGATATGCTTGGTCTTTTAAGCTATCGATGTCTCGGCGATGGTAATGATAAATCACAGCCGTTGGTTCGTAGCGACAAAGCCAGCCTTCTGCAAGAATTCTGTACCAGAATTCGGAATCTTCGCTACATCCAGAAGCCCCTGCTCCGAGACGTTCGTCAAAGTACCCTACCAGATCAAAAGCCTGACGTCGAAATGCCATGTTAGCTCCAGCACCAATTTGCCAAACCGGGACACCTTGAGATTTCATCTCGGTGAAGAACTGAGGATCAAAGGTAACAGTGCGGTATCCCCAACTTGGACCATTAGCACCTTTATGAAAAATTAATTGTGCCTCTGTTTCTAGTTCCGCAGGTAGCATTAACCCGGTGACTACCATGACTTTTGGGTTTTGAAAGCCTTGTTGCAATCGTGCAATCCAATTAGGATGAACCACGACATCATCATCGGTAAAGGCTATGATGTCGCCGATACTGTGGGAAATGCCAGTATTGCGGGCTACACTCAGCCCAGGACGTGGTTCTAAGACATATTGAATATCGGAGAATTGAGCAACTAGTTGATGTGTAGCATCCGAATTTGGAACATTATCTACAACTATAATCTGTTGGGGAGGTCGGGATAAATTTTGCAGCGATCGCAAACATCTTGCCAACTCCTCTGGTCGGTTGCGCGTACAGACGACTACAGAAACAGTAGCACTTACAGGTTGCGAACAAGTTTCCTGGAGTTCTTTGAGAGGTTGCTTTAATGCCATAAGAAACTGGAAGTTTTCCAGTTTAGACAATTTAGATGTTTTGCTACTGGAGCTAAA
Organism: Nostoc sp. ChiVER01; assembly: GCF_034531155.1. Lineage (NCBI taxonomy): Bacteria > Bacillati > Cyanobacteriota > Cyanophyceae > Nostocales > Nostocaceae > Nostoc > Nostoc sp. ChiVER01. The sequence continues at coordinate 233,541 of NZ_JAVRBS010000005.1, read as the reverse complement.
AAGGCGATCGCCAACTGCCAAAGCGATGGTTTGTACAGCCAGATTAGCTAGTTGCGTAGCAGGCATTGGTAACTGGGCAGCTAATATCTCTTGATGACCAAGAGGAACGCCTTGCCACCAAAACACCACATAAAGTCCCCCAAACTCAGGTATTAAGGGTAACTTGGAGAATTTTTGACTCAGTTCTAGGTGTAGAACCTGCCAAGGCTTAAAGGGCTTCATAAGCATCACCTTCACTCATTTGCTCAACGCGCCGTTAACTTCCACAACCAATTCCCTTAAGCGAGACGAAGTTATTAAACAGAATTCAGGAGTCAGGAGCCAGAATTCAGAATTGAATTCTGATAGCGCAGCGATAGCGAGTCTACGAGCGTCACGAAAAAGTGGATGAATAAGCGGCGTTTTTGCACCCCCTCCAAATCATAGATTTGGTGGTCAACTTTCGTAGTGGCGGGTCTGAATCCCCCACTTTCTTGTTCTGACTCCTGACTTCTGACTTCTGAATTCTTCTTCATTTCAATCTACTAGACTTGATATAACAATATGCTAAAAAACTATGTCTTTTTTTGGCGAGATGGCATACCCTTGCGTAAATACCGCCAACTGTAACGTCCTCCTTCCAGTAAGAAAAACTTTATAACTGAACAGATAATTCTCAAGGAGGAATTACATTTAAACGCTTCTTTAATCTGAGCGATCGCCCTACTCAAGTTACCCCCAATCAACATTTGCCGTGCTATTTCAATGGCCCAGCGAGCATATTCCTTTCTTGCTTTATTTAAAAGTTCCTGAGCGTGGCGTTTAGGCAAATAGGCGCTCAAGTAGGATTCAATAATCTCAGTTGCTATACGCATATCTCGAACTAACTCACCAGTAGCCGCAGAATTTCCAGTCAGAGAGCCAGAGCGCTTGACGCGATATGCCGCTAGTGGCTCGACTTCAAACCAGACTGGGTAATGGGCAGCAATTCTCACCCACATTTCCCAGTCTTCACCAGCACAGGAAAAACAAGGGTTGAATCCGCCGAGTTTTTCATAGACATCGCGTCGTACCACAATTGAAGGCGTGGTTAGGCGTTGTCCAGCAGCAATTTGCTCCAACCAATTACTGAGAATGCCACTTTCAGGTAGCTCTAAGAGGGAAATGCTTTGCCAGTGTCCTTGCTCATCAATGTAAAGGCTGCGACAGAAGGCAGCGCCTATCTCTGGTTTCTGCTCAAAAGCTTGTTGCAGCTTGCGATAAAAGCCATCACGTACATAATCATCTCCATGTAGCAGATGAATCAATTTGCCACGCGATCGCTGCAAGCAGGTTGCAAAATTTCTGATATAGCCTACGTTTGCTTTCTGTCGGTAGAAACCAACACGGCCTTGTCCCAATTCTTCAACAACTGTAGCTGGATCGTCCTGAGTAGAGCCATCATCAATCACCTCAATCTGCATGACTTCAGCTCCAGGATCTTGAGCTAACACGCTAGCCAATGTCTGGCGCAAATAATTGGCACAATTAAAGGTAGGAATCATTACCGACCACAGAGGGCGGGGCATTCCATCTGGAACGGGTGTAATGGCAGTAGGATAGGAATGTTTCTTACTCATGGAAAATTAAACAAGCATTACTTAATCACACTATTACGCTGCCGTTGTGCCTGTAACCAATGACGCGTGGGTACGGGCAATATCCACCGTCCTATTAATTTCAATAAATCTTTCATCTGCCTCAGCATATACTGGAATCCTTCTTGTATCAGCATTGCCAAATATTGATTCAGTTCTAACAGGCGGTACAAGATAGGATGGTGATACGGCCAGAGCGCGTGTTGGAGAACCTGCCAGACTTCGGTATTCTCAATTTCTTGTACAGACAAATAATCTGCTAGCCAGTTGAGGTAAGTCAGGCGTGCTGGATTAGGTTGTGAGCCATGCCATTGTCCTGTTTTTGTAGCAACAGAGCAGCATTGATCTGGATGCTGCCGATATCTGCTGTCGTAGGAATCACCTAGCACGAAGACGGGTGACTTGAGATAAATTTTGGCGAAAAAGGCTTGATCCTCATACATACCTCGGAATGTGTCCTCAAATCCACCTATATCTTCGATTACCTGCTTTCGGATGAGAACACTACATATTCCTGGTGTTGGTGTCTGGAATTCGTCTTGCAAGACAAGAACGAGCAAATCTGGCGGTTGCATCAGCGTATTGGACGGAATGCCAACTCTTCGTAGACTGTCGTGCTGAAGGTCTTCTGGATTTCCTGTCCAGCTAAACCAAAACTGAGTAGACCCATAAACCATGCCTGTCTCAGGTTGTAAGTCTAAGATTGCCACCTGTTGTTCTAGTTTGTGCGGCAACCAGACATCATCAGCATCTACGAAGGCGATATATTCACCTTTGGCATTGCTGATACCTAGATTGCGCGCCGCACTCATACCACAATTCTGGTGTCCTTCATGCTCCAGGTAGCGTACTTTACCAGGGTACTGTTGGGCAAAACCTAGAGCAATAGCAGTGCTGCTGTCGGTTGAGCCGTCATCTACTAGCAAAAGTTCCCAATTTTTATAAGTCTGAGCAAACACGCTTTCGATCGCTTCCTGAATGAATTTCTCACCATTTAAGAAGATAATGATGCCGGAGACTAATGGCTTGTGAATCATTAGATTTCCACCCTTGTATAAATTCATATTTGTTGAAGCAGTATCGAGCGATCGCTCACTCATCAAACAACCACCCCTTTAGCTGACGAGCAAACTCATCTCCATCCCAATCTTCGACTACAACACGAGGTAGCTGAAAACAGTCGGCGTGTCGCCCGATACTATAAGCAATAGTAGTGGAGCAGGCGCGGGCAAATCCGGCTGCTCGCACAATGGGGATTGTTTCGGCCGTATAATCCCCGTATGGATAAGCGAAACTAGATACTGAGTGTCCTAAAATCTCCTCTAACTCTGCTTTGCCACGCTGGATTTCCTCTTGTTGTAAAGGCGCTGGTAGGGCAGAGAGGAAAGGATGTGTTACTGTATGAGCGCCAACTTCTATGAGTCCTCCTTGCTCTAGAACAGACAATTCGGTTGATGTTAAAGAGCGGTGAGTCAGGCGGCTTGACGGCTTCGCGCCTGTCCATACCAGTAGTTGAGCGAGAATCTTTTGTCGTTCGTTTTCCGGCAAAGGGCGCAGTAAAGGATAAAGCGAGCAGTAAAGAGAATGGCGAGGAGTGGGACTATCCTGTCTTGAAGCACGCCAAGAATGATGGTGTTGATAGGACTCCTTGCTGTAGTAGGTCGATGCGCCTAATTCCCATTCATAGCTGCTGCCATTAATCGTGAGAACAAGTTTTTCTGGTAATGTCCCTGGTTGCAGCAACAGCCTTTCCAGTTGATCCCACCAAAATTCATGCTGACTCCCTATATGCCCACTAGTCACAAAGACCGTTGCTGGTTTGTCATAGTGTTCTAATAATGGTTTAGCGTTATCAAGATTATCGGCATAACCATCATCAAAGGTGATCACAAACTGTCGATGTGGATGCTTTCCCTGCTCAAGAGTCTGGGTCAATTGCTGCAACTGTACCACGCGACCAAATCTGTGTAAAACTTCCAAGTGTTCGGCGAAGTGACTTGGGCTAACGCATAGCGACCACGGGTCAGAATCCACTTGAGCAACGCGGTGATAAAGCAGGATGAGTCCGCCTGGTGTGAGTCGTTTTCTGATCCGCCGAGCAGTCTGCCGCAGTTTACTTAAACCTGGTAAGCTAATCATATCACCTCCGATTTCACGGCTCTAACTGTGATAATGACTTCATAATGGCGATCGCGGTGATCTAGTTCTTCTCGGCGTAGTTCTTCTACTGCCAGCCCCTGGAGAAAGGAAATTGCTGCTAGTACATTCCCATAACTCTCGACTTTGACATTAGATTTAGGGAAGACTTCTTCAAATAGCCGTTGTGCTGATAAGCTTGTAAAGCTCCAATACCAAGAACCATTGTACTCGTCGTCATCGTTGTTGATCTGGCTGATGCCAGGAAAGGTAGCCAGCACTACTCCACCTGGTTTAAGGATGCGGTGGATCGTTTTGAGTGCTGCCTTGGTATCGTAAATCATTTGCAGCGTCTGCGTCACTACTAAGCAGTCGAAGCTGTCTGATGGAATCTGGTCGGCACAGGTCAAGTCTGCTATAATTGTCGCCTCTAGATTGCCCTCAATGACATCAAGCACGTCGCTTTTGACAACGCGATCGCCGCCAAACTTTTGGGTATAGGAGTTGTCTTTAATCTCCAATACGCGCCCGTGAATGTCTTCAGCATAATCAGCCAGAAAATTTTCAATGTAGTAACGGTCAACCGGATCTCCTCGGTCAAAGCCAAACTCTTGGCTAATAGGTTCTACCCGCCGCAAGCTTCCGAATTTTACCTTCCCCACTGATGGAGGATAGCGATCATCTTGCCTTTGAGTCGCTAGCCAACTATAGGCAGCAGGCAATGTCCGCCGTGCTATCAGCTTGATTAGATTTTTCATGTCATTCTTTCTTTATGCATTGATTCGATTAAAAGATGACACCCAGACTCAATAGACCATTGAGGTCTAAAACCCAGAGTCGATGTGGCTCTTGATATATCAGCCTGTGAATCCTGAATTTCTCCTAAACGGGGTGAAGCATAATTAATTTTTGCTTTCCATTGGGGGAAGTAAGTTTTCAAAATATCCATAAGTTTGATAATAGAAGTTGACTTTCCTGTACCAACATTACAAGTTAAGCTTGTGCCAGGAGACAAGGGAATAGTTAAGGCATTGGTCAATGCGATCGCTGCATCTTTAACATAAACAAAGTCTCTCGTTTGAGAACCATCGCCATAAATGGTAATGGGAACATTCTGCTGCATTGCTGTAGCAAATAAGGAAATAACACTAGCGTAATGAGAATCTGGTTTTTGTCGAGGGCCAAATGTATTGAATAAGCGTAGTGCTACAAAGCTAAAGTTAAGTTTTTTGGTAAATAAATTGCCGTATTGCTCACTAGCTAGTTTGTGCAAACCGTAAGGAGAAGTAGGATAAGAGTTTAGTTCTTCGGTAATTAAGGGCTTTGATACATTTCCATATACAGCAGCCGAGCTAGCAAAGACGAATCTAGGGATATTTAAGGCTTCGCACAGTTGAATGACAGCCATTGTTGTCGAGAGATTATTGTGATGAGTCTCTAGTGAGCGCAACCAAGATTCTCTAACAGATGAAGTTGCTGCCAGGTGGGCAATTCCATCAATACGACTGACAAAATCTTTGGGCTGGCAAGTTAAAATATCTTTTTCCAATAGCTCTAAACGAGGATGCTCAGGCAGATTGAGTCGGCTACCTGAAGTCAAATTGTCTACTACAGTTATGCTATGACCTTTTGATAAAAGCTCTTCTACGAGGTGAGAGCCAATAAAACCAGCACCACCAGTAACAACAAAATGCATGACTAACGCTTAATGTGAATAGAAAGTTAGCAAATTCTTAAATTTCAACTTATTTAAATTTTTTGCAGTTCAAATGTCAGGTATTGTCCAATCCACGATCGCCGCACAATCTGAAAATTTCCCGCTATCCATTGCTGAATTTCTGATTCTCGAATCCGGACATGATCGCTTTGTAAAGGCCATTTTTGTCTACCGAGACAAGAGAGTTTCTGAACAAATGTGCGTTCCCAATGAGTTACACCCAGATTTATATAGCTTCGAGCCACGAAATCGCGCCAAAGTGGTTCCATATCCTCCAGAATAACTAGGAAACGGCCTCCTGCTCGCAGTACGCGATAAACCTCATGAAAAACTTGTTCTGGCTGATGGGCATGATTCATGCTCCAAAAGGACATTACGGCATCGAACGATTGCTTAGAGAATGGTAGATACTCTCCGATGCCTCGGACAAACAAGGGTTTCGTCTCTACGCAGGGATAACGCTTGGCGATTAATGTCCACTCAGCACCGAGCCATTTTAAGCTAGGTTCCAGTAGGATATATTGCACATCTTTAGGTAGAAAGTGACGCACAACTCCATTTCCTCCACCAATATCTAACACGAGTCCTGATAGTGTGGCTAAAAGGGGAGCATAGGGGGTGTAATCGTTGGCAAAGCACGATTCTGCATGGAGGGGGATAGCTATCAAATCACTGTACCATTGCTCCATCTCCTGCTGACGCTCTCCCCACTGATTCCATTCATTTTCTACTAAATGATGGGGGAGAAGGTCGATACAATTTTTCTGAACCTGAGGAAATTTTTGAGCGCATGAGGTACAAGCGATCGCATCAGGATAAAAATTTAGTCTGGCTTGACATAATGGACAAACCAGTAGGTTTTGGAGGAAATCGACATTAGCTGGCTTGGTGAAATCTATCTGTATCTCATTTTTAGACATGATTAATTAAGATTTAAGAAAATTACCTGCGAATCTGCTCAATACGCCTTAAAGAGCGGGAATATTCTCCTAGAATGCCTACAATTCCCCCCCACAATTCTGCTAAAATCATGTTTGGCGGTAAGACATGACGACCCCTCAAACTATTTTTTAATTGCTTTAATTGATCCCTAAACCACCACCAGACAAGACGGCGCAATTTGGAACGTTGGGGAGGGTCACTTTGGTAACATTTAACTACAAAAGCCATGAATCCTAATCCCCAAGTCCAATATTGGCGACGCAGTTGGGTATATTTCCGACGGTGCTGGTGAAACACCAAATATTTGGGTTCGTATACCAGTGGATAACCTGCTCGAATCACCCGATAAAAAATATCCAAATCCCCACCACCTGGCAAAGTTGCTCCTGTATCCAAAGCCTCATCAAAGCCGCCGATTTCTAATAAAATATTCCGGCGCAAACTCATATTGCAACCTGCTCCGAAGATTCCTGCTCCACAAGGGTGTAGCGGATTACCTGGTAAAACTTGACCGTAGCGAATTTTTTCAAAACCGCGACGAAAGCCGCCTCTTTGTTCAAAGAGAATTTGAGCGTCTGCAACTAACTCGTAAGGCAGTACCAGTCCGGTAAAAGCGGCAGCATCAGGATTTTCTGTCCATGCTTCCATCAAACCTTCTAGCCATTTTCGGTCTACAAGAACATCATCATCTAAGTAAGCCACAAGCTCTCCCATTGCTGAATGCAAAGCGCAATTTCGGGCAAAGTCTAAACCAGGTTTTGGTTCTCGAACATAACGGACTTTAGGGAATGAGGCTACTAGTTCTTTGGTGCGTTCATCACTAGGAGCATTATCAATTACCAAAATTTCCCATTCCCACGCAGATGGTTGCAAATTTAGTAAAGATTGCAAGCACCGAGCTAAATTTTCTGGGCGATCTTTGGTACAAATTGCCACCGTTAAAGAAGGCAAAGGTATTTTAAAGAAGAGACTCGCAGGGGTAGTGTCCCCGTGTACCCGTATCCCCGCGTCTTCTTGTTGATGCTCTAAAGCCGTCAATTCTTCCCGAATACTCTCCTGAAGTAGTTTAGCTCCTGCCTCTTCGGCGATAAATTGACTTAGGTTTTCTGGGGTGATTTGACTACTTGCTGGTAGTGCTTTCATCAAAAAACCGATAGGCCGATCTTTGCGTCGCAAAATTAGAGCAATACCTGTATCTCTGTTTGAAAGCGATATGGTGGGTAAAGGTTGTGTTACTTCGATTTCTATGATGCTATAGGACATAGTAAAGTTAAGGTTGTTTCCTTAATTGCTAGCATTGCGGTATTGCAAGTGATAAAGCTGGGCAAATAGTCCGTTGATCTTAAGTAACTGTTGAAGATTACCCTGTTCCATCACCCGTCCCTCATCCAACACAACGATCTGATCTGCTTGTTCAATAGTAGATAGGCGATGGGCGATGACAATAACTGTGCGATCTTGACTGAGGGTATTGAGAGCATCTTGGATTAAGTGTTCGGCAATACTATCGAGAGCATTCGTCGCCTCATCCAAAATCAGAATCTCTGGGTTGCGGACAATAGCACGAGCTAAGGCTATGCGCTGTCTTTGTCCTCCTGAGAGGCGAATTCCGCGATCGCCTACCTTAGTGTCGTAACCTTGAGGTAGTTGACTAATAAATTCATGGGCATTGGCAAGTTTTGCAGCTGCGATAATTTCCTTTTTTGTCGCATCTAACCGACCATAGGCAATGTTCTCCAGCACGGTTGTACTAAACATGTAGATATCCTGACTGACAATGGCAATTTGATTACGCCAGTCAGTTAAATTCAATTCTTTTATGGGGAAATTGTCGATATAAATTTCTCCTGAGCTAGTATCATAAAATCGGCATATCAAGCCAATGATTGTGGATTTACCTGCTCCCGAAGGGCCCACTATAGCAGTGGTTTTACCTCTGGGAATACAAATTGAAATATCTTGAATTGCAAGTTTATCCTGAGGATTGTAGCGAAACTCAACAGATTCAAAATAAATTCCTTGCTCCAAACTTTTAAAAGGAATACTACCAGAATGAATATAAGGTTTATCAGAAGATTCTAAAAGGGACATTACTTCATCTACAGAACTACTTAAAGCCAGTAGACTGACACGAGAGCTATCTAATTGCTGTACCCGAGGTTGTAGGCGATAGAGAATAAATATAAAAGTTAGTAAATTAGGTAATGCATTCCGGTCTATCAACAGTGCAATCACGAGGATTAACATTAGTATAACTGCCGATAAAATTTCAGATATCGGTTCTACTATTCCTGATACAATATCAAGTTTAAAAAATGTATTGACCACCTTATTTGATGCAGTATCAAAAAGCTCTTGTTCATAAGCTTCACGCCCAAAAGCTCTGATAACTTTCATCCCTGAATACCCTTCCCACATCCGTTTTGCTAGAGCAGAATTAGCCTCTACTGCTTGTTCTCCCAGATGTTTTACCTGACGTGTAACGAACCTGATCCCAAGAGAAACCAAAATTATTAAGACAGATACTAACAAAGTTAGTTGCCATGAAATCAGTAGCAATATAATTGTATAAACAACAACTGTACAGTTAGTGATGATGATCCCAATTAGGGTAGATAAAGCCTGACCAGTTCGCCAAGTTTCACTAGCCAGCGTGTTCATCAACTCGCTTGATTCATTCTTTTCTAAGAAGCTATAGCTTAAAGTCAAAAGTTGTTGGAAAATTCCTGATCGCAACCGATGTCTAATTTGTGCATTTAACCAAGCAAATAATATTGAATTACCATAAACCAAGCAGTTTTTAAAAAAAATACTACCTAAAATACAAAGAGTAATAATTATAAAACGGTTATTCGTTGAAACATGAATAAATATTCGATTGAGAAAATCTACAAAAAAATTGCTGCTTGCAACTGATGAACTTGTCTGAACCACACTTTGCAACAGTGGAATAAATAAGCTGATTCCCAGTCCTTCAAAAAAAGATGATAGTATCCCTAAAATGACAACGATCACTATTGCCATAGGATAATTTTTCAGTAAAGGCAATAGCCTTTTAATTAACTTAATTTCTGGAATTTGAAGTTTTTTACTCAAAATCTTTTTGAGGAACCCTATTCTTAATTGATTGATAATTCAAATGCTTGAGAAAACCGCAAAATTTGCAACCATCTTTGCAATTTAATTCTATCGTATTGCTTCGCCGAGTTTTGCTGTTTGTTAATTTCTATCTGATTCTCTGTAATTGCAATTAAAAAATCTACATATGATATTTTATGATATTTTCTAATTTTGAAATATCTATACAAATAGTCATGTTTAAGACCCATGAAAGACATAATTGGTTCAAGTACAATTTTTAAAATAACTTTAATCCAAAACTGGTATTTGAATAATGTAAAAACTTGAATATAGTCTAATTTTATGCCTTTATATCCAAAACTCAGAGTATTCCAATAATCTCCACACTCCTGACTTGCTCTTAATAAGTAGAAATAAAAATTACTAGCAGACAAATTGTAAATATAATTAGGAATTTGTGGATGCCTTTGTCGAAATTCTGCTATCAACAGATTGTAAGATTTTTCCATTGAAAGATAATTACAAGACATACTTCCTTTTACGTGACGGTAACCAATCAAAAATTCTCTTACTACCCCAAACTTATAATGTTCAGCAATACGCAGATAAAGATGCCAATCTTCGCAACCTTGAGCATTATACGCCTTAAACTTGCAGTTGTAAAAACCAACTTTTTCTAAACAAGAGCGCCGTATCAGAGGTGCACTAGAATTGCCTATAAAGTTGGTGTAAACTAGCGCAGGGTAAACAATTCCCTCCACAGTAAGGAAATTTTTATAATCTTCAATATTACTTATCCCAAAAATTAAATCGTTTTCATCAATCCTCAGTGACCAGGCGTAGACTAATCCTAGAGATTGGTCTGCTTCCAACATGTATTGCACTTGCTTTTCTAGTTTTTGGGGATACCAAATATCATCGGCGTCAATTGGTGCTATATATTCACCCCTAGACTTTTCAATTGCTAAATTGCGAGCAGCGGCTACCCCTGCATTTTTCTGTTTTAATAGAATTACACGATTGTCTTTCTCAATAAAAGATTTTACGATTTCACCAGTTCTGTCTTCGGAACCGTCATCAACAACTAACACTTCAATATTTATATACGTCTGAGTGAGTATAGAATTCAATGTCCGTTCAATAAAAGTATCAGCATTGTAGGCCGGTACAATAACAGAGACTAAAGGGGATTCTATTGTCATGTTGTTAACTGTGCTATAATCTAATAAATCAAGATTTTGTGAACTATTTATATAAGGCTCCTATTTGATTTTTGAACAATCAAGCTGATTAAAAGCTTGATATATAAAGCTTGACTTCTTACATCAATTTCTAGTTACAGTAAATGATGTAATTTAAAATGTCAATATATCTGTTAAGACGCACAAAGAAATTTATTTTTGTGTCTTGGCGCGGTACTAGTGATTAGGGAAATTGTTGATCAAAATAGGACAAAATCAAATAAATGATGGGCCATTTCTAATTTAGAACAAGGTGCAATTGCAAGCTTATTAGCTTGATTATCTAAAAATATTGCTTGATTATTATCACTCCCAAAACCACTATCAGGTTGATCGATGGGATTAGCAACAATAGCATCAAGTTTTTTACTCTGTAACTTTTCTAATGCAGGCTTGATAATATCCCCAGTTTGTGCTGCAAAACCAATTAATATCTGATGCGGCTGTTTAAGTTTTGCTAATTGGGCGACTATATCGGGTACAGGTTCCAGGGGTAAAGCTTGGGGGAGCGATCGCTTGGGTAATTTCTCTGTACTATAATCTCGTGGCTTCACATCTGCAACAGCTGCTGACATAACAATGACATCAGCGTTGGGTAAATATTCCAGCATAGCCTGCTGCATTTGCTCGGCACTAATAACGGGAATAGCTTGGACTCCTAATGGTACATCCCAATTAGCTGGGCCATGTACTAGCGTGACACTTGCGCCTCGGTGAAGTGCCGCTTGTGCTAAAGCTAATCCCATTTTACCTGTGGAAGGATTACCAATAAACCTCACTGGGTCAAGATATTCTCGCGTTCCCCCAGCGCTAATTAATACTCGTTTCCCTACTAAATCTCGTTTCCCCTGAGTGTGTAACAGCGATTGGATGTGAGCCAAAATTTCTGGAGGTTCTGCTAATCTACCAGCACCGACGCGATCGCACGCTAATAATCCTGATGCTGTATTCATTCCATGATATCGGCTATCTGTCAATAGCTGTTGCCAATTTCGCTGCACTGATAACTGTTCCCACATATCCGTATTCATTGCGGGTGCTAACAACACGGGACAAGTAGAAGCCAGCACGGTATTTGTGAGCAAATTATCCGCCATTCCGTAGGCTAGCTTTGCTAATGTATTAGCTGTTAAGGGGGCAATTACCATGACATCCGCCCATTCACCCAACTCAATATGCAACGGGCGAGAGTGAGTTGGTTGCCAAAAATCATCATCTGTGTAGGCGGGATGACGAGATAGGGTGGCTATTGTCAGAGGCGTGATAAATTCTTGCGCCGAACGGGTGAGGATAACTCGAACCTCCACCCCAGTTTTAAACAGCGTCGAAACTAATGTACAGATTTTGTAGGCGGCGATACCGCCACCTACAGCAATTAGAACTCTGTTCAATTTTGGATTTTGAATTTTGAATTAAGTGGTAAGGGCATTGTAACTCTCAAAGCAACCAGGTAATACATTAACCCTGATAATCTTCGATTTTAGCCAGTTGACCCAATCTAAAATCTAAAATCTAAAATCCAAAATTGTTACGCTTCATCGTAAGGTTCCAAGTCTAAGAGGTAGATATAGGGTTCAACTAACTCTGGACGCTGAAATGCGATCGCTCGCAATAAATGCCAATCATTTAAACCCTCAAAAGCATTACTATAATTATCTAGCTCCAGACGTGTAGCCAGTTCTTCTACTTCTGCCACAGTCATGGCAGCAATTTCTTTCCTGGAAATGCTTAGAGTTGTCATAATGCTTGCCCCTCCCTTATGCAGCACTCGCCTTCAGCATGGGTTAAGTTGCGCTCTTTTGCAGCCACCCAATATATATTACTCATTAGAAGTCATTAATTTCGTGAAAATTGTCAGAATTTGTACCATAATTTATAAAAAATTCGTAATCCTGACTAAGCAATTGTATTTACAACGAAATTTCGTAGCACCTCTAACGTTTGTGGATTTATTTCATGCCCCATATCAAATTCGTGGTATTCTACCGCCACTTTTAGAGACTTGAGGGTTTCTTGTGCCTTCAAAGCAGCTTGCAGGGGCACAACTTCATCATATCTCCCATGAGTGATTAAAGTCGGCGGAATCCCTTTTTGATCTGCCGTTACTGCATCAGGATGTAAATACCCACTCATGACAGCCAAACCTGCTAAAGGCAATTTTGAACCGACATCTAAAGTCATTGCCCCGCCTTGAGAAAACCCACTTAAAATGGTGCGTGACAAAGGTACGCCAGTGGTACTTTCTAAAGATTGCAAAAAATCTATTAGCAGTTGCCGACTTTCTGGCAATCCTTGATACATATTCTCCACCCGTAGGTCATACCATGCCCTCCCTATTGGAGAATAGGGATAAGGATAAGGTGCGTTGGGTAATACAAATTGGTAATCGGGTAAGTTGAGCAAAGGTAACAAAGATGCTACATCCTCAGCATTAGCACCCCAACCATGCAAGGTGACAATCAAGCCGGAGGGGGGTTGAGAATCTCTCTTAACGGTGATAGCTTGTAAAGACAGAGGTTTACTCCTAAAATTATCTTTTTGTACATAGATCCTATCTCTTCAAGTGGACTTAGTATTTAGCAGTATTTGTTGCCTGCCTAAAGAATAAACCTCTTGCATAAATCAAAAAGGAGTGCCAATATTGTTTGTAAACTCCCTCCGGTAAAGAATTACACGCGCGATCGCTTGTTATAATTGCATTGATAAATCGGATGCGAGTTGCTATTTTATACACCTCACAATCCGACCATTTCTTCTTTTCTCTGCTTAGAGTGATAAAGCGCCAATCACAACTAAACAACCACAAAATTGTTTGTGGTTAGTGCCAACCCACTTGAAAGTTGTCCAAAGTGTATCTAACAAAACTGATTTAATTAACCTAGCCCGTAGCTTGGTTGAAGAATTCGACTTTGCGCTAAGTAATTCTTAAAGGTACATTAATTATTTGTTATCTGCTTCATCTTCAAGCAGAATGGTATTTAGAAGATTCAATTCACTGGATGCCATAAAGTAGCGATCGCTAAAAACTGTTTCAAGTTGTGTAAAAATCCGTCTACCTGCCACAGCTACCCAAGGAAATGTGCGATAGTGAGGTACTACAGGTACGATTAAGCCTTGAGGAGTTAGAGAACGTCCTAGCGCACTTCTCCAAGCTTGTGGATCTTGTAATACCTGTTGGCGAGTATCATCTTCTGATTGTTCATCCCAGAAATGGGGATAATCTAGAGGTAAGCCAATAACTATGTTTTTAGTTTTTAATGCTTGACGTGTGGAAGATTCAATCACAAATCCCTCTTGTTCCCGACTCAATAGTTTATACAGTTCGTTGGCAGGACGTTTGAGTTTTGAGGGAAATTTGAACTTCTTGCTTTCGGCAATTTCTTTCAGCGATCCTAAAAGACGACTGCTATTTTGTTTAACATCAGCTTTCCATGCTTCAAAGCTAAATATTTCTTCAGTTTGGCGATCGCTCCAATCTTCTATCCAGAAAGGGCCTATACAAGTTAGACTATCTGGTATGTGTAGCTCGTCATTATCTAAAGTTGGTAATAATCGGCTCGAAATCCTAGAGACAGTTTTAACCAAAGCTTGTAAGGTTTGATAATTTGCATAGGACTTAGCATTTTTCTCTAATGATTGACCTCTCAAGTCAAAATGTTTAAAGATGTTTGCAGTTAACTGCTCCGCCCTTTTCACAATTGCTTTTGCTTCTTGAGGATGACTATCGCTGATAAAAATTTTGGCTTCACGCAAGAAATCTAAGACATCATCAGACATTAAACGCAGCAATTCCTCATCCCCAACAGAACCAACTGGGACAAATGCAATTCGGTTTTTATTAAGTCCTGCGTCACCTTTGATGCGGGTGTGAATTGTCGAGCGCAACATTACTAGCAAAGTCAATAAATCGCTGGATTGACGCAACCATAGTCTTTTAGGGTCAATATCCTCTCTTTCAATGATGAAATCATTGATGAGCATAACTAACCGTCTATCTTTGTCATCTCCAGAAATTTCCATTCCGGTTTCTGGATCTGTATACATTCCTCGACCACGGTAAATTAATTGTGCAATTTCCATTAAAGCGGCTTCAATATTAAATCGGGGAATTGCAGCTATAATCCAATCTGTTTTTGGGAAAGAAACACCTCTTGCGCCTGAAGAAGTCATGAGAAAAACTCGGACTTCATCTCGTCGTGGCGGCTTGACTAATTTCAATCGCCGATCGGGTGATACACTTTGATCCAAAACCTCCACCTGTTCTCTGTTTACCAGAGCTTCTTTACCAGTGGTCAATTTTTCCTGCAACTGACGTAGAAAAGCTTTATCCTGAGCAAAGAAAATTAACTGCTCTGCTCCCTGCTTTAACCCAGCCTTGATTTCTAAGTAGGCATTTGTTAGCGATTCCTCTTCTGATTTTTCTCGAATTGCTTGTCTAATTGTCTGCTCCGTGCCGTCGCTGTTTTGACCTGGTTTAATGGGTGACAGCCTAATACTGTAGTCAATACTGAGTTTACTGGCGGGATAGCTATTTGTCATGACGTGTAGCGTTGGGTGTCTTTTGGGGCCAATTTTGGTATAAGTACCTGTCACCCGAAACGGTGCTTCACCTCGACTTTGACTTATTAGAACTTTATCAGGAGCGCGATCGCCTGAGTTCAAAAAGCTATCCAACACAACTTCATTGCTGAGTGAGGCATCAGCAAGAATCAGCACAATTTTAAACGGCGATTGATTTGTATCAAACGGTTTAATAAATTGCTGTTCCAACCATTCTGCTAACTTACGGACAAAGGGCGCTCCTGCACCATCACCAGCGAGTTCATCTACCATCACAACTATAGTGGGAATTCGGGCTGCAAATTCTGAACGTTCCTTTTTTCCGGGCTTGGTATCAGCTTTTTTTGCAAACAAATTGTTAAAGGCATTAACTGTGGTTGATTGGTCGTTAAGCGTCCGATAACCTTGGATAGCAGCAGTCATCACCAGTTGATTAACCTTGGGATTAGCTTTTAGCAATATCCGGGCTGACTTTGCTATCGTACCCAATACACCAGGAGTGTAAAGCGATTCTACGCTGTAATCCCTTTCGTTAAGGCGGCGTTTGAACCGAGTCGAGCCGACTATATTGCAATCAATATCATGTTCTTGTTCTGGGGTGAGAAAGAAGATATGCTCATCAGGACGTGTGAGTTTTTCGATACCATCGACAACAACACCACTATCGATCAAGCGATGTGGAAAGTTGTTTTCCTGAACCTGTTGTTTATACCATTCGGGAGTTGCAACAATCAAATTTTTATTGCTGGTGATGGTTAATATCCCAGTGGGCTGCTGATTTTCTCTAGCAAGTTTGTCGGTGACATCTCGATTAATGACAACTCGCGGACTGAGATACAAAAATAAGAAACCTTGAGTCTGCTGCTTGAGAAATTTCATCACAGCAGTAGTTTTACCAATACCTGGATTTCCTTCCAAAGCTAGGACGTTAATTTTACCGACTTGAGCAGAAGTTATACCAGCAAATACTGCTGCCTCGTGTACTTGTCGCAGAGGAATTGTTGCCTTATCGGGATTGATTTCATTGATACAATCGGCAATTCGTGTAACAGGGTTGCCTCCAAAAAACTCAAGTAATGCGTCGTTGTCTTCAATAGATGCGATCGCCTCAGCCTTGCTAATTTCACCCATTGGGTTGTAAAAATCCGTCACATTCTCATGAAAAAGAAAGTGAGAGTATTGACCTAGAGTTGGTTTTTCAGCTAGATGTTGTGCTTGTTCTTTAAAAGCAGACGGTAGTCCTCCCAAGAGTTTCTTGAACACCAAACGAATTTCTGCATCTAGATCGAGTGGCACATCATCATTTGAATGTTTAGTATTACGATATGCTTTTCCCAATGATTGCATTAACTTGGCTCTAGTATCTGGTTCTGGTTCCACACCCCAGAATTGAGCAGCAAGACTTTCCATACCATTGGATGTGACAGCGATCGCTCTAGCATGACAACTTCCTTCTAATCGCTTATGCACGCGCAACAGATGAATCAGGCGATCGGTATAAGATGATGCCTGACACAGCTTAAATAATGGTTTATCTTGACCACTAAATGCTGAAAGAAAATTTTCCAACCTTTTAGAGAGTGAAAATTCTTCACCTTCAACCTCTGCACAAACTCTAGAGAAGACCCCCCGTGATTCAATGTAACGGGCATAGCGACTCATTTCTTCTCTATGAGGTGCTTCTTTTTGAAAATCTGCAAATTTGAGGGGTGCATTATACGAAAATTCCAGGCAGATAATTAAGTTCTCAATTTTTTTGCGTTTTATATCTTTTGGGTGGGAGAAGGCACTTTTCAAGTCTTTAGAGGTTATTACTTCTTCTTCCTCTGTGTTTCTGTGGGAGCTAAATTCGTTAGATAGCCATAAAATAAAATCGGCTCTAGCTGGTTGTCCTCGATTGACTAAGTTCTCGTCTGGTTTTCCTGGTAGTTTGAAAGCTTCTTGAAATGCTTTTGCTGTCTCTTCTTTTTCTTCATCCAGTTGCATTTGCTGACCTGGCAGTGTCAACGGACACCAAATTGCTTCTAGTTTAGGTTGTCTAATTTGACTGTGGTTGAGACACTCACGCATTGCTGTCCAACCTAAACCATAGCCGAGTACCAGCAGATGACGCAGCATTGTTTCCACCCATTCTTTGTTATTGGGATCTGTTATTTTGAATGCTTTCATTAGTTGCTGGGAGACATCTGCATTTTTGTGAGATTGCCAAGGCTGGAGAACAGGATGATTGTTCAACAGTAAGTTTCTGTGAATCAACTGTTGTAAAACACCGCGTTTAACAGCAATTTCAAATACCTGCCCCCAAATAGAGGCTTGTTGTAGAAAAGATGATTCCATTACTTCCTGTGTAGAACTTGAGAAACGTGGGTAAGTACAGCGCGATAATTAAGTAATACCTGTCCTTTGCGACGGGTATGAAGAACTTTGACTTCGCCAGCTTCTTCAACTGTATTAGGCGATATCCAACTAAATGGATCTAGCACTGGGCTAAGTTGACTTCTGTACACACCTCGTTCAGCTTCAATAAAATGCAAGCCCCGTAGTACAGCTAGTAAGCAAGGATGAATACGAGAGTCTGAATCAGGATTAATCAAATGCTGACGAGCGCGTTCAGTCCAGTTAATATTGCTAACTTTTCCATCCGATACTAAGAAATAAATGCAGAAACCAGATTGTAAGCGTTCTTCTGCTTGAATAGCATAAAGTGTGGCAAAAGTATAAACCGGAATTAAATTACGAAAGTAGTCTGCCCTAACGGAGCGCTGAAAATCTGAATGATCTCCAGCTTGCAAAATTTCAAATGCTGCTTCACTGTAACCTCGTTCGCGCAAGCGTGTAGCTGGAAATACATCCCGCACCATTGGGTAAATGTTGATATCAGGAAACGTTTGAAAGACTTCTTCTAAAAATTCTGTAGGTATTAAAGAAGAATTGTAATCTGCGGCTCTATTAAGACGGCGATCGCCATAGGCATGAGCTAATAAAATAATGTGCTGACATCCTTGGGCTTTAAGGTGACGAATTTCTTCTTGAACTAGGCGTTGCGTTTTCAGTTGTTCTAGAGAATCAAGCACATCAGACTGCATCCGTTCTCTTTTGAGTTCATAACCAATAAACGGTTCACTGACAGATGTAGCAATATAACTTTGAGTCAGAAAAAGATAAGCCTTTTCACTATCATTGGGAAAATTTCCCTCGTTACAGGGACGGCTTGCATAAGAAATTAAACCAATCTTGGGAGCTGAATGTGAATCTGGACTACTAATGCAAAGTGGAAACGCAGTTAACAACGCCTTAAAAGTACCAGATTTAATAAAATCTTGGTCTTTTTTGGATTTTTTCACCAGATTATCTAGAATAAGTCCCTGCATTCGGATCGGGGTATCTTCACCTAGTATGGCTTCTAAGGTTTGGGCGGCTGCATAAACGTAAGCATCGCCGCTCTTGTCTTTATCTTCTTCATCTAATTGTTTTCCTGTTTCTTGCAGTCGCAACATTAAAGTTGTAAAGTCAACCGATTTTTCTTTCTGGCCACGTTTTTGCAATCGTGTAATAATCCGCCACAAACAACAGTAAACTAGCACAGCAAAGGCGGTAACTGCGGCTGCATGATACTGCTTATTTTCCTCAGATTCTTTTGTATTTGATCGCCGCTTCACAGTTTCAACATCGTATTCCACTATGATTGCAGCTGATAATGCCCACCCAGCAAATTGAGAAGCATTTGTAGATAGCTCATAAGTCGTCCATTGACGATCTTCTCCCCTCTTCCAAGAACGAGGAACCCAACAAACTTGAAGGAGTTTCTGCGGTAATATACGCTTTGCCCGTAATTGACTAAGTGTATCTTTAGTTTTTAAGTCATATTCCGAAAGCTCGGCAGTAACCTTAACCGAAAATAGAAGTCCTGATGTTGCTGGTTGCTCACAAATTTCAATATGTTTGAACCATTCAACCTTTTCGCTGGAATTTTCTTGTGGCTCTACAAGCAGCTTTCTCACACCCAATGTTGCCCCTTCTAGCCGATCCCAATTAATGATGCTGCTTTTTACACAGATGAATTGTTGTGAGGAGCAATCCTGAACTTGAGATACTACTTTCTGGCTCCTATCGCGCAGTACTCCTTTCAGAGCCTTAGCAATAGAAATCATTGACTCAGAGCGTTCCTGTAATTCTTCTAAAGTCTGGCGAATCGCTTCCTTTCCCTGCGATTTAAAATTTGCTAGGAGTTGATTCACCATATCTGTTAGTGATTCTTTAGTTAGCGGTTCCTCGTCCTTTCTGGGAACGACGACTGCCAAAAAGATCAGTTGAGCTAAACGACGACAAATTTCCCAAGGTTTTTGTAAGGAAGATTCATCATTAATCAGTAAATATTCTCTAATTTGATCGAGTCGTACTTCAAAAGCAGGTTTGCCTAATTCTGGATTTTGCCCATTGACTCGAAAACGATAACTTACTTCACGCTCTACTTGATTTTTAGTCTTTTGCTCGAAAATTTGAGTTTTCCACTCAGGCCAAACAGCTAGACAATAATAAAAGGTCGCTTTGCTAAGTTCATCCGCCAAGTCGAACTCAACTGCACTACCGAAATGAGCCGTTAAATCAACCGTATAGCCTTCTTCTTTAGCAGATTCAACTAGAGTGAGTATTCGATTGACATACTCTACTAAAAGTTGATAATTTGGGTCGTTACTCGATCTGGTATTTTCTGCGATCGCTTCCATAATCCGAAAGCTAATTGTCAATCGGACTCGTGACAATGCTTCGTCGTCTATGAAATTTAAAAAACGCTGGATTTGGCTATCGTATCGATTTTTTTCTTCTTTCAAAGTTGCGATCGATGAACTCACATCATCTTCATCGTTGTCAAGTTCGTTTTCTAAATATTCTGCGGCAGCACTGCACATTTGCTCAAAATAATCAGTATTTTCAACTCGTTCGCTTGCACAAATAACCGTCGCCACAGACTTGTTATCTTTAGTATCTCCAGCTTGAAATGCTAGATGTACGAGGTTGGCAGTATTGGGTATATTTTGGAAAGACGTACCTGCTTTTTTAGCAAGCTGTTTGAGTTGCTTATCAGGGTCATCTAACAGCAATGTGGATAATAAGCTCTCGGAAGGCACAGCAGTATTCAGTGCTTGGTCAATAGCAGCCATTAATCTGTCTATCGCACTCGGTAACTTTGTTGCATTGCCATCACTCAAACAGCCGCCAACGCGCGACCTATTACCGTATGCTGGCATCGATAAGTTTTGAATAAACCCACCGCCAGGAGCAGGTTTCAAAGCTTCTTTAAATTTAGGTTGTGCAAATAGCCGATACATAACGGCTGAAGTACTTATTCTCAGGCGTTTATTTTGCTTTTCATCAAATTCAAACAGCTGCATCCCTCTAGGGTTTAGCTGATTAGTATTTGCCTGATTACCGCTAGGAAGAATAGCTTCAGTAAGCAATTCTATGACTGTAGCGAGGTCAATAGAAGGCTTAAGCGAACGCGGGTCAATTTGAGCGCCAGTACCTTGTGAGGGCATAATTATTTCCTTTGTAATTTTCAGTCTTACGACTGCTTCATCTGCCTGAACTTTACAGTCTCAGCAAATGGACTCTATATTTTTAGTATCTTAAATGTGTCCAATCTGTCAAGATACTTGTATTTTACGTTTATAATATTTTTTTTAAGAACTATTACACAAACAACTCAGTCCTATGTTTATGATTTGCTTGAATAAGAAAACTAATCTATATTAATTATCCTAAAAATCTTAATTTCTATAGTTAATTGAATTTTTCATTTATCTGGAAGTTAAAATAGATGACAAAATTTTTGAAGGAATAACTAACTTAATCGGCATTCAAGAAAAGTGCTGTTACACAAAAAAACTATAAAGTTTGTTTCTTAATGATTAAGTTTTTCTATTTTTGTTATTGCCATTAAATTCAGATTATCAAATTTTTTATTAGCAATACTTTAGATTATTCTGATTCATAATGAAATTTTAGGGGTTTAATCCAGCTTGTTGAAAGATTGCGTGAGGGGTAATTTCCAATTCTGGTAGTAAATCATCAGTAATTATTTGATGAAATCGATAAGTAATCGGTAAGGAAGATGGCGCAAATACAGTTACAGTTCTAGCTTTTGTATCAACCACCCAAACACGAGAAACACCAGCTTTCAGATAATCAGTCGCTTTTTCGGCAATTTCACCAAAAGTTTGACCAGGTGAAATGATTTCGATGACTAATTCAGGTGCGACAGGACAAGCTTCGTCTAATAGCCAATCAGCAGGAAGACGGTTATAAGAAATATAGATCAGATCGGCCACAGGCATCCAATCTTGTTGATTTCGTGTTAGTTTAATTGCCCATTCAATCACAACCCGACCTTTTGCTTGTGCCCATGTAGACAGTAGTATAAATAAAGCACCAGTAGTCGAGCCATGAAAAAATTTTGGTGACATCTCATTATCTTTATATTTGGGTACAGCTTCACCGTTAACAAACTCGTATGTAATATCTCCTTCGGGAAGTGCAAGAAATTCTTCTAGGGTGAGGCGTTGATTAGAAGACTGAACCATAGGTGTTATGTGGGTAAAAGATGCTTACTTTTAGTTTAGGCGATCGCAAATATTAGAGACTAAGCCTACTTATTCCTTATTTCCAGCATTTTCGACAGTTCTGACTCTGAGGGATGTAACCATATAAATTACACAAGTCAATATTATTCCTCATGGTCTTGAAGTGAACCAAGGCTTATGCAAAACTTGAGATCCTTTGCTTCACAGCCTACTTTTAAGGAATCGATCAATGGCGCGTCTAGCCCTGCTGAGTGTATCTAATAAAACTGGTTTAATTGACCTCGCCCGTAGCTTGGTTGAAGAATTCGCCTTTGATTTAATCAGCAGTGGGGGAACAGCCCAAGCACTCAAAGATGCGGGACTCCCTGTCACCAAAGTTGCTGATTATACAGGTTCGCCAGAAATTTTAGGTGGTCGAGTCAAAACCCTACATCCCCGGATTCATGGCGGAATTTTGGCCCGGCGAGATGTTTCCCAAGATATTACAGATTTAGAAAATAACCAAATTCGCCCGATTGATTTAGTGGTGGTGAATCTATATCCTTTTGAGGAAACGATCGCTAAACCAGGGGTAACATTATTAGAAGCGGTTGAACAAATTGATATCGGTGGGCCGGCTATGCTGCGGGCATCATCGAAAAACTTCGCCCATCTGGCTGTATTATGCGATCCAGCACAGTATGGCGAGTATTTACAGGAATTGCGGCAAAATAACGGCGAAGCATCCCTAGAGTTTCGGCAAAAGGCGGCATTAAAAGGATTTTCGCACACTGCTAGTTACGATCGTGCGATCGCATCTTATCTCGCAGAAGCACAGCAGTACACTCTTAGCGGCACACAATTGCAATCTCTGCGTTACGGCGAGAACCCTCATCAACCCGCCACCTGGTATCAAACTGGTACTACTCCAACGGGATGGACAGCCGCGACAAAACTCCAAGGCAAAGAACTTAGTTACAATAACTTAGTTGATTTAGAAGCCGCACGCCGAATTATTGCTGAGTTCACTGATACTCCAGCTGCAACGATAATTAAACATACAAATCCCTGTGGTACGGCATTGGGAAGCAATATTTCCGAAGCTTACCAAAAAGCTTTTAATGCTGATTCTACTTCTGCTTTTGGTGGGATTGTCGCACTCAACCGTGCGATTGATGCGGCTACAGCTAGCGAGTTAACTAAAACATTTTTAGAATGTGTGGTTGCACCAAGTTGTGATGCAGAAGCTCAAGAAATCTTGGCCAAGAAATCCAACGTGCGGGTTTTGACTCTAGCTGATTTGAGCAACGGCCCTAAGAATACAGTAAAAGCGATCGCAGGTGGTTTTCTTGTCCAAGCTAGCGATGACATTATTGCTGACACCAGTCAATGGCAAGTTGTCACTGAACGTCAACCTACTGACAGCGAATTAGCCGAATTGCTGTTTGCGTGGAAAGTTTGCAAACATGTTAAATCTAATGCCATTGTTGTGACAAGCGATCGCACTACAGTAGGAGTAGGTGCTGGTCAAATGAACCGCGTCGGCTCGGTTAAAATTGCCCTAGAACAAGCTGGAGAAAAAGCCAAAGGTGCAATTCTCGCCAGCGATGGATTTTTCCCCTTCGATGATTCTGTGAAAACAGCCGCAGCAGCAGGAATTACAGCCATTGTCCAACCAGGGGGAAGTGTACGCGATAAAGATTCTATCATTGCTGCTAACGAACTGGGTTTAGTGATGGTATTAACTGGTATACGTCACTTTTTACACTAAAACAGTCACCGCAAAATGTACACTTTAGAAAGTGTCACATAAGATGCTTGCTTTCTGATTGAATTAATGATATGTTTTAGTCGTGTGTGAGGAGCAAGTTAAAAGTAAAAAGCGCCTGGGGTGGAAACACGGCAACACTCCCAAGCGCTTTTTAATTTGTCAAAAAATTTCACTCAATATACTTGCCATTTGATAGAAGTAGTGATAATGTTTATTTGTGTGTGAGGAGCAAGTTAAGAATAAAAAATGCCTGGGGTGGAAACACGGCAACACTCCCAGGCATTTTTTAATTTATATATACAAATATAAAAATTGGATTGTAGGTGCAGTTTTGAAAGTGTCACTCAATATACTCGCCTTTTGATAGAAGCAGTGATATTATCTAATTGTGTGAGGAGCAAGTTAAAAATAAAAAGCGTTTGGGGTGGAAACACGGCAACACTCCCAGGCGCTTTTTAATTGGTATGCAAAAAAAAGTCCTTGCAGATTCGCCAGAATTATTGAGATAATCACCTACAGTCCAAAATCTAATCAACCCCACCCCAATAAGAAATCTAGGTGCAAAATAGTCGGCTGACTCAACAAATTCAGTTCATCATTGAGATTGACCAATTGAAACAGGTGATGCGCCAAACCCTACTCACTGATGGGTCACGCCGAGAAAATAGTGCAGAACATTCTTGGCATTTAGCGGTGATGACAAGTGTATTAGCAGAATATGCCCCGGAGGGTGTTGATATATTCCATGCCATCAAAATGCTGCTAATTCACGATTTGGTAGAAATTGATGCAGGTGATACCTTCTGCTACGATGTGCAGGGTAATGACAGCAAGGCAGAACGAGAAGCACAAGCAGCGTTACGCTTATTTGGACTTTTGCCAGCAGATCAAGGTAAGGAGTTGCGTTTACTCTGGGATGAGTTTGAAGCGGGAGAAACAACTACTGCCAAGTTTGCCGCAGCCCTAGACCGTATACAGCCTTTGCTGCACAATCAACAAACTCAGGGCGGGAGTTGGCGCATTCATGGTATTAGGCGCGATCAGGTGATGAAACGAGTAGCGCCAGTAGAAACAGGTGCGCCGGAACTGTGGCCGTTTGTTTTACAACTGATTGATGATTGTGTGACAGCAGGATATCTTAAAGAAACTTCTACTCTCAAGATTTAGGGCTGATGCGCCAAAATTGCTTCCCACTCAGATTGCGAGAGGGGTTTCAACTCTATTTGCATATCAAAACAATCGCTAGCTGCGGCAACTAAAGCTGCAATAATATTTTCCACACTCAGACTTTGAGGCAGTTGTACAGTTGTAAAAGATTCTGCGCCAAATACTTGAGCAAACAGTTCAGCATCGGGTTGCAAACGGATAGAACCATGTTGCAAAATTACCGCACCACGCCGCAGTTGAGCGCTACCAATGAGTTTGGTACTATCTGGCAAAACTAAATCTGCACTGGTAGCAGTACCAAAACAATTAGGGTTATGGATGTAACCTCGCCCTTCTGTACCGTAATGTAATTCTACGTTGAGCGATCGCCACCCTTGAATCAAAAACTCACAAATTTTTTCGTACACTTGGAGGCGACTACCTGTAAATCCAGATGTGACTACAGCGTAAGTTAAATCACCTTGGTGTAACACCGCTCGTCCACCAGTGGGACGCCGCACTAAATCCAGTTTTTGCCCTTGCCAAGTTAAATGTTGCCAATATTCAGGATATTGGCGTTGATGATAGCCGAGAGAAATGGCAGGTGGCGACCAGGTATAAAAGCGCAGAGTTGGCGGGTGCTTTCCCGAATAGTGTTGTTCTAGCAACCATCGGTCAATCGCCATCTGCACATTGCCGTCTGCCTCTAGCAAAGGAATTAGTCGCCAAACCTGATTAGTATGCATCCGATGCAACAGTTACCCCATCTAAAATCCAAGTTGCGCTGAAAGCACACCAAAGGTGCGACCTAAAATCCAAAATTCCTTAAGTTGCACCAAATTCAGATTGTAAAGCTTCATCGTTATTATCAGCGATCGTTGCCACAATGGTAATGAGTCGAGATACTTCGCCTGGAGATAACTCAGCTAAGGTGCGTGTTGATATTACAACCACCTGGTTTTCAATAATACCGAAACGCGCTTCAAATGTACTAGAGCAGTTTAACTCTAAAAGATACCGCATTAACTTAGGTTCATCCTTTGCAGGTAAATTTAGCACCGCAGACCAAACCGTTATGGTGTCTTCATCGGTTGTCCCGTTGAGTTGGACAAATACTTCCACACTTCCGTACTTAAACTTCCAGAGATGACCACCCTCTGGAGTGCGCTTAACCATCGCACTGTCATCTTGTTCCAAAGAATCGATGACATTCTCAA
Organism: Nostoc sp. ChiVER01; assembly: GCF_034531155.1. NCBI lineage: Bacteria > Bacillati > Cyanobacteriota > Cyanophyceae > Nostocales > Nostocaceae > Nostoc > Nostoc sp. ChiVER01. Next base: position 207,554 of record NZ_JAVRBS010000005.1, on the reverse strand, counting down.
TTACCTCCAGATGGTTAATGCTTGCCGTCTCGGCAATTAGCTCATTAATGGATTCGTTACTAGGTACGGTTTCTTGGTAGCTTGTCATAGAGATTTTTTCCTCAACATACTTGCTGTCTTATCTACACATACTTTATAACTTGTGGAGGTAGTTAGTTTTAGCCTCCTTTTGGTCTACTTTCCAAAAGCCTAAAGTGTAGGGGTGCGATCGCGATCGTGAAGTTGCGATCCAAAAGCCTATTTTCAGTGTGTTTCAGGTAACTGTGACACACCATTTTTATTTTTATAATAAACAAACCTTAGCATAGGATAAATAGTAACTAATGTTAGACATAACTAATGTTTTAGCGATCGCGGCAGGTGCGGTTCCTGGGGCGTTATCTTGGTTTCATATTACAGAATGGACAAAAGCTAAATTGGGGACAAAATTTCCCTACGCAACATTTGCTATTAATTTGATTGGATGTTTAGCGATGGGCTTCTTTTTCACGATTTCCCAAGGAATTGGATTTACTTATTAGAACTTGATTTTTAGGTTATTACACCACTTTTTCAACCTATGGGTTTGATACTTTAACTTTATGGCGTAGCAAACGAACCGTTGCCACAGCTTTTTATTGGGCTGGGAGTGCAATTTTAGCTTTGGGAGCAGTGATTGTTGGAGTAGCGATCGCCAAGCTTTTCGTATTGGCTTTTCCGCACATTCTTAATTAACGTGTCTGGCTGTCTATTGATTGCTTATACTATTTCAATTGATGATTGCAACACATTCTTGGTTAAAGACACGATGAATCGCGTCTCTACAAATAGTTTATTTGTTGCATTCTTTTTTCAAATTGGTATTATATTTTGACTCTAGTGGTCAAGAATATTCGCATTATCTCAACTGAACTTCGCTTGATGACGATAACAGGTTTCTGTGGCGCATATAGTACTTTTTCTACCTATGGTTTGGAATCAAAAGGTTTTTTATAAAAAGGAGGTATTACGATGCTATTAATTTATTGGGTTGGCAGTGCGATCGTCGGAATGATTTGCATCCAAATCGGCGTATTCTTAGCAAGAAGAAGCGTTTAAAGGTTAAATAATTATTAATTCATAATTTCTAATTAAAGAGAGGAAACTTAAGTCGCCTCCCTCCTTTCAGGCGTTACTTTTACCTGGGAACTGGTACTTGATTAATTACCGACGCAATTACCGCATCCATTTGTAAACCATCCAGCATCGCTTCTGGTTTCAAAATGAGACGATGACGTAGCAGTGGCGATGCAACTGCTTTAACATCATCTGGTGTTACAAAATCTCTTCCAGCTAACCACGCTAATGCTTGAGATGTCTGCAACCAAGCACCGGCAGCACGAGGCGATGCACCCAAAGTTAAATCAGGATATTGACGCGATGTTCTCACCAACGCCAACAAATAATCAACGATCGCTTCTGATACTTTAACCTCTTTGACTGCTTGTCGTGCTTGCAAAATGTCGGCTACTGTTGCGATTGGTTTCAAACGGCTAATATCCAAACGCCGTGCTGCAAAACCCGCTTGACGATTCAGTAACATTTGCTTTTCGGCAGCTTGATCTGGGTAATCTACTATCAGCTTAAATAAAAATCTGTCTAACTGCGCCTCTGGTAAGGGATAAGTCCCCTCAAATTCTAAAGGATTTTGGGTTGCAATTACCCAAAATAAGTCTGGTAAGGGTAAACTTTCACCATCCAATGTTACCTGCATCTCTTCCATCGCTTCTAGTAGCGCTGCTTGTGTCTTGGGAGGAGTACGGTTGATTTCGTCTGCTAGCAGCACTTCGGTAAATATTGGCCCTTTTTTTAAAGTAAAATTGCGGCTATTCAAATCAAAAATATTTGTACCAGTAATATCTGAAGGTAAGACATCTGGTGTTAGTTGAATTCGACGAAACTCTCCTTGGATTAACTGCGCTAATACTTTTACTAGCAAAGTTTTACCAGTCCCCGGTACTCCTTCTAAAATTACATGTCCACCCGCTAGCAGTCCTACTAAAAGCTGTTGTATTAGGCCCGATTGTCCGACAATTACTTGATTAAGACCTTGACCGAGGCGAATTAAGATAGGATGGGTTTCGCTCATATTTTTTATTGATAAATAACTAACGCAGAAATATTATGCATAATTCCAAAAATTAATTACGAATTACGAATTAATCTAATGTTCCGCCATTTCCCCAACCAGCTTAACAGTTCTCGTTCACTGATAGCTTGTTTACGAGATTGTAGCTTTAAAACTGCATCCAGTTCTGCTGCACTTGCGCCTGTTTTTTCTATCCAGAAATTGATCAAGGCTTCACGTTCTAAAGGTATTTGCCCTAATCCCAAGGCTTTTTGGAGTTGTAGTTGTTCTTGTTTACCTACCATCTCTACAACAAAGTCGGTGGTATCAGCTTTCTGCAAGACTCCTGCTAAAGCTTGGATGTATGCCTCGCTGTTGTCTAAAACTGGTGTATCTAAAGCTACTGGCTTGCCAAAGCGGCGATTCTGCGCCCAAATTAATACTAATAGCAGGATACTTGCTTGTACCAATATTGGAAATACAGGAGTTTTAGCAAAAAAACTAGATAAATCTGCTTCGCTTTCTTTCTTTCTGACATCGGCATCTTTATAGCCGTGGATGTATTCATCAACAAATACTGTGTTACCTTTTTGAGTAACCAAATTGGCTAAATATTTAAAATTACTTAAATAATCTTGGTAGGCGTTGGCGGCTAAATAAGGAGTGGTAGAAAAAATTACTTTTCCCTGCTTGTAACTTTCTTTCCAGACAACAGCACCAAAGCGATCACCTAAATCAACTTGCTTAGAGTTAGCTTTTTTATATCGTCTACGTGTATCAATTTTAATATTACCTTGGGGGGATTTTTGCATAGTGCTAAACTGTGCTTCTGTAACCCGCGCTCCCGCACCTAAAATTACCAAAGTATTTCCTTTTTCTACCCATTCACGCTTTTGACTATCCAGCGTTGTCTGCTTTGGATCGCCGCCTATTTGTAGAAAGGTAATAGGGTTGTTATCTGGCTGAATGTCACTAAAAGGCTTTTGCCAGCGTTTGATAGAAGTTCCCTGTTGTTGCATAAAAGCATACCAAGCACCATAGCCATCAGAGGCGCGGTTATAAGTAGAGCCAGCGCTAATTTTAGTATTATTGGGAGCCGCAAATAAACTAAGTAAAACGATCGCAGCGAGTGCGATCGCTCCCATCCAAGCAAGGCGATTTGAACGTTTCATCTTCGATCACTATAATCACTGTGTTTCAGGATCAGTAGTGTTAATACTTACTTATTTTTCAGGGAAAGTCAAAAATATTATTAATTTTCTTAAATCCTGATTAAAACACCTGTGGTAAAAAACCATACAAGTTATTTTAATTATGCACATTAGAGTATATGCGATCGCACCAAACTGGTAGGTTGCCCTAATTTATTGAGCGGATAAGAAAATTTATTAATACGTATCTATCTTAGGCTATAGTTTATCTAGCTTATAAAGATTGATAGTTGATGGTTTTGAACAGCATGAGAACTCAGATAATTCTGGTCATGTTTTACAAAAAAATAAATCTATATGCATAGACGAGCGCGGTTATCTTTGTTTTTAGGAGTACTAACGAGTTCTAGCTGTTTTATCTTCAGTGTAGTAGCCCAAGTCCCATCTAATTTGCAGCAGTCCTCAACTCGGAGTGAAGCTGAAACTGCTAGTTGGTTTGAAGCCCATCGCGCCCAGCCAGCCGCTTTACGAGCATTTGTACAGCGAATGCCGAAGGGAGGAGATATCCACAGTCATCTAAGCGGGGCTGTATACGCAGAACACTATCTGGAGTGGGCTGCCACTGATGGCTATTGTGTAAATCCACAGGCGGGGACTTTAGTTGAACCTAAGGCTTGCGGTCAGGACAGTAGCTATTTTCCCGCCTCAGAATTGTTAAACCGAACATCTGTTTATGATTCCCTAATAAATCGTTGGTCTACTCGTAACCTCCGATTTGCTGGAAAATCAGGACACGACCAATTTTTTGAGGCTTTTAGTGGTTTTGGGACAATATCAGACTCTACAAGCCGTCGGGATGATATGGTTGCGGAAGTAGCAAATCGGGCAGCATCGCAGCATATTACCTATTTAGAGTTAATGCTTACCGTTCAGGGCAGTGAGGTTCGACAGCTAGGGCGTGAAGTTGGTTGGAATAAAGATTTGCAAGAGATGTACCGTCAATTGCTCAAACGAGGATTAACTGAGCGAGTGACACTCGGCAGCCAGCAACTTGCAGAGTTGGAGCGCGAAGTCTCGAAAACACTCGGTTGCGGCACTCCATTGGCACAGCCTGGATGTGCAGTGACGGTGCGTTATTTGCAGCAAACGACAAGAACAAAGTCGCCCGTTGAAGTGTTTGCTCAGTTAGCTTATGCCTTTGCACTAGCTTCATCTCAAAAGCGGGTAGTTGGCATCAATCTCGTCGCTCCAGAAGACAACCCGATTGCACTGCGCGACTACACCCTGCAAATGCAAATGCTGCAATTTTTAAAACGCCAATATCCCAATGTCAAGGTCGCGCTCCATGCCGGAGAGTTAACTCTGGGTTTGGTTCCGACAGAGGCTTTACGTTTCCATATTCGGCAAGCTGTAGAAGTGGCGCAGGCATCTCGCATCGGACATGGCGTAGATATACTTTTTGAAGAGCGTCCCTTCGAGTTGATGGAGCAAATGCGGCGACGCGGCGTTTTGGTCGAAATCTGCCTGACCAGTAATGAGGTCATTTTGAATGTCCAGGGAGATCAGCATCCTTTTAGGGAGTATTGGAAGGCTGGAGTACCAATGACCCTTGCTTCTGATGATGAAGGAGTTTCCCGCATCGATTTGAGTCATGAGTATTTGTTAGCAGCAACCAGATATGGGCTGGGATATAAAGACCTCAAGCGACTGGCTCGCAATGGCTTAGAATATAGTTTCGCTCCGGGAGATAGTCTCTGGAAGTCGCCTGAGTTTAAGGCAATGGTTTCAGCTTGTGCAAGCGATACCCCTGGTGAAACCTCTGTTTCTCAAGGGTGCAGTGCTTTTTTGCAAAAGAGCGATCGCGCCCGGATTCAATGGCAGCTAGAGTCGGAATTTGCTCGGTTTGAGTCATTGCAGAACTGGCTTTGATTGACTTTCAGCAAAAATGTAAAGCAATCGATTATATCCCGATTCATCGCGTTTTTACCCAAGGATGTGTTGCTAAAAAACCCCACCCCTAAGATAGGGCGGGGTTGTTACAATGACTAAAGCTATTTAACCGTAGATAATATCACTCAAATTGCACAAGCGATCGCCCCGATACAACAATAAAACCGACAGAATCAAGTCTAATTTGAGGCTGACGAATTCCCTCTAAAATGGCTGCATTTAAAGCAGTTTCTATCTGCAATTCTTCAGCTAATGCATTATCCCAACTTTGCTGATTCAGACGCAGCCGTAATTGTTCTACTCTATTAGCTAATTTCTTTTCGGCGACCTTAGCACAACTTTGGCATAAGTCAATAAAATCGGGACGATTAGAGAGTAATTCTGAAGAAGTATTACGCACTTGATAGCAAAAATTTTGCCATTTACTAGGGTCAACAAAATCGTCAATAATTCCTAAGCGTTCTTTTGCCAGATTGTAGTCTCGTCCTTGATTATTGTTTTTATCTTTATATGGACGTTGCAGAATACTTAAGAGTGCTTTATCTTCAACAGTGCGTATTGGCTCCTTGCGACCATCAACATAGATAGTTTCTATAATTGGCGGAAATAGAGCATCAACACGTCGCTGCAAGTTTTTGAATTGAGAATTATCTAGTTTGTTATCTAGTAAAACTTGTTTGGCAAGTTTTAAATTTGCCTCGACTACATAATTGCATTGGAAACCGAACCATTCCTTCCCTTCTTTAGAGTCCCAAGATGCATCAGTGCGCCACATAGCAAAGGCTTCACCTCGGTCATCCCAGTTTATATAGTTCCAGAGTGCTTCAATAAATCCTTCCCCAACTCGAAAGAGTTTAATACCAGGATTCTGGTTTGCTACCCTGCGATTATAAGTACCAAATTGGTCTAGAGAACTCTCAGCAAAACGGTTTTTTAAGTCATTTATGGGAACCAATGTCCGTGTTGTCGGTTGATAACGTCGCATCTCTGATGAATCTGGATTATTGAGTCCTCTAAATCCCAATGCATCACAAATCCAGCCTTCAATTGCTCGTTTAATTTCTAAATGACAAGCATCGTAATTATCTAGCTCTTGAAAATACTCGGTAGCAATTTCATCGTTAGCATCAATTTCATCTAGAGCATTTTGTTCGCTAATTTTTGCTATTTCAGCTTCAATTTGCTCTTGAATTGCCGGAATCATCTCTAACAGTCCAGCAGCACCTGATTGAAACAAAACTGTTTCTAATTCTGCAAGTTTTTCATCTACATAAAACTGGAGGCTGGCAATTGATTGTTGGAATATACCAAACCCATCTTTTAATACTTTATACCAAGCATTGTGAGGGCTGTCTTCCAAATAGGGGCCAATTAAGGCACTAGATTGGATGCCAATTTTGCTGCCAATGCGGTCAAGTCTGCCAATTCTCTGTTCTAATTGATTAGGCGACCAAGGAAGGTCAAAATGAATTAACCAATCGGCAAACTGGAGGTTACGCCCTTCTTCTCCAGAGCGATCGCATACTAAAATAAAGCAGTTTGGGTTATTCTTGAACCTATTTAAGCCTTCCTCAACTTTATCTGGTGGTTCTCCCAATTGATGGCTGGCTACTGTCTCTGCACCAAAGCTATCAGATAAATACCGGACGATTTCGCCACAAGTTTGCACAAAACTGGTAAATACAATAAATTTGGGCAGAATATCGCCAGTAATTGGTCTTTTAATTCTCTGCTGTATCCTGGTGATGAATTCCTTTTGATTTTTCCGAACGTTTGCAGGAATTTTGAAGTATGTACCTAACTGATTCAGTAGCAATGTTTTCAAACTTTCCGTCCGTTGTCCGTCCTCTTGAGGTTGACGAACAATTTTTAGCAAGGATTGCAGAATCTCTTCTTCGCCTGAAAATTTGGGGGTTGTAGTTAATAGGCGAATATCATCTTCTTTAAACTCGTGGATTAGTTTAGCATGAGGTTTACCAGTTAACCGGGCGGTAATTACCTGCTCTAAAATGCCCAACCAAGTACCAGCAGCTAGGAATAATAACAGAAAAATTCGCTGATACTGCTTTTCACTAGGAGCAACATTACGCCATTGATTGAGTAGTTCGTGGATATCAAGCGATCGCTCGTCTAAATCATACTCTTCTTTCGGCGTAAAATTGCGGTCAAATATCACATCTTCCACCGCAGCGCGACGGTTGCGAAGCATTCGGCGGTGTAGTCGATAGATATCGCTGACATGGACGCGAATCGCTTGCAGGATTTGCTCTTGCTCGGTAGAATTTGCTGGTGAATTTTCTAAATCATCCGCCAGCTTCAGTAAATACTCATCCTCAGCAAAGAGGTTTCGTAGTTGCTGCAAATTGCTTTTGAGGACAGCAGGCTCCGCACCTTCTTTAAAAGAGAGCAGAACTTTACCAATTTGCTGACGGCTGGCAACTTTGGCGCGAAAACCTGCTAAATCACCAATTTTATAGGTTGTTGGGTCGAGCAAGTGCAACATAGCCAGAAAATCTTGCTCGTGATTGAGAACAGGAGTGGCAGATAATAAAAGTAAGCGATCGCTTTTATGAGCAAGTTCTTTGCAAGTCTGAAAACGTTCGCGTACTGCTGCATCCTTAGAGGTTGCCATTGCTGCAATATGATGGGCTTCATCTAAAATTAAGCAGCCTATCTTCGCTTTCAGGTTGATTTTATGAATATCTTCAACCGCCAACACCGCTACCCGTTTGCCAAAATGGGAAATGTAAAACTTATTTTCTAACTCAAGCCGCCATTGTTTGAGCAAATATTGCGGAACTAATACCACCGCATTTTTTTTTGGTTCATCCAGAAGGAATTGACGCAGAATCGCACCTGCTTCGATGGTTTTTCCCAGTCCCACCTCGTCTGCTAGCAAGTAGCGTTGAATTGGGTCTTCCAGTACCCGCCGCACAACTTCAACTTGATGAGGATAAAGATTGATATTTGCCGAAATCAGTCCCGTCATCCCGCGACTGACAGCGCGTTGCTTAATCAAGGATTTGACGAAAGCCAATCTTTTGTCGTGGAAGTAGGGCGTTTCGTGACCCTTCATCGCCAGAGTTTCGATGGGGTCAGTGTTTGGGAGATTACAACGAACGTAAATGTCTTCTTCAGTAGCGATCGCAGTTTTCTTATCTGGTAAATCAATTTGATACATTTCTGTATCTTCATCCCAGATGAAAACTCTGCCAACTATCCATTTATCCTGGGTTTGGGACTTAATATAGCATCTAGCTTGTGGTTCAAGCCTGACTTCAGAGAGAGAACTTAAAGGTAAAGTTTTTTGCAGACGTTGCCCTACAGAGCAGAAATACTCAACGTTCGCATTGGTATCAAATATTTCCGTAACTTTTCCTATACCCAAAGAGTTATTCTGGGACTGTACCAATAAACCGAGCTTAATCATAGATCCAGTCCCCTGAACACACTAAAAGAACCTTCCAGACTTGTTTGTTCGCCTATATCTGGCAGTTTTGTCGATCAACATTATAGATAATAAACTGGCATCACAGTTTTTGTTATAGCGATCGCCATAGCCCAAGGGTAAGGGTTTAAATTCCTCTTTACCCCCTTGCTCTTTAACCTTTTTCCAGACCAAAAGGAAGATTGTTAGGCTTATCCGAAAACTATTACACAACCTCCAATTAGTAAAATCAGCCCAAACGTTGATTTTCGTTCTAAAAGTTTACCTAAGCAGTAGCATTTTTAAATACATCGGGACGCATTGGCATTGCATTACAAGGTATTGCTAAATTCGCTACAAATTAATGAAATACTCTACTTAGGTAATTATGTGGTGCAATATAGGGCAATACGGTTCAGTTAACGCTAAAATCCTTTGTCAAAGTCAGTTTTTTTGAACGTAGACGCTTCTCTACGAGACGCTACGCGAACGGCTTGCCGCAGCCTACCGCCAAGGACGCAAAGAAAAAAAGAAATGTTTAACTGAACTGCATTGCAATATAGAACTCATATTTGATTGCGTGAAAAAGTTCAGTAGAACTCAAACAGGTTTCTTTACTGTTGCCTATTGCCTGACTATGCAAATAATTCACGTTTTGGCTTGATAACGCCACGATACAATTAAGATGAAGTAGTTTTATTTAGTATGAAGAAAATCAGAGACAACACAATTAAGTTAAATCAATATTTAAAGTTGATGGGTATAGTGCCAAGTGGAGGCCAAGCCAAGCTGATGATTCAAGGTGGTGATGTCCAAGTCAACGGTATGCTAGAAACCCGACGAGGGCGGCGACTAGTGCCAGGTGATAAAGTGACAATAGCAGGAAATACTTTAGAGGTGAATTTGGACAACAATGAAGACCAAGACGTAGTAATAGATTCTACCGAAGAAATCGAGTAAATAATTGTTATCTTAAATTTACAAGTTCCTCTTTTCCCTTGTGATTAATGCTGCAAATTTCCAACAAAGTTATTATCCCACAGAGTGAGATTGAAATTAGTGCGATTCGTTCGCAAGGAGCGGGAGGTCAAAATGTGAATAAGGTTTCCACAGCGATTCACTTGCGCTTTGATATTGCGGCTTCATCATTACCCAATTATTATAAAGAACAGCTTTTAAAGCTAAACGATCGCCGCATCACTCAGGACGGAGTTGTTGTAATCAAAGCGCAAGAACACCGAAGCCAAGAAAACAATCGAGAGTCAGCTTTGAAACGACTTCAAGAACTCATTCAAAGCGCAGTTGTAGTGACGATAAAACGCAAACCCACGAAACCAACTCGCAGTTCTCAAAGAAAGCGCCTTGACTACAAAACTAAGCGCGGACAGATTAAGTCTAACAGGGCAGAAGTCACCGATTATTGATTTATAAAATATACCAATTCTCCAAAAAGAGGTAACAGATATAAATCACGAAAGCCTTACTGCATCTAAGTTTCTTAATTGCGTTAGCGTAGCGGGGCGTAGCCCATTATGAATTGCGAATTGCGAATTGCGAATTGACATTAGACTTTGGCAATCAATTTTGTTGCAAAATCTTCCCATAGAACTAAGACTAATTCCTTCTATTGACTGTAGTCAATATCATTACTTAGCTGGTTAGCTTGAGAGTAGTAACTATTAAAGGTGAAAAAGATGAATAAGACATTACTAACAATTTTGATGCTTGCACTCTTACTCTTATTCATCATCTCTCCCTTTGCTGCCCTTGCTAGTTTAATGATAATAGTGTTCGTTTCGGCGTTTTTCTCTATATTAGGAAACTTATTTCAAGTAATAATTGGTGGTGACACCGATCCTAAAGGGTCATAAAAGCAAAATTTCCAATTGAAGATAGAAATTTCACAACTATTGTGATATTACATGAAAAAGCCGCTTGCAAGCTGCGATCGCTTTGGCGGCTTTCTTAGTTTACACTCCCTACAAGCGGCATTTGAGCTTAAAAATCAATTTTCATCTTAAAAGAGATACTACCAACTCGATTGATTATCTCACTGTTAGCAAGAACTTCCCAGCCAAATCGTTTATATAAACCCACGGCTGGATTTGTTGCTCTTGTACTAAGTGATATTGATGGATAAGATGTTTTAGCTGCTGCTAACAAATGTGTGAGTAACTGCGTTCCTATACCTTTATTTCTATGTTGAGGAAGAATAGCAATAGCTAGTTCAGGAATTTCGTCATCAACATAGCCATATCCTTTATTTTCACCTGTCAATAAACGCAGCCATGCCGTTCCTACTGGTTGATTACTACTTTTCAAAATAGCGACAAAGCCGCTATCATCTTTACGTCCCCAATCTTTAACATATTTTGCCAAATCAGGATTATTCATTGCATCCTGCACTGTCAAATTACCTTCTTCTTCCAGATGGGCTGCTTCGTAAAGCATTTGCCAAAGAAAAGGCTCATCTTGCTGTGTGAGTGGACGAATAGAATAATCCATAACTCATCCCCCAAAGTTCGCTTTTGTAAAATTTAAGATAATTTACTCAGTGGTGTGGCTAAACCGTCAATGCTAACGAGATTTTTCTGCTGTTGATATTCTCGAACTCCCTCTTCACCTTTTTTACTAGCCCAGTTTACTAAAGTCTCGCGCTCACCTTGATATTCATAAAGTGGTACGCCAAAACCACAGGAAGTCTGTATTTTTTCAATGTCAGCGACGATAATTTGACGAGTTCCAGGCATCGGTACAAACAAAGAATACAGAGAGTCCCAATCTGGAGAACTCGGTAAAATAGTCTTTCCTTGACCGTAAAGACGTAATATACAGGCGGGTTCCTCAAAGGCGCAAAACATGAAGGTTATTCGCCCATTTTCTTGCAAGTGTGCCGATGTTTCGTTACCACTGCCTGTAAGGTCTAAATAAGCTACTCGGTTGGGAGAGAGGACGCGAAAGCAGCCTAAACCTTTAGGAGACAGGTTAACATGACCTGTAGGACTCAAGGGTGCAGAGCCAACAAAGAATAGGTGTTGGGCTGCAATAAAGCCTTGCTGTTCCTCAGTAATACAGTCAAAAACTTTAGCCATAGACTGTCTGATATATATTTACTAATTTTCTATCTTCTCAGCCTATGCCTTAGCTAAAAATCTAGCAAGGGCTAACTGTTGGTGTTTAAGGGAGTGGGGAGTTAGGAGTGAGGAGTTAAGAAGTGTTACCTTTGCATATACCGACTAGCCATTTGGATGGCGTCAGCGATATCGACATCACCATCGCCATCAGCATCCAAGAAGGAATTCAGTACAGAGTTACCGCCAGCTTGGGGATTTTGAGCATTTGCACCTGATTGCAAAAAATTCAGTACTAAAGGTACTGCTAAAGGCAGCAATTGTTGAACTATACCAGCATCCAATCCAGTGCGCCCGGCAGCAACTTGAGCTACCTGTTGTTGTATCTGAGGAGAAAACAACGAATTGACGGCTTGGGGGTTAGGTGAAGTCCCAGCATATTGATTAACTAGACTTTGTGCAGCTTCATTACCATCTGTGGCTTGCTTTTGTTGTAAAGCAGAACGCACTTGACTACCGACAATTGACAAAACTGATTGGATGGTAGAAGGGTCTGTGCCAGTGCGATCGCTCATCTGTTGTACACTGTTAACGATACTTCCCAATTGACCTAAGCTGCCTTGTTGATTGGGATTAGCAACGGCACCAAGAATTTGATCGAAAAGTCCCATAAGTTTTCTCTCTTTGTTCTGAAAAAGCTTGCCAAAACTGGCGTAAGTCCACTAATAAATTAGAACACGCGAGCTTCATAGTGAACGAATAAAATTTTAAAAGCTACTAGCTTAAGGATGATAAATCGATTAAGCGATACCTGCTCTAGGCAGAGCCAACACAAACTCTGTACCTTGATTTAACTCAGATTGGCAAGTAATTTTACCCTGATGTTTTTCTACCACAATCTGATGTGCGATCGCTAGCCCCAAACCAGTACCAATACCTCGTGGTTTGGTTGTGAAAAATGTATCAAATATCTTTTTCTGATTTTCTGGCGAAATACCAGAGCCGTTGTCTGCAATTCGCACTATCACCAAATCATTCTGCCAACATTCTGTAATAATGGTAATTTCAGGCATAAATTCGAGATTATCAGCCGATTTTTGCTCCAAAGCATCAATGGCATTGCTAAGAATATTCATAAATACCTGATAAAGTAAGCCTGTGTAGCCTGGAATCGGTGGAATTTCTCCATAGCTGCGAACAAGGTTAATACGATTTTTCAGGCGATTGTTCAGAATCAATAGTGTACTATCTATACAAGCATGTAGCTCTACTAACTGCGCTTCCCCGTCATCTAAACGAGAGAAATCTTTTAAACTTCGGACAATTTCTCGTGTGCGGTCAGTACCAATTGTCATAGAGTTGAAGAGTTTCGGCAAATCTACTTCCAGAAACTCCAAATCAATTTCTTCTGTTAAAGTTTGCAAAGCAGTGGAAGGATCAGGAACTTCAGCTTTGTATGTTTGTAGTAGCGATAATAAATCGTCAGTATAGGTTTTCGCGTGTATGAGGTTGCCAGAAATGAAATTTATCGGATTATTAATTTCGTGAGCTACACCAGCCAGCATCCGTCCTAAACTAGACATTTTCTCACTTTGAATTAGTCGGACTTGGGCCTCGGCTTGTTGTTCTTCTAAAAGGTGCTTCACCTGTTGAATTAGCTGGTTAAGGGAGCTAGTTAAGGCCCCTACTTCATCTTCTGTGGTGACAGGCGCTTGCAAGTCAAAATTGGCTTCTTGGGTAACTCTTTGGGCAATCTTTGTCACCGTGTTAATGGGATGGGCGATGATTTTACTTGTGTAGAAAGCCAGAATAGCAGCGATCGCCACTGACAGCAGCATACTACCAATAATAATCTCAGCTTGCATGAGTGCAGCCTTTTCTTTGGCTACATCAGATTCCTCTTGGCGTTCTTGAAGTGTTTTGGTAAAGTTGGTTAACTCATAGGCAAATTGATAATACTTGAGAGCATCCTGACTTTGACTGAATTTCGAGATTAATTGCTCTGCTTTTATAGCCGCCTCTGGCTGTGAACTTAATGGCAAAATTTGTTGAATCAGCGACCTGAGTTGTTTAAAATATACGGCTGTCCGGCTGTGATATTTTTTGAGCAGAGCTTGTAAATCTCCTTGCGAATTAGTTTGACTAAATTCTTGTGCCTGAGAAAGTAATATTTCCGCATTCGCTAGATCGCTTTTAAAATTAGAAATTCCCCTTTGCAACGCTTGCGGTTGTTGTAAAAAAGGCACTATTTGTTGCTGGTGGATCTGTATTTGCAACAGTTCTCCTTGCAAACTACTTAACAAGCTTCCCTCTTCATCTATCAACAGATGATGTTGTCTGGCTTGTTGGAAATAGCGATCGCCTATTATCAACCCCGCCGTTGTTCCCAATACTGCAACTCCCAAAGCCAATCCGTACCCACAAAAAATTTTTTGCCGAATACTAAGCTGGTGGAATTTTTGTTGAACCCAGTTAAAGTATCTAAATTTAGGTGTCGCAGTCATGGCATAACTCGCTGTTGAATGTTTTTAGTAGGCGGTTTTTTATCAAAAACAAGAAATCCAGCCGCAAGTGGAACACAATTTGATACAAAATGCGCTCTCAGTTTATCAAAAAGGACTTTTTCTACCCTGGTCAAAAATACTGAAAGTATGAAGATTAGCAGTATCTCTCTTCTGAACAATATCCCGCTCAGAACTGAAGTTCCAGGCTGATAGCGAAAGTCCACGCTTAGTGGACTTGGGCTATAAGACTCGGAATTCATTCCGAGGCGGGATAGAAACGCAGTGCGAGGTTTAAAATTTTGTTAGTCAAGCAGATGAGCGTTCTTGGTTGAATCAAAAGCTGCTTCTTACTACTCTGGTAAAAAATAGTGAAACTATTAAGATTAAAAGCATCTGCCTACTGAATACCCACTAATCTTTCCCAGCCATGCCCCTGTCACGCATAGTAACGCTGATTGTTGGTCTGATCGTCATTTTGGGGCTAGCCCTATGGCTAATTGATTCCCTATCGCGCCTCTATTGGCAATTGTCTTATTCGCCGTTACTAGGCAATTTGCTGCTGTTGCTGCTGATTGTCCTCATTGGAGCGTTGGTTGCCGCTTTTGTCTATTATGTATTGGTGATTCAAGCTGGAGAAAAGCGATCGCGCCGTAACCCAAAGCGAGTAACTGCGGCGCAAATTCCTGCTGGCAAATCTGATGCTGCTTCTACAACTCTCCAAGCTGTGCGCCAACAGGTAGGGCAAATTCAAGATGAAGTAGCACGCCAAGCTTTATTAAGTAAATCGCGGGAGATTGAAGCAAACTTAGCACGGGGTGAAATTCAAGTAGTGGTATTTGGTACGGGGAGTGCTGGCAAAACTTCCCTAGTTAATGCGATTATGGGACGCATGGTCGGTCAAGTAGATGCACCGATGGGTACAACTCAGGTTGGAGAAACCTATTGTCTACGGTTGAAGGGATTAGAACGCAAGATTTTAATTACCGATACCCCAGGAATTTTAGAAGCAGGGGTGGCGGGAACGGAACGGGAACAAATGGCCCGAGAACTGGCCACAGAAGCCGATTTACTCTTGTTTGTGGTAGATAATGACTTACGGCGCTCAGAATATGAACCACTGCGGGGATTAGCAGAAATTGGCAAGCGATCGCTTTTAGTTCTCAACAAAACTGATTTATATACAGATGAAGATAAAGAATCCATCCTTGCAAGGTTGCGTCAACGGGTACGGGGATTTATTGCTACTAATGATGTGGTAGCGATCGCTGCTAATCCCCAACCTGCACAATTAGAAACTGGCGAAACCTTCCAACCGGAACCCGATATTGTCCCTTTGCTGCGGCGCACGGCTGCTGTTTTACGCGCTGAGGGTGAAGATTTGGTAGCAGATAACATTCTTTTACAATCTCTGCGATTGGGAGACGAAGCCCGAAAACTCATCGATGGCCAGCGTCGCCGTCAAGCTGACAAAATCGTAGAACGCTTTCAGTGGATTGGTGCTGGTGTGGTATCAGTTACGCCGATACCAGTGGTAGATTTGCTGGCGACGGCTGCTGTCAATGCTCAAATGGTTGTGGAAATTGGCAGAGTTTACGGCTGTGAATTAAATATGGAACGGGGACGAGAGTTAGCCCTTTCTTTAGCGAAAACCATCGCTAGTTTGGGCATTGTTAAAGGAGCAATTCAATTATTATCTACAGCTTTGCAACTCAATGTTGCTACCTTTATTATTGGGAGAGCAATTCAAGGCGTGACAGCAGCTTATTTAACGCGAATTGCTGGTAAAAGTTTTATTGAATATTTTCGTCATGACCAAGATTGGGGTGATGGTGGAATGACAGAAGTTGTGCAGCGACAGTTTCAAATTAATCGCAGAGATGAGTTTATTAAGGCTTTTATTCAAGAAGCGATCGCACGGGTAGTGAAGCCATTACAAGATAAAGCTGAATTAGTCGAACATGATGAAGAAATTAATAATTAAACAATTCAAAATTCAAATATTATGCGGGTAAAATTCAAAATTAAAAGATATGAATCAAACAGCAACTATTGAAAACACATATTTAAAGTGTGTTAGGGTCAATTTTTTGCTGTTGTAATTTAGCTAAAATGTTTTGCAATTGTTCTTCTGGCGTTAAATATCTACTATTATTTTCGTCATACCAATATAGCCATTCCCGTGTTTTTTCTTGATAGGTTCCTCTTTCAATTCCAATACCTAAACCAATTTCAGGCATCCAGAGTTTATCTCCTGGTTGTAAAATGTATTTACCCTCAACTAAACGGTAAACTTCTAAACGTTGTCGCTTTCGTCGCAAACGTGTTGGAGCATAAATTACATAATACAAAATACCTAAGTTGGCATCATCTATTTTCTTTTGTTCGTATTCACCGTTGTAAGTTTGAGAAACAACCTCTAAAGCTAAAATTGGCACAATTCCATCTTCTTCCCAAAGAACATAACTAGAACGTCCATTTTCTCCAACAAACCGTTCTACACCCAAGCTGAGAAATCCATCTGGAACAATGGCAGGGTTACTGGGTGTATAATAAATTCCCATGTTAATGCCGAAAAACCAATCATCACGGTTTTGCCAGATTAAAGCTAAAGTAGCTAATAACAAATTAGGAACTAATATTTGCAGTTCGTTATCCACAGGTGTATCATCAGAATCTGGTAATTCTACCGATGAAGGTAGGCAGTCTAGCGGATTGTAGTTGAACATAAGTAGTCCTCAATCCCAAAATCAAAATTTAAACTTATTTGCTCATAACTCAAGGGTAACTCAGGTTGCACATCAGACATTTTTGCTTGAATTTCATCGAAAATAATCAATGAAATAAAAGATACGAATTTTAATAAAAAATTATATTTCATTACGCAAAAATACTTAAAAATTAAACTTATATTCCAGTATCAAAAATTTAGTCATTTATTTCTAAAGTATTCCGGAAACAGGTGGGAATGGCAGGAAAAGTAAATAAAAGAACTACTGAGTAACCAGGCCATGACCTACCACATAATCGGTAAATTACTACAAGGGCGTTACCAAATTATCCAAAGCCTGGGTGCAGGTGTATTTGGACAAACATACATAGCTGTAGACGTAGATTATCCAGAGAATCCCAAATGCGTTGTTAAGCAGATTAAAGTTAATAGTTCCGAATCTGGCTACTTGGAGATGCTGAGGTTACTGTTTCAGGCTGAAACCCAAACCCTCAAGCTTTTGGGAAGCCATCATCAAATTCCTGAATTTATCGCCTGCTTTGAAGAAAACGAGCGATTTTATTTAGTCCAAGAGTGGATTGAAGGACATGCGTTGGCTGCGGAATTGCCCATAGATCAAGAATGGGGGTGTCTGTGGAGTGAAAGAGAAGTTGTAGAATTCCTGATAGATGTCTTAGGTATTCTGGAATTTGTTCACTCTCAAGGGGTGATCCATTGCGACATCAAACCGGAAAACTTGATTAGACGTAATAGTGATGCCGAACGCAAGTTAGTTTTGATTGACTTTGGCTCAATCCAGTCTATCGATTTTGGCATAGGTGCAGAATTGCCCATTCATAGAATTCCTGTCACTTCATTGGGGTATATACCACCAGAGCAATTTATTGGAGAAACACAGCCCAACAGTGATATTTATGCTTTGGGTATGATTGCCATCCAGGCTTTAACTGGCTTAGAACCACTCAAATTAAAAGCTGATCCTTATACTAATGAAATTGCTTGGCGTTCAGAAAACACGCCAGTTAACGATTATCTAGCTGCTGTTCTCAGCCAAATGATCCGCTACAATTACCAAGACCGCTTTCAGTCTGCCAGTGAGGTGCTGCGGGTACTCAAACAAATAATATGGGAACAGCCACTAGAAATATTAGAAGCAGATGATGAATTCCCTATAGAAGCGGCGATTGAAAATAATAATTCTACATCTGGAAATTCATCTCCGTTATTAACAGGAATGAAAGTAGGACTGGCGGCTAATTCTTTAGTAATGGGATTTGGTGTATATTCTTTAATTAATGCTGCACCTGCATACTCAGAAACAGAAACTTTATCTAAAGCTACACAAGAATATCAAGCAGGAGATTTAGAAGAAGCGATCGCACTTGCTAAATCAATTCCCTCCCACAGCAATGTTTATCCAGAAGCGCAAGCCACAATTGAAGAATGGCAAGAGCAATGGCAAGTAGCTGCACAGCAATACCAAATAGCTCAAACAGCTTTCCATGAGAGCAAATGGTCAGATGTTATTCATGCAGTTGCGAAAATTCCAAATATTTCATATTGGCAATCTAAAACAGATAAATTAGTTCAGCAAGCATACATCAACATTGAAGCACAGACGCAAGATTTATTAACAAAAGCTTACGATAGTGCCGATACAAAAGATTTTTCTGCTGCTTTACAATATCTGCGGCAAATTCCTAAAGAAAGTCGTGCGGGTGCTTTAGTTCAAGACAAGTTAGCTGAGTACAATCGAAAGCGCCAAATTAGAGCAGCTTACTTTTTACAGAAAGCCTATAAACAAGCATTTGTTGGTGATTTTGATCAAGCTGTAAAATTTCTCCGAAAAATTCCCAACGATACTCTAGTTTATGCTCAAGCTCAAGTCAAATTGAATGAATATACTCAAAAACAACAACTACTGACTAATTATCAAAGTGTTGCTTCTGTAAAAAGGAAAGATTCATTTTTCTCTAAAAACTCAGCCACTAATATTGAATATATTCAAGGAGGAAATTATTTGCAAGAGGTTAATATTCGCTAGTTACAGCAATTTGTTGATTCATAGACTAGTTAGATATAACATAATACACTTGGGTTAAGGATTTTTGGTATTGATTTTAGGTATGTAGAGATGTTGCTTTTCTTCGTCTCTACAAAACAATTTAAGGCTTAACTGAACTGTTTTAAAATGCGAATAGGGTAACAATATATTGCGCCCCTATGATTATCGGATGGGTAATTCAATGATAAATTCTATGCCTTCACCTGGTTTGGAATCGTATGTGAGCTTCCCGTGATGATTATTCACCACAATTTGGTAAGCAATAGATAGACCAAGCCCTGTTCCTTTTCCGATAGGTTTTGTTGTGTAAAAAGCATCGAATATTTTTGTTTTATTTTTATTATTTATACCTAAGCCATTGTCAGCAACTCTTAAAATAACTTGCTCTCCAATTGCCTCAGTTTTAATTTTAATAACTCCCGGATTTTGATAAGTTTTCTCAATATCTTGATTGTTATATTTTTCTTCAATTGCATCGATCGCATTACAAATTAAATTCATAAAAACCTGATTAATTTCCCCAGGAAAACACTCAACAAGTGGCAAGCTTCCATACTCTTTGACTAATTTGATGCTTGGTTGATGAGCATTATATTTAAACCGATGTCCGAGAATGAGTAATGTACTATCTAACCCTTCATGCAAGTTAGTTAGTTTTTTACCCGTTTCTCTGTGTCGTGAAAAATTGTTTAAATATGACACAATTTCTGTAACACGATCTGTACCAACTTGCATGGATTGAATAATTTTAGATAAATCATTCAACAAAAATTCGAGATCGCTTTTTTGAATCGCGGTTTTAATTTCTTCTGGTGGATTGGGTAGATATTTCTGATAGAGATAGAGTAAACTAACTACCTCCTGTACATACTGTTGAACAAAATTTAAGTTGCCAGCTATAAAATTGATAGGATTATTAACTTCATGAGCAATTCCGGCTGTAATTTGGCCTAAAGCTGCTACCTTTTCTGCTTGAATCAGTTGAGTTTGAGTCTGTTCTAATTCGGTGTTTTTCGCGATTAAGGTTTTCGTCAAGTTTCTCAGCTTTAGATGATTTTCAATCCGTACTAAGACTTCTTCTTGTTGAAAAGGTTTGGTAATGTAGTCTACGGCTCCCAATTGCAAACCTTTGATTTTATCAGCAGTTTCTGAGAGTGCTGTCATAAAAATGACCGGAATATCTTGGACACGAGGATTGCTTTTTAGCTGTTTACAAGTTTCAAAACCATCTATACCGGGCATCATTATATCCAGCAAGATTAAATCAGGTAAATCATCATTTTCTAATCGCTGAATGGCTCTCTCACCGCTCCGTGCTGCCCAAACTTCAAAACTAGACTGATCTAGAAAGCTGGATAAAACTTGTAAATTAGCAGGGTTATCGTCAACGATTAAAATAATTCCCTTAGAAAAAGCGTAATTGATAGATTTTTTTTGGTCTTCAATAGTATTTTTCATACTGTTTCTATTACATATTGATTCAAGAAATTGAGGATTAAATCTTCATCAAATTGTCTTGCTAGTTGCCTTAGTTGATTAGCAAATGGCGCAAAAGTTATGTCTGTTTCCTCCAGTTGATCGGCCCACTTGAGAATAGCATTGAAGTTACCTTTACTGGCTAAAGTAACTAGTTCCTGCAATACTTGGGAAGAAGGAGAGATTAATCGAGCAGATTGGCTATTTGCTGTTACTTCTTTGGCTTTTTCTTCATCAGGCTGAGATTGCTTATAAATCCATACCAAATTTAAATATTGTTCTAATTGATCCAATAATTCATCTACATGTACAGGTTTGCTTAAGAAGGCGTTACCTCCAGCTTGCAGACTGCGATGTTTGTCGGCTTCAAAGACACTAGCGGAAGAAACAATAATCTTGACATTATGAATTTCTGGAGTGTGACGTAGGTGTTCAATTAACTCAAACCCGTCCATTTCTGGCATCAGCAAATCTGTGATGATTAAGTCTGGTTTGAGGGCGATCGCTATTTCTAAACTTTCTTTACCATTGCTGGCTTCAACTACATTAAAACCCAGTGGTTGCAGTAAGTTTGTAATCACTGTGCGATTCTCCCAGCGATCGTCTACCATCAGTATGGTGTAGGGGCTACCCTCAAAGCCAATGATTTGTTTCTCTGATGATGCGTAGGCGTAGCCCGTCGTAGACATCGCAGATTGTACCCAGTCTGTTGCTTCGGGAATCTCCAACTCAAACCAGAAGCAACTCCCCTGACCGATCTGACTCTTAACATAGATATCGCTACCCATCATCTGTACTAACTGTCGAGTAATAGCTAAACCTAGCCCTGTACCTTCAGCTTGGCGCTTTTTATCACCCACTTGTTCAAATGGCAAGAAAATTTTGCTCAATTCTGCGGGAGTTATACCAATTCCTGTATCTTCTACGGTGCAGCGAAGGCGATGTTTTACTATTTGTTGATCGCTGGGAGGTTGATCGATTACTTCAATATTGAAAGTAACCTGACCTTGATCTGTAAATTTGATGGCATTTCCCAACAGATTTAATAGCACCTGACGTAATCTTTTGACATCAACATGAACCCCTGTAGGTAAGTTACTCGCGGGTTTATAAACAAACAAAATGCCTTTTTGTTTTGCCCGAATCTGGCATATTTCCACAATTCCTTGGAGAAAAGATGGTAAATGCACATCAACTGGATGCAGTTCTAGCTTTTTTGCTTCAATTTTGGAGAGATCCAAAATGTCATTAATTAAAGTCAGCAAATGAGAGCCGCATTGTTCAATAATATTGATATGATATTGTTCTTGATTCGGCAAAGCTGGGGAACGCAGTAAAATTTGGGCACAGCCGAGAATGCCATTCAAAGGTGTCCGCAGTTCATGACTCATGTTGGCTAAAAATTCACTTTTAGCATGGTTAGCTGTATCAGCCGCAGCTTTAGATTTTTTCAGTTCAGCTTGTTCAAATGCTTGTACTTGCCACAAGACGGTGATCATGGTGACTGTCAATCCACCAACAATTAAGGCGATTAAATCAAGGAATTGTAATCGAGATTCGATATTTTCGCGGGGAATCACTAAAGCCACAGACCAATTAGCGGCTTGCAACGGCAGATAAGCTACATACTTTTTAGTGCCGTCAATTTCCATTAACTCAATTCCCTGTTGTTTGTTTACCATCTGCTGCGCGATCGCATTTAAATTGCGATCGTTAATTTTCAGCAGGCTGGGTGCAGGTTTTTCTATGGTTGACATTAACGCCGAGTTAGGATGGACGATCGCTTGTCCTTGAGAATTGAGAGCAAAAGCATAGCTGTTCGTGCCGTAGTGCAGGGAATTGATAACCTCTGCAATGCGATCAACTTTCACATTGCCCTGGAAGGCTCCGATCGGTGAACTACTGTTAGCAGAATTTGACCAGATCGGGGTGGCGATCGCAATTAAAGAAATTCCTGTAGAACGGCTAATAAAGGGATCGGAAATGTTAGTATTTCCCGCAATTGCTTTTTGAAAGTAGTCTCGATCCCGAATATTTTTATTTGCTCGACCAACTTTTGTATTGGAATATGAACCATCTGGGGTAGCTATTTGAAAAAAGAAAAATTCATGAATTCGCTTGACTTCTGCCTTTAAATAAGGTTCTGCTACAAACCAGTTTAAAGAACGTACAGTTGAAGTATTCGCTAGGGTTTGTACCTCCACTTGGCGAACGTGTAACCACTCCTCAATTTCAGCACCCCCTCTCTGTACCTCTAAAAAAGCACTATGTCTCAAATCTTTGAGCATCATATTTCTAGCAGCTTGATAGCTAAAGTAAGCAGAAATACTGACTATAAGGGTAGTGCCGCCAAGAATAAATCGAATTAGTAAATTTTGTGAGGGATGACTTTCTCTGTTAGTTGCTGATAGGCTGGAGTTTGCTCGTATCAAGGGTTAGCTCCTTAATGGCATAGTTCGACAAGAAGAAATTCTAGGTTATGTTTAGATTGCCCAAGAAACTACCGATGCTCACAGCTTTTGATAAAATAATTAATAAATTTATAGTGACGACGTGTATTATAAGTTTTTAGTTGATATTAAAGAATATCAACTAAAATTCTAATTATTGGCTATAAAAAGTGTTGTTAACAATTCGGAATCTCAAATTGTTAATGTACTATAGAAATTCTAAATGAGTTGTGAAAATCGAGAGACTCAGATCCCCGACTTCTTTAAGAAGTTGGGGATCTTATTGTTCAGATTTAGGACTGCTATAGTAGCGCGAGGTAAAAGTCAAAAGTCAAAAAGCTTTAATTTTGGGCTTTCTGGCTTTAATGAGATGGTAGCTTTATTTATGCCGTGCTGTACTATGGTGTCTTTTGCGGTGAATTAGTAACATTAGGAAATGGGAGAACTGGCACAATTACAGGTTTAGGTTTTGATATTTCGCCTTGTAGTTGAATTTGGGCTTGATTACGCCCGTCTATTGCTTGCTGGTAATTAGGCTTGTATTTTATTGCTTGATCGTAAGACGCGATCGCATCTTTAAACTGTTTCAAATTTAAGAGTGCATTGCCTCTGCTATACCAGCTTTCAGAATGGTCTGGTTTATAACGAACGGCCTTATTATAAGACGCGATCGCATCTTCGTATTTTTGCAAAATGTATTGTGAATTACCCAAATTATACCAGAGCTGATAATCTTTTTGCTTAAGTGTTGCTGCTTTTTTATAAGCTTTTATTGCTTCTTCATAGCGTTGGGTTTGGTGCAGTGACCAACCCATATTATACCATGCTTGATAATTACTGGGATTATATTTTATTACTTGATTAAAAGATTCAATCGCGTCTGGATAACGTTGTAAATTCAGCAGGACATTACCTCTGGATAACCAAGCTTGATAATAATTTGGCTGGTATTGCACAGCTTTATCATAAGCTGTAAATGCGTCTCGGTAGCGTTGCAATTTAACTAGAGCATTTCCCCAATTATACCAGGCTTGCTCGTAGTCTGGTTTTAAATCTACAACTTTTTGGTATGCTGCGATCGCTTCTTCATATCGGTTAGAATTTTGTAAGGCTAATCCTTTTTTGTACCAAGCTTCGTAATTATCTGGTTGAAATTCAATCGCTTTTTCATAAGATTGAATTGCTTGGTCATATTGATTTAAGTTACTAAAAGCTTCACCCTTAGCATTCCAGACTTCCGAGCTTTTATTATTGAATTGTAAGGCTTTATCAAAAGAGGCGATCGCTTCTTGATATCGTTGTAAATTTCCTAATACAAAGCCTCGTCCACTCCATGCTTCAAAATCATCTGGTTGAATTTGAATTGCTTTATCATACGCCGCTAGCGCATCTTTGTATTTTTTTAATTTAGACAGCGTTTTCCCTTGACCATTCCAGGCTTGAGCATAATCTGGTCTAATATTAACGGCTTTTTCATATACTTCTAATGCGTCTTGATAGCGTTGCAAATCAAAAAGGGTATTTCCTTGCTTGGATAATTCTATGGCGTTATTTGAATTAATGTGATTGAAAATTAATATTGATGCTATTGTACCAACCCCAATTAAAAATATTGCTAGTAAAATTTTACTAAAAATACCTTTTTTAGGTTGAGGTTTATTGATATTTTTGGGTGGAGTGGGTGGAGAAATAGGAGTTAATGCAATTGTCTGGGCGGGTGGTTGTGTTAACTCTTTTAGTGCTTGTAATGCCACCGTTGCCGAAGCATAGCGTTGGCGAAAGTCGTAACACACCATTTTATCTAAGAATTGAGCGAATTCTGGTGTTACCGTGGCTTTATTGTGCCAGATAAGTTCATTAGTATCGGCATCTTTTGCTATTTCTTCTGGTGATAATCCAGTGAGAGCTTGAATAGCAATTATTCCGGTAGCATAGATATCACTGCTTAATTTTGGCGTACCATGAGCTTGTTCTCCAGGGATATATCCAGGCGTACCTATCGCAACAGTACCTTTAATTGAGCCTTCGGGAAGAATCACCTGGGTAGTAATTTGTTTAACTGCGCCAAAATCAATTAAGATTAATTTGCCATCTGGGTGGCGTCTGAGAATATTTCGCGGATTAACATCACGGTGAATTACATTCTGTTGATGGACAAATTCTAAGATTGTCAAAATTTCTTGTAAAAGTGAAATGACTTCCTCTTGACTCCAGGTTTTACCGGGGATCAATTCTTGACTCAAGTCATGTCCTTCAATCAATTCCTGTACGAGATAAAATTCGGCGTTATCCTCAAAGTAAGCTAAAAGTTGGGGAATGCGATCATGAGTTCCTAATTTATACAGAACTTGTGCTTCTGTATCAAATAAACGCCTAGCTGTCTCCAAAGTTACAGGATCGCTTGCCTGGGGTTTAAGTTTCTTAACGACACATGGAGGTGAACCGGGTAATTGGGTATCACAAGCCACAAAAGTTTCACCAAAACCCCCACCTCCCAAGTTACTAATAATCTGGTATCTTCCTACAAGTGTGTTTCCCAGCATCTCGTTTGCCTACTTAAGTGCAATGCGATCTGATTTCAATCTTGCCACACGTTAAGGAGAAGTGAGGGAGTAGGGAGTGGGTGGAGGTAGGGGGCAGGGGGAGAATAACTAATGACTAATGACTAATTTATATGATTCCTATTAGTGATAATATTCGTTGTCGGAATAAACCGATTATTAATTACTGGCTGATTGGTATTAATGTTGCCGTATTTTTATGGGAGCTTCAACTAGAATTTAGTGGTGGATTAGGCAATTTTATTAATAGTTGGGGTGTGATTCCAGCCCAGATTAGTGGGGCAATTACGAATGCATTATTTTATAACTCTGCTGCTTGGATAATTTTAATTTGGCGAACATTTGCACTACTTGTTGCTCTCTTCTTACATGGCAGCTTTAGTCAAATATTGGGAAATCTGTTATTCTTATGGGTTTTTGGTAAGACTGTCGAAAATATTCTAGGGCATGGACGCTATCTTGCATTTTATCTGGCGGCTGGTGCGATCGCTTCTTGTGTGCAAATTCTAGCGGAACCGAGTTTGACAATACCACTGATTGGAGCCAATGGTGCGATCGCAGCTATTTTAGGAGCATATATTATAAAGTTTCCTCAAGCTAAAATTGACACAATTTTGCCGCTAATAATCTTGTATATTCCCATCGAACTTCCAGCTTTTTTCTATCTATTTTGGTGGTTTGTGCAACAATTATTCTATGGTATTGGCAGTTTAAATATTCCTCCTGTTGGCGTAAACCAATCGGGTGTTGTCTTCTGGGGACAGGTTGTGGCATTATTGATTGGTGCAGGTTTCATGCGTTTGAAGAGATAATTTATTATTGGATACAAAATGTTTTGTCGTCAGACATCGCTCTTAATCTCAAAAGGTATCTTTTGGCTAAAAGGTAATGCACCTTTTGATAGATTACATTTTTTAGCTTAAAAATCCATACTGTTAAAGCTATAGGACTAATGTTTGATTTCTGACAAAGCTCGGTACAGCTCGAAAAGCCTAATTCCCCACTCCCTCCTCCCCACTCCCTGCCCACGTAGATAATTTCAAAAATTAAATACGATTCTTATAGTACAGTAAGGCATAAATAAACTACCCATTCCAAATCGCTAAAAAGTCTCATCCTATAAGCTTTTTGACTTTTAACTTTTAACTTTTGACTTCCGTCATGCGGTACTAGGGGATGCCTACTCTTCAAATCGGTATTGTTTAGTTATAAGTGGTATGCAAGATGCCAAATGTTGATAAAATGAACTTTCAAGTCACTAATGAATTAATAGCTCTGCGGCAGCGTGTAGCTGAGTTAGAGCAATCAGAAATATCTTATCAACAAAAGCAAGCAGCCCTTGAGGAGCAAGTAATTGAGCTAGAAAAGAAACTGGCACTTGCACTAGAATACCCCTATATTCAAGCTGTTGAACATGATATCAAGCGGCATTTTGAACAGGGGACATCCACAACCCTGATGCCACCAGATGTAGCAATCATTTTAGAGCAATTCCAACAAGAAATTGCAGAGCGACAGCAGGTAGAAGCCTCTTTGAAGGAAAGTGAAGAACGGCTGAGGTTAGTCCTAGAAGTTTCTCAGATGGGCTTGTGGGATTGGAATATTGTTACCAATAAAGTCATCTGGTCTGAAAATTATGAATTGCTTTTTGGTGTGGTTCCAAATAGTTTTGATAGCCCTTACGAAACTTTTAAGAAATGCGTTTATCCTGAAGACAGGCAATCTGTAATGCAGGGGATCGCCCACGCTTTAGAACAAAAATCTGACTACAACGATGAATTTCGTATAAGTAGATCAGACCAAAGTATACATTGGATTTCTGCTAAGGGAAAATTTATCTATGACAATCGCGGACAAGCGGTGCGAATGATCGGCGTTTGTATGGAAACTACTGTTTGCAAGCAAGCAGTAGAAAGTACTCGTGAACTCACAAGCCAAGTGCAAGAACAGGCAAATATTTTAAATGCTATTCTCACCGCCTCAGTCGATCACATTTATATCTTTGATGACAGAGGTTGCTATCAGTATGCCAGTCATGATGCAGCTACGATATTAGGTTTTAAGCCCCAGGATCTTATCGGAAAAACTTTGCAAGACCTGGATGTACCCGCAGACCTTATAGAACAGGTAGATAATCAAAGACAAGCTGTCATGAAAACTGGGCAGCCAATCAAGGATGAGTGTAAATATGTTACTTCTGATGGGCTGCATTATTATGAATACATTCTCACACCATTACGGAATTCTAACCAAACTATTGAAGGCGTAATTACAGTTTGTCGTGATATTACCGAACACAAACGGGCAGAAAAAACATTACGCGAAAGTGAAGCCAGATTTCGGCGTTTGTTTGAATCCAACCTGATCGGGGTCGCTTTTTGGAATGTGGATGGCTTTATTATTGATGCCAATGATGCCTTTCTCCAGCTAGCTGGCTACACTCGTGATGAGTTTGCCACTTTGGGTAAAATTAATTGGAGAGAACTGACTCCTATTGAATATAAAGATTTAGACGATCGCGCCCTTTTGGAAGTGCAAACCACTGGAGTTTCCAGAATTTTTGAGAAAGAATATCTCCAGCGCGATGGAAAACGAGTCCCAATTGTTTTGGGGATAGCCTTGCTGAATGACTCCAAGGATAATGGTGTTGCTTTTGTACTAGATATTACCGATTGCAAATCAGCCGAAAAAGAATGCGATCGCCTCCTCGAACGAGAAATGAAAGCACGCAAAGAAGCAGAAATTGCCAACACACTCAAAGATGAATTTCTGGCGGTTCTCTCTCATGAACTGCGAACCCCACTTAACTCTGTTCTGGGGTGGTCGAAAATGTTGCGAACTCGTAATTTCGATGAAAAAACCACTAAGCACGCCTTAGAAACCATTGAACGCAACGCCAAGTTACAAACCCAGCTAATTGAAGATTTGTTGGATGTGTCTACCATTCTTCAAGGAAAATTCAACTTGAATATCTGTCCAGTGAACTTGGTAATGGTGGTTGAATCAGCACTAGAGACAGTACAACTAGCAGCCCAAGCTAAGTCAATTCAAATTCAGACGATATTTGATCCCACTTTGGGACAAGTCATGGGCGACCCAAATCGGCTTGTGCAAGTTGTGTGGAATCTACTTTCCAATGCGGTAAAATTTACACCAGCAGGTGGACGGGTAGTAATTCGACTCATGGAAGTTGGCAACCAAGCTCAAATTCAGGTCAGCGATACAGGTAAGGGAATTGTGCAAGAGTTTTTGCCTTATGTGTTCGATTACTTTCGCCAAGCTGATAGCACAATTACGCGGGCATTTGGTGGATTAGGTTTAGGATTAGCAATCGTGCGTAAGGTTGTAGAGATGCATGGGGGAAAAGTTCAAGCCGAAAGTCTTGGAGAAGGATCGGGTAGTACTTTCACTGTTGAGCTACCGCTTTTAGTTAGAAGTGAACAGGTGACGCGTCAAGAGAATGAATCCTTAGATTGTGAACCTGAATCTCCGCTTCTTTCCAATACTCAAGTTTTGGTTGTGGACGATGAACCAGATATCCGCGACTTAATTACCTTTATTTTGCAAGACTACGGTGTACAAGTAACTGCTGTATCTTCAGCACAGGAAGCATTAGAAGCGTTGTCTGAGTCAGTACCAGACGTTTTAATTAGCGATATTGGAATGCCAAAAAAAGACGGTTATATGCTGATGCGTGAAGTGCGATCGCGATCGCCAGGGCAAGGAGGAAACGTACCAGCGATCGCTCTAACGGCTTATGCAGGCGAAATGAATCAGCAGCAAGCATTAGCAGCCGGATTTCAAATGCATATTTCTAAACCAGTAGATCCAGATGCATTGGTGAAAGCGATCATTGATTTGATTGAGCCAAAATGATCCAGGACTTACGCACACTCTACGATTCTTGGCGTTCTTCTCTAACGAGACGCTACGCGATGGCGTCTTGGCGGTTCGTTTCTCTTCCTTGTACTTAAATTATGGTTTAGCGCATCTTCATACAGAATTGATATTAGCCGATACAATCGCATTGTCAGCCGAAACAATAATATTTGCCTTGCTACGTTTTTCTACGGCGACGCTTCCTTTAGGAGTGTGAGATACCGCTACCTCCAAAATGCGATCGCCCAAGTTGATACACTACTAACGGTACTGGTTATCCCTTTGATAATCGCTATAAGATGATTGATAAAAGGGTCTTTTACGCTTGAATAGAAATGACTGAGCAACGTGATGCTGACTCACCGTCAACTAATTCTCAGCAATTGAGTCAACCGACCGATGGAGCAACTACTAAATCGATTGATAATTCTTGGACAAACCGCATTGGCGTTGTTTGGAACAAAGCAACAACACATCTAACGCAACTCCTACCCGTAGAACAACTGGCACAGACGGTTGTTGAATGGTTTAGTGTGAGCGAAACTCAGGTTGCCGAAATTTTAGAGAAAGTTCGAGCCGAACTGCCAACCACAGAAGCCCTCCTAATTGGTAAACCCCAAGCTGGAAAAAGTTCAATTGTCCGGGGATTGACGGGAGTTTCTGCTGAGATTGTCGGTCAAGGATTTCGTCCTCACACGCAACATACCCAGCGTTATGCCTATCCTTCCAATGACCTGCCGTTACTGGTTTTTACTGATACAGTAGGGCTTGGTGATGTTAAACAAGATACTCAATTAATCATTCAAGAGTTAATTGGCGATTTAAAAAAGGAGACTCGTTCTGCTAGAATCCTCCTTCTCACCGTCAAAATCAATGATTTTGCAACTGACACGCTACGACAAGTTGCTAAACAACTGCGCCAGCAGTATCCAAATATTCCCTGCTTGCTGGTAGTTACTTGCTTGCACGAGGTTTATCCTGCCGATACCGTCGATCATCCTGCCTATCCACCAGACTATCAGGAAGTCAACCGCGCATTTGTCGCAATCCAACAAGCCTTTGCTGGAATAAGCGATCGCTCTGTACTCATTGACTTTACCCTAGAAGAAGATGGCTATAATCCGGTATTTTATGGCTTAGAAGCACTGCGAGATTCCTTAGCAGAACTACTCCCAGAAGCAGAAGCCCAGGCGATTTATCAACTATTAGATCAAGAAGAAACTGGGAAGCAACTTGGTAATCTTTACCGAGATGCTGCACGCCGTTATATTTTGCCATTTTCGATTATGTCTGCTACTCTTGCGGCTGTACCTCTGCCATTTGCGACAATGCCTGTACTCACTGCCTTGCAAGTATCAATGGTGGGATTGTTGGGTAAATTATATGGGCAGACAGTTACTCCATCTCAAGCGGGAGGCGTTGTAAGTGCGATCGCAGGTGGTTTTTTAGCACAGGCAATTGCACGAGAGTTAATTAAATTTATACCAGGTTTTGGTAGTGCGATCGCCGCCTCTTGGGCAGCCGCCTATACCTGGGCATTAGGCGAAGCTGCCTGCGTTTACTTTGGTGATTTAATGGGAGGTAAAAAACCCGATCCCCAGAAAATTCAGTTGGTGATGCAAGAAGCGTTTCAGGTGGCGCAAGAACGATTTAAAGGAATTAAACATTAAGAAAATGTCATATGTTGGGTTGGCTGCTTCAACTCAACTTACAGCGATAAGCGAGCGTACTGAGTTTAATCTTAGCTACAGTTTTGTTTGTAGGATACTTACAAAAATGATTTTTCATAATATTTAGTAAACATGTACTATATATTTACACGCTCCAATTATAATAGTATGTGTGAGTTACTCTTGAAACTTGTTAAAGTCGGAAGTCTGTTTTAATTTGCGGGTCTGAGTATGATCGATTGTCTCAATGCAGCTCGCTATTTTATCGCGAGAGCTTATGAGGACAGTATAGAAGCAGAAATGACCAATATGAAGGTTCAAAAGCTTCTGTATTACTCACAAAGCTTACATTTAGCCCTGTACGATGAGCCATTGTTTGAAGAAGAAATTCAAGCATGGCGATATGGCCCTGTGTGTCCTCCGGCTTACAAGTTTTATAGTGAATTTGAAGCTAAACAATTACCTATCCCTACTCAAGAGTTCTTGTTACAGATTCCTAATGATAAGAAACAACTTCTAGAAGAAATTTGGGAATATTTTGGTAGCTATCATGCCTATCTACTTAGTGATATGACCCATTTTGAGTTTCCTTGGAAGAAAGCTCGTAAAGGGCTGCCACCTGAAGCTAGATCAACTGAGCCGATTCTTCTTGAGGATTTGAAAGCGTTAGGCTATCAGAAGTTAGACCTGATAGAGCGTGACAACCCTGTGTATAAACATGTAATGTCCGAAACTTTGCAGGACGCTTTTACTTCGGAATCATCAACTCGTATTCGCAAAGGAGAAGTGCGTGACTGGCTCAACTCCCTTCTCGATTGAAGAATGCGAGAATTTCATACGTTCTTTCAAAAAACTTGCAAAAGCTCACAGAGCAGATTTTGTTGCACTTGTGGCAGAAGTCTTGGAAGATTTGATTGAAGACCAGTATCCTATCAATTCTCGTAACGAACCCTTACCTGCAAAAATTAAATTACCTCAAGGATGGTCATTCCACAAGCTCGAGTTAAAGGTTTCCAAAGGAGCTTCTGGACAAATCAGATTGATGTATTTAGTTAATACAATTGACTGCGTAATTAAACTTGTATGGATTTATAGTCACGAGCAGTTTGCAAAACGTCCTGCCGACACAGATATAAAAAGCGTTATCAAGTACATCTTAGACTCTTAGCCCCTGTTGGATATCCTTGTACTTTCACTTTTGCTTCAAATGTAATTGCATTAGGCTGACAAAATCTAATTGGCCCTCTATCCTACACTTTCTCCTTTGCTGCTGGCACAATGCCAAACTTATTTAAACCTGTATCAATTTCTTTAAGTAGTTTAAAATCCTCCTCTGGCAAGAGATAGCTACTACTGCTAAACAAACCCGCACTAACAGCAGGCTGCTTTTCTAAAAAAGAGAAAGCTTGGCGAAACTGATGCGGCCCGGCTTTAATTGGTGAATCAAAGTGGCAGGGAATAATCCACTCGAAGTCCCAACTTGCAACTTTATCAGCCCAGTCGATAGTTTCTTGCGGTGCGCGGTTGAGAATCAGCGTCTGTAAAATTGGCGCGACAAACAAACGCCCATCACCTCGCAAAGCATCAAACGATCGCTGCCAATCTGGATGCCATTTAAAAGGGTACAATCCAAAATAAGCTTTCTTTGAGCGTTCTGGTGCTCTCAAGGCATCTTGCAACACCTGACTCCATTGACGGATATTTAGGGCGCTTGGTTGAAAGTACAAAGCAAACAACGAGATACGCCCCCAACCCTTACGGCGATTTACTTGAGTGTCTGCAACAATATCAGTAGCATGATCCTTGGCATGGAATAGTAAGGGATATGGATCTAAAAGTGTGATCGCAGGTGGATCTTCTGGGATAGAAAGCACAGAATCTGTTACTAAAAGAGTATGCGATCGCTTATGAAAAAAAGCAACTTCTGCAAACCGACCAGGGCCAAGCTCGATGGGGCCTAGCATTGCATAATCAAACTCGTCAGCAAAGGGTGTTTTGCTACTATCTTCTGGGAGTACCTGAGTTCGTTTTGGAGGTAAACCAAGCCAGCTAAGGGGAAGATTTAGCGGGAAACTCCACTGATGGGGAGCTACGAACACCTGTGCAGTCGGAAAGTATCTGGCGAAAGGCCCGACGAATACTTTATGTTCTATGCCGGAGATAGTCGGCAAGATGATGTACTTAACATTACCGTGTTCCGCCACCAACTCATTCACAAGCCGGATACATTCTGGGGTTGGTGCAACAGGCGCATAGATGAGAAGACCCCCGGCTTCGAGCTTAACAACAGTCATGCGAATCGGTACAACAACGTAGAAAATGCCCTGAATTTGGTCAAAATTCCAAATCGTGTGCTTGACCACTTCTTTGCAGATTGTCTGCCGCTTGCCATAAGGGTAGAGTGGCACAACAGGCCATAATCTCCACGAGAAGTCTTTTGGATTTATCTGTTGTGTATTGACTATGCGTTCATCATCAGCCACTCTGCGATCCCCTCCAAATTCCCTGCTCAAATTGTTCTTATTTGCTATCCCCAAAGTTGGAGTTTAGCAAATTGTTGAGATAATAATACCAATTCTTAATTCTTAATTGTAATTCGTAATATCTTTGATGTGGTTACTTCACGATAAAAATCATGAGCAAATATAAAATTTTAAAACCTGAGCAAAGTTACACTTTTAGTCAATACTTTTTGTTACCTAACCCAACAATAGATATAGTAGCTGAGTTTGACTATAGCTATGATCGTACAGAGCTAGAATTACCAAGATATTTTGCTGAAGTTGGCTATTTAGAATTTTTACAAAATTACTTACAGCGCAATATCAAGCTTTTTAACCCAACGGCTGAGATATCAATCAGAGAATTTATGATTGCTCCTATCCTTACTGAAATTTGCGATCAGACAAAAGCTCAACTATATAGTGAGTATCCAATTAATATAGATGAAAAGCTCAAAGGTACTTTGGATTATTATTTACATAAATCTAATTCCTTATTAGTGATTGAAGCAAAACAATCAGATATCAGAAGAGGGTTTACACAGCTAGCAGTAGAATTAATAGCTCTGGATCAGTCTCTAGAAGATCAATCATCAATTTTATTTGGTGCAGTTACTAATGGAGATGACTGGAAATTTGGTACACTCAATAGACAACAAAAGCTAATTACAGAAGATATTAAACTTTATCGTGTTCCTGAAGGTTTAGAAGATTTGGTACGAGTATTAGTAGGTATCCTTTCATGTGAGGCTTGACGAAAGTTGAAAAACTTTCACGCTCCAGAGTATGGTGATTCGCTACTTAACAATGTAGAGTAAGGAAAAAGTAACATTACGAAACAATACTTTTGCTTATGTCATTGCAAATCAAAATCGACTACCCAGAGACATTTCCAGATGCCTTACAACAGACACGGGAACAATTTGAACAAGAAGCTAAATGGGCGATGGCAGTAAAACTGTTTGAAATGAAACGTCTATCTTCTGGAATGGCAGCCGCACTAGTAGATACAGACCGAGTTTCTTTTTTGCTTAATTTGCATCATTATAGAGTGGCTATGATTGATTTAACAGAAGATGAACTTCTTGCTGATCTAGAGAATGCCTAACACTGAGATAATCGTCATTAATACTGCTCCAATAATTAGTCTAGTAGCGGCTCTTGGTGATTTAGACGTATTGCAGCTATACACTCAAGTACTAGTTCCTTTTGAAGTTTGTCAAGAATTACTTGCTGGAGGTGCAAGCGGGTTTGCAGTCGCAGAGTTTGAGGCAGCAACCTGGTTACAAAAATGGCAAACTCCACTCAATATTTCACCTCTTTTGCTCAACTCTTTGGATTTAGGCGAAGCATCTGTAATCCAATTAGCTTTAAATGAAAGTATTCAAACTGTATGCATTGATGAGACTGTTGGTAGGCGGATTGCTAGATTGAGTAGTCTTACGCTCACAGGTTCTATTGGCATTTTATTGCGTGCTAAACAAGAAGGATATCCTGTGTTAATGCAGCAAGCTATTGAGCGCATGAGAAACAGAGGAATTCGACTCAGTGAAACAGTTATTGCTGTTGCTCTCCGGCAAGCAGGGGAGACAGGCTAATTCTATTTTATTTCGGTAATTTTAAGCAATAATGCTGACTACTATAGCGGTTCTTTTTTCGACGTAACACCCAGTGGTGAAATTGCTATACCTCTACGAATGGTACACTGGTTTGCCCAACTGCCCATGCAACTAAAAACACAACAGCGATGACTCATCACATTTTAAAAGCTACCAAAGAAACGGTGCATCTGGGTGGTTTCTCCCATATACTACAACCAGCGCTCACTATTGATTCTGGTGATACGGTTGATGTAGAAACTTACACTGGTTACTACGTTTATGACAAAGCACCACCTGAATTTGTCACACCAGAATTTCTCGACATCTGCCAAAATCTTTTACCAGAACGCAAAATTGCTGGGGGACCGCATTTACTCACAGGGCCGATTTATGTGCGCGATGCCGAACCAGGGGATGTTTTAGAAGTACAATTAGATGCGATCGCACCTAGTTTACCTGTTGGCTTCAATGCCATTCGTACAGGTTGGGGAGCTTTACCACATCAGTTTCCTCAATCTGCTTTGAGATTCATTCCTCTAGATTTAGCAAACAATATCGCGGAATTTCCGGCGGGTACTGGCATAAAAATTCCCCTCAAACCGTTTTTTGGAATTCTTGGTGTCGCTACTCCAGAAACTTCTCGAACTTCTGTTCCACCCGGTTCTTACGGCGGTAATATCGACAACCGAGAATTACAAGCTGGTTCTCGTTTATTTTTGCCGATTTTTGTAGCAGGTGCATTATTTTCTATTGGTGATGGGCATTCCGCACAGGGAGATGGTGAAGTAAATGTCACCGCCATTGAAACTTCCATGAACGGGAGAATTACTCTTAAACTTCGTAAGGATTTACAACTGACAACACCAATTGCTGAAACTCCAACTCATATCATCACAATGGGGTTTGCTGAAACTTTAGATGAAGCTTTAGAATTAGCTTTAAAAAACATGATTGATTTTCTGGAACGCTTCATAAATTTATCGCCAGAAGATGCTTATGTCTTGTGCAGTTTAGCTGTGAATTTTCATATCACTCAAGTTGTAAACAGTCCCCAAAAAGGTGTGCATGGAATGCTACCAAAATCAATATTCTCCGATAATGCGATCGCTACGCCCACCGCAGGCATAGTTACGATTGATTGAGAATTGGCAAAAAAGTCACAAAAAAACGCCGAAACTAAGAATATCTGACAAAAATAAGGTTCAGGGCTATGTCTACAATTGTGTCTTGCCTGGACGTTACACAAATTTTCTGGGACGTAGATGATTTCTGTAAATAATGGGAAAATCTTTGGCAGCAAGTACTACAATTGCCATCGATAACAGGAGAACGGCATAGCACAAGATAGCTAAACTTTATATTTGCTAATCCCTCTTAACTTTTATTGCTAGTTAAAATTTTAGAGCATTCTTTGTTATTTCTTGAGCGGAATATCATTAATTACACCAATGCAGTCAGAGTTTAAATGATTGATAGTAGAGAGGCATGAAAAAATCTAAAAGGATAAACGTAGTATGTTTAGCACTCAAGTCACTATTCTCGATTATAAAGTTAGCGAAGAACTTTACAACGGTTCTCGAACTCTAGTTTATCGGGGATATCGAGAAACTGACTCCTTGCCAGTAGTGATTAAACTGTTGAAAAATCCTTATCCTAGCTTTAGCGAACTCGTACAATTTCGTAATCAGTACACCATTACCAAAAATCTTAACTATCCCGGAATTATCCAAACTTACAGCTTGGAACCCTATCAAAACGGCTATGTGTTGGTAATGGAAGACTTTGGGGGAATATCCCTTTCTGAGTGGAGGGGGAGAGAGGGGAAGATAGGGGGAGAACCACAAAATCTAATTAAGTTTTTACAAATTGCAATATCTCTGTGCGACACCTTAAATCATCTATATCATCATGATATTATTCATAAAGATATTAAACTCGCAAATATTCTAATTCATCCCGAAACAAGACAAGTAAAATTAATCGACTTTAGTATTGCTTCTCTTCTTCCGAGAGAAACTCAAACAATAATTAATCCTAATTTATTAGAAGGAACTCTAGCTTATTTATCTCCCGAACAGACTGGGCGGATGAACCGAGGGGTAGATTATCGCAGTGATTTCTATTCTTTGGGTGTAAGTTTTTACGAATTGCTGACTGGAGAATTACCTTTTCAATCAGATGATCCAATGGAGTTGGTGCATTGTCATATTGCGAAAATGCCGCTCATCTTAGGTAACAGAGAAGATATTCCCCAGGTATTCTCTGATATCGTCATGAAATTAATGGCAAAAAATGCTGAGAATAGATATCAGAGTGCTTTAGGATTAAAGTATGATTTAGAAGAATGTTTATATCAAATCCAAAAAACCGGAACAATTACATATTTTGAAATTGCCAAAAGAGATATTTGTGACAGATTTATTATTCCAGAAAAATTATATGGTCGAGAAACGGAAGTTGAGAAACTACTAAAAGCCTTTGAGAGAGTATCCGCAGGAAACAGCGAAATGATCTTAGTTGCAGGGTTTTCCGGTATTGGTAAAACTGCGGTAGTTAATGAAGTTCATAAACCTATTGTCAAACAACGCGGTTATTTTATTAAGGGCAAATTTGACCAATTTAACCGAAATATTCCCTTTTCGGCGTTTGTACAGGCTTTTCGCGATTTAATAGGGCAATTACTTACTGAAAGCGATCAACAAATCAAACAATGGCAAAATAAAATTACTGGAGCATTAGGTGATAACGCTCAGGTAATTATTGAAGTGATTCCGGAGCTAGAACTAGTTATTGGCAAACAATCTCCTGTGCCAGAAGTATCAGGCATTGCAGCACAAAATCGATTTAATTTACTATTGCAAAAATTTATTGAATTATTTACTGATAAAGAACATCCACTAGTGATATTTTTAGATGATTTACAATGGATTGATTCTGCCTCATTGAAACTATTGCAATCTTTAATGAGTGAGGTAAATTATGCTTATTTACTAGTGATTGGTGCCTATCGAGATAATGAAGTTTCTGCAACCCATCCTTTAATGTTGACATTGGATGACATCAAAAAAAATGGCGCTGAAATTAATACTATTGCTCTCAAACCACTGAATGAATCCAAATTAAATCAGTTAGTGGCTGACAGTTTAGATTGTACAGAAAATCTAGCTTTGCCACTGTCAAAATTAATTTATCAAAAAACTCAAGGTAATCCATTTTTTGCTAGACAATTTATCAAAGCATTACATCAAGATGCATTAATTTATTTTAGTTATGACGGTGGTTATTGGGAATGTGACATAGCAGAAATTAGTCAGCGATCGCTCGTCAATGATGTAGTTGAATTCATAGCATTACAATTACAAAGGTTGCCAAAATCAACTCAAGATGTTTTGAAATTAGCTGCGTGCATAGGTAATCAGTTTGATTTAGAAACCTTAGCAATTGTTTCTCAACAATCAAAAATAGAAACAGCAGCCTGTTTATGGAGTGCCTTACAGGATGGTTTAATTTTACCCCAAAGTGAGATTTATAAATTTTTTGTTGGGTCAGAAAATCAAGATTTTCCTCAACATAATTCTGAAATTATTGTATATAAATTTCTGCACGATCGCATTCAACAAGCAGCCTATTCTTTGATTCCTGAAAGCCAAAAGCAAGCAACTCACTACTACATCGGCAAACTACTGCTAGGAAATCTATCAACCGCAGAACTAGAGGACAGAATCTTTGATGTAGTTAATCAAATCAACATTGGGAAATCTCTAGTTCCAGGTGAAAGCGAAAAAAAACAGCTTGCGGAACTTAATTTAAGTGCGGGTCAAAAAGCGAAAGCTTCCACAGCCTATGAAGCAGCAAAGACTTATTTACAAGTTGGGATAAACTTGCTGACAAAAGATGCTAAAACTGCTGGGTATCGTCTGGCGTTTGATCTCCATTTCAATTTAGCAGAAGCCGCATTGATGAGTGGAGATTTTCAGTTATTAGAGGAAACTGTATTAATCTTACTCGAATTTGCCAACTCAAATATCGATAGAGCCAAAATTTATGTTTTGAAAGTTACTCAGTATTCTTTGCAAGGGCAGTTTTCCGAATCAATCCAGGCGGGTTTGGAAGGTTTACAATGTCTTGGTATCACTGTTGATCGATATAGCTTGAAACAATTAGCTCAAGAAGAGTTTGCTGTTGTTCAAGAACGCTTGAAAAATCGCCCGATCGCCACATTACTGAATTTGCCTGCTGCAATTAATGCAGAAGTTCGAGCCGCGATCGAATTATTGATTATTCTGCAACCACCAGCGTATATTGTCTCTGATTTCGATCTATACAGTTTCGCTACCTTCAGAGCAGTTCGTTTATCGATTGAGCAGGGTAATACTGCTGAATCCATCAAAGCTTATGCCACCTACGGTTTTCTAATTGGACTGATGCACAGTCAGTACCAGCAAGGACTTGAATTCGCTGACCTTTCTCTACAACTGAGCTATAAGCTCAATAGTAAATTTCAGCAATCAGGGGCCTGCTTTATGTTAGGTTGCTGTATTCAGGTGTGGGCGAAGCCGATACAGGGGGCAGCTGAGATTAATTATGAAGGTTTTCTTGCGGGACTGGAGTCTGGAGAAATCCCTCATGCCGGATACAACCTCTACAGTAATATTTGTAATCGACTGTTTCAAGGTGAAAATCTAGCAGATATTGCGATCGACATTGATAAATATTGGCTAATTGGAGAGAAACTAAAGCATGATTTTTTGCTGAGTATCCTTTCAGCCTGCCGTTTCTTTGTCAATCAACTCTCGCAATCTCCAGATGAGCAAGAACAAATCGCAACAGCAGAGCAGGCTTGGGTTGAGCGTTCTGAAGCATTACAGTCTCACACAGCACTTGGTACGTATTACATTTTACAAATGCATCGAGCTTGCCTAATTCAGGGGTTCAAGCCAGACATTCACTATGTTACGGAGGCAGGTAAATTTCTAAATGGTTGTGCAGGATTTACCACCTCTGCTGGTTACTATTACTACACCTCTATCATTTTATGCAACCGCTATTCAAGTTTGACAGAAGCAGAACGTAGCGATGTCTTGCAGCAGATTGAAACCAATCAAGCGCAACTCAAAATCTGGTCAGAAAGCTGTTCAGAAAACTTCTTGCATAAGTATTTGCTGGTCGAAGCAGAACGATCGCGAATTGCTGAAAAATACCTGGAAGCCATGAAACTTTACGATTGCGCCATTGCCGAAGCTAAAGCCAACGGTTATCTGCAAGAAGAAGCGATCGCCAACGAACTCACTGCCAAATTTTACCTGGAACTGGATAAAGAAAAAGCAGCCCAAGGATATATGCAAGAAGCATACTACTGCTATGCTCGGTGGGGAGCAAAAGCTAAAATCGATGATTTAGAAAAATGCTATCCTAAATTACTCCAACCCATCCTACATCAACAACAACTCAGCTTTAATTCCCTAGAAACCATTACTACTATTGCCCATAGTTCGATATCTTTATCCAGTCAAACTTCTATTATTAGTAGGGCTAATATTTCCAATACCTTAGACTTTATGTCTATTTTGAAAGCGGCTCAAGCTATTTCTAGTAGTATTGAATTCGATGAAATTATTGCTAGCCTGACAAAAATTATTCTAGAAAACTCTGGAGCAAAAAAATTTGCCTTAATTCTTTCTGAAAATGGAAACTTGAAAGTCAAGGCAATTACCTTTATTAATCACCAAGACAAATTTTCAACTCCAATTCAAACTATTCTTAAATCACAATCACTAGATAGTTGTGAAGATATTCCTAAAAAAATTATCAATTATGTCAAAAATACTCAAAAGACAGTTGTTATAGATAATTGCCAAACAGATGTAGCTGGGTTACTTGGAGAATATCTACTCGAACTTCAACCCCAGAGTGTACTTTGTATGCCGATTATTAATCAAAGACATTTAGTGGGTATTCTCTATTTAGAAAATAAATTAGTAGCAGGGGTATTTACTAGGGATCGTATCAAAGTTATTCAAATGTTATCTGTGCAAGCTGCCATCTCTCTAGAAAATGCTCGTCTTTATCAAGAATCTCAAGAAAAAGCTCAACAGATCCAACAAACCCTCCAGCAGCAAAAAACCTTATTTAATGTTGTGAATCAGATTCGAGAATCTTTAGATTTAGGTGCTATTTTTCGTGCAGTAACTCAAAATATTCGTTCAATCCTTAATGTCTCGCGCGTCGGAATTTATCAATTTCATCTTGGGGTAAATTACGAATATGGTGAATTGATTGCCGAAGATGTCCTACCCCAATTCCCTTCTGGTTTAGCTATAAAAATTCAAGATAATTGTTTTGGAGAGAACTATGCAACCCTGTACAAACAGGGACGATTTTGTGCAATATCAGATATTGAAACCGCAGAAGTTTTAGATTGTCATCGGGCAATTTTGCAACAGTTTAATGTTAGAGCATCATTGGTTGTACCAATTATGCAAGATGATGAACTGTGGGGCTTACTCTGCATTCACCAATGCGATCGCCCGCGTCACTGGCAACCTTCCGAGATTGAATTTGCCCAACAAATTGCTGCACAAATGGGAGTTGCACTCCAACAAACCGATCTACTGCTGGAAACTCGCCAGCAAGCGACCCAATTAAAAGAAACACTCCAAAATCTTAAAGAAACTCAACTTCAACTAGTACAAAATGAAAAAATGTCTGCGTTGGGAAATCTTGTTGCGGGGGTAGCTCATGAAATGAATAATCCTCTTGGTTTTATTTCTGCTAGTCTTGAACAAAGCAAACCTGTATTTGCAGATATCCTTAAACATCTGAAACTATACCAAGAAAGTCTGCCAAATCCAAATGAGGAAATTATCGAACATGCCGAAGAAATTGACTTAGAATATAGCTTAGAAGATTTGCCCAAGATGATTGATTCGATGACAATAGCGTGTGACAGGCTGAAAAATATCAGTACCAGTCTCCGCACTTTCTCCCGTGCCGATCAAGACTACAAAGTACCTTTTAATATTCATCAAGGCATTGATAGTACCATTCTTATTCTCAAACATCGTCTGAAGACAAATGAACAACGTCCCGCCATTGAAGTTATCACAAACTACGGTAATTTACCTCAAGTAGAATGTTTTCCTGGTCAATTAAATCAGGTATTTATGAACATACTAGCGAATGCTATTGATGCCTTGGATGAATCAAATACAGACCGGAGTTTTGGGGAAATTAAAGCCAATCCTAATCGGATTATCATTACCACCACATTATTACAAAACAAACAGGTTGAGGTGAAGATTGCTGATAATGGTCAAGGCATGAGTGAATCAGTTAAACAAAAAGTATTTGACCACTTGTTTACTACGAAAGGTGTTGGTAAAGGAACAGGATTAGGATTAGCGATCGCTCAGTCTATTATTGTAGAAAAACATTGTGGAACTTTGGATGTGAATTCTACCCCGAACGTTGGAACAGAATTTGTGATTACCTTACCGATTCTGGCTCAGGCTCAAAGTTAGGGAACTCCAAAAAATAATTAATTAAGCTTCAGCAATATTTTTGTTAAGCCCTCGCCTAACTTTTCAATAGATTCTTGCTGTTTAGGATCTACTAACGTGCCATCAGGATTAAAGGCTTCATAAGCTTTGGTTACTGCTATTTGATCGGGTAGTACCAAAACTTTGATGTTTCCCAAAATAGAGCGCAAGTGAACCAAGCCCCGCAAACCACCAAGAGCGCCTGGGGAAGCACTCATAATAGTAGCAACTTTACCTGCAAAGGCAGCCAACGGCGCTTCATTTGGGGCTGGACGGGATGCCCAGTCAATGGCATTCTTCAAAACTGCTGTAAGTGAACTGTTATATTCTGGCGAAGCAATTAGCAATCCTTGATGAGAAATCAGCAAGTCTTTGAGAGTGCGGGCGTTGGCTGGTAGTCCTTCTTGAGCTTCTAAATCTTCATCAAATAGAGGTAAAGGCAAATCACGGAGGTCAATATAAGTTACTTCTGCGCCTGCTGCTTGAGCGCCAGCCGCCGCGATTTTTACCAATTTTTTGTTGTAAGACTCAATTCGGGTGCTGCCTGCAAAGGCGAGGATTTTAGGTGTAGATGCCATAGTTAGAGGTTGAATGGGAAGGATTAACCTGTTCAGCTGCATTATCCTGTTTTCAGGCGATCGCTATTTACTACCTTTAGATTTTCTTTACAAATTTTTTCTAAGTTACAAAGTTACATAATTACACTAATTATAGTGAAGACTAAAAACCCTGCCTTTGGAGTCGAAATATGAACGCTCACAAGATAGAAGTCGTTTTAACTGAAGATGGAACTTTGACGTTACGGGGTTTACCCTTTCACGCCGGGGATGCTGTAGAAGTGATTATTCTGGAAACTAAAACTCCACAGCACCAGACACTACTAAAACCTCAATCAGATATAAATCCTTATCTTTTGCACAACACACAGCCATACTGTTATGACGACCCCACAGAACCCGTAGCCTTAGAAGACTGGGAAGTTTTGCAATGATTGTACTTGATACTCATATTTGGATTTGGTGGGTTCAAAACGATTCACGACTGACTAAACAACAGCGACAATGGTTACAAGATTACGAGTCTGACGGTTTAGGAATTAGCATTCTTTCTTGTTGGGAAGTAGCTAAATTGATAGAGAAAAAGAGACTAATTTTACCTTTAGCTATTGATAAATGGCTAGAAGCGGCTTTGAGTTATCCAGGAGTAGAACTATTAGATATATCTGTGCCAATAGTAATTGATTCAACTCAATTAAGCGGCTTCCATAGCGACCCATTTGACCAACTTATTGTGGCTACAGCTAGATTTTATGATTGTCCTTTGTTAACTTCAGATGCCAAAATTCTTAACTACTCTGGCGTGAAAACACTGAAGTAAACTTAGATCGCTATTTGCTACCTTTAGATTTTCTTTATAAACTTTCTCTAAAATTATGGCGAA
Organism: Nostoc sp. ChiVER01; assembly: GCF_034531155.1. Classification (NCBI taxonomy): domain Bacteria; kingdom Bacillati; phylum Cyanobacteriota; class Cyanophyceae; order Nostocales; family Nostocaceae; genus Nostoc; species Nostoc sp. ChiVER01. The sequence continues at coordinate 163,456 of NZ_JAVRBS010000005.1, read as the reverse complement.
TTGGTCAGATTCTTATCTCGGTAAGTTACGACAAGTTGTAGGCGATCGCCTACTTCTATTATTTGGAGTACGCGTGATTATCGAGGATAATTTGGGGCGCGTTTTGTTGCAAAAGCGAAGTGATTTTAAACTTTGGGGGCTACCTGGTGGGTGTCCAGAAGTAGGTGACTCTGCCGAAGAATGTTCAGCACGAGAAGTTTTTGAAGAAACTGGTTTAACAGTTAAGCGTTTTGAAGCTGTGGGGTTTTCTTCCAATCCAGCCTTTGAAACTGTAACTTATCCCAACGGCGATCGCGTCCAAAATTTCATTCTAATTTTGCGAGCCGTTGAATGGTCAGGCAGTCTTGCTTGCCTAGATGGAGAATCGCTAGCACTGGAATTTTTTGATTTGGCAGACTTACCTACGCTAATGCCAAACGATCACCCTGTTTTAGAAAAGTTTCAAGAATACAAGAAAAGCGGCAAATTCCTGATGTTCTAAAGCATTTTTTCTAAGAATTGCTTGGCGCGATCGCACTGAGGATTTTGGAAAAACTCACTAGGAGTAGCATCTTCTGCTAAAATTCCCTGATCGAGAAACATAATCCGATTGGCAACTTCTTTTGCAAACCCCATTTCATGGGTAACGATCGCCATTGTCATTCCAGAAAGTGCTAAAGCTTTCATCACTTCCAGCACATCCTTAACCATTTCTGGATCTAATGCAGAGGTGGGTTCATCAAACAAAATCATCTCTGGTTCCATTGCTAATGCACGAGCGATCGCTACTCGCTGTTTTTGTCCCCCCGATAGTTTGGATGGATAGACAGACGCTTTTGGCTCTAAACCTACCTTCTTCAGCAATTCTAAGCCATGTTCTTGTGCTTTTTGTTTGTTAATTCCTTTCACCTTGATGGGCGCGTAGGTGACATTTTGCAGCACATTCATGTGGGGAAACAAATTAAAATGTTGAAATACCATTACCAAATGCTGGCGCACCTTAGCAATGTTTGCTTTGGGCTTGGTGATTTCTTGATCGTGAAAGTAGATTCTGCCTCTGGTAGGTTGTTCTAGCAAGTTTATGCATCGCAGAAAGGTAGACTTACCTGAACCAGAAGGGCCTAGTATAGCAACCACTTCCCCCTGATAAAACTCAGTGGAAATATCTTTGAGTACGTCAAGTTTACCAAAGGATTTACATAAGAATTCCGTGCGAATTACCACATTATTCACTTTCCCGTAACCTCCTTTCTAAAGCGGATGCACCCAAGGTCATACCCATTACTAAAACATAGTAGATTAACCCTGCAAATAGCAGTGGTTCAAAATAAATATACTTATTTGCACCAACGATTTGGGCGCTGCGTAATATTTCCACTACTCCAATGGTTGACACCAGCGCAGAATCTTTGAGCAATCCGATAGTTTCATTTACCAATGCGGGGAGGATATTCTTCAATGCTTGCGGTAAAATCACATCCCACATCATCAACCAATAGGGAACACCCATAGACATCGCCGCTTCACTTTGTCCTTTATCCACCGCCTGAATTCCACCCCTGATGGTTTCTGACATATAAGCGCCAGAATTTAAGGTAAAAGTTAGTACACCAGCCTGCAATGCTGAAATGTCATAGCCTGTAAGCTGGGGTGTTGCATAGTAAACTAATGCTAACTGTAATAATAAAGGTGTGCCTCGAAAAACAGAGGTGTAGGCATTAGCAACCCAGGTAAGCGGCTTGATGCCGATAATTTTTAATAGAGACAATATTGTTCCCCAAATTAACCCCAAGGATACAGATAATAGGGTAAACAACAAAGTTAAAGGAATTCCCCGAAGAATAAAAGGAATGTCTGGAAAAATTCTGGTAAAGTCGAGATTCAATCCGCCTTTGGCAGGAGTTGAAGATTCAGAATTAGCGGTAACATTCTGTGAGAACCATTTGGCGACAAATTTATTTAATGTGCCATCGTCCTTCATTTGTTGAAGAACTTTGTTAAACGGTTCGACAAAAGAAGAACCTTTAGGAAAAGCGATCGCCGATCCACTTGCCTGCTCTGAAGGAATAGTATTAAATTCTAAATCTGGGTTAGCTTGGGCAAATCCCTTAGCAACAGTATCCTCAATAATTGCTGCATCAATTCGTCCAGATTTGATTTCCTGAACTACTTCCGGCACTCTGTTGAGTTGCTTTAGCTGAATACCCGCAAATTTTTTAGCAATTTTCTGGGCATTCTGTTCTTGGATGGTTCCTAGTTGTACGCCAACCTTTTTTCCTAATAAGTCTTGGGGCTGCTTTAGGTTGCTACCTTTAGGAGCGACAATGGTATCTTTGGCTTCGTAATAAATAATTGAAAAGTCAATATTTTTCTGGCGTTCTGGAGTCGGAGTCATCCCAGCCATTACAAAGTCAGCCCGATTTGCTTGGAGTGCAGGAATTAACCCATTAAAATCAGATTCCATTATTTGGAGTTTAAACCCTAGTTTTTCAGCAAGGGTTTTAGCAATATCTATATCAAAGCCAACGATTTGGCGATCGCCTCCTTTCGTATCATAAAACTCATAAGGAGGATAATCTGGGGAAGTAATCATCGTTAGGGTGTCTTTCCCTAAAGATGAGACAGCTTTTAGAGAATTACTATGTCCGATAATGCTGATTACTACTGCTACAACTAGTATAGTTGATAGCCATACTTTTTTTTTCTTCATAAACTTGATATTTTTTTAGAGACAGCCTCTCAGAAAGAAGGGTCATATCAGCAGCTAGCAAAAGATTTTAGTGTATTTAAAAGTTTTTGTGCAGAAGCTTTTAAATTTGCACTTATTTTTTAAACCACTTTATCTCTTAGGAGAAAATCTAGAAGACGGCGAACATAAGCACCCCACGATTCAGCACCATGTGGAAAAACTGATGCATAAAGCATAATACTGCTTATTGTGTCGAAGAATAAATCAGAATCGGCATCGGCTTGAAATTCACCTCGCTCCTTCGCATGTTTTAGCACGATCGCAAAAGCTTCCCGTCGAGGCTGTAGATATTTTTTCCAATACATCTGAGCGAACTGAGGATTGGTTAATGCAGTGCTAACAATCATGGCAACAGTCTGTTTTCCTAAAGGGTTGAGTGTAAGTTGTGCAGCACTCTCAATCAAAGAATCGATGTCACCCCAGAAACTCCCTGTATCAGGTATCACAACTTCTTGTCTAAGACTTTCAATTGCATCTGCAATCAACTCTTCTTTGGAACTATATCGTCGATAAATCGTAGTTTTGCCTACTCCAGCACGGGCAGCGATCGCATCAACATTCATTTGAGTAAAACCAACCTCTATCAGTAAATCAATTGTCGCTTGGAGAATTGCCTGATGAGACTCAACACTGCGAGGTCTTCCAGGGCGCTTTTTAGCAGGTTCACTCATTTAGCAAGAATTTTATATTAATTTTTATCTCTGACACACAAGCTATAAATGTGATTGACATTTGCATTTGATATTATCGATACTACTAGTATCGATAATATTATTTATAAAGCTATGTCTTTGCGAACTCGACCCCAATATACCAACAAAAATAGCACTCAAACTTTACGTCAAGGGCTGAAGGAATACTACACGGTCAATTTCGATCTTACTCATCCCAGTACTCAACCAGAGGATTTTGCCAAAATCTTGTTTGCTCATGATGCTAGTCACGTCATTTATGGCTGTGACACAGATATGTACGATGAACTTAAGATTTTGCCTCTGACATTTTGGACAAGTAACTTCAAATTTAGAGATTGGTTGCGTGAGCGCCAAAATCCATCTGTAAATGTAATGTACGAAGACTTGATCAAACGTCATGGTGTGATTTGGTTGTACACTTCCATCTTTTTTGAATTACTGCGACTAATGCCAGAGCTGATTTCAATGTGGCGAAAAACTCGGAATCATCAAATTTTCGTCCCATTTCTTAACTTTGAATCAATGTTAGACCGTTCACTGTTAGAAATTCGTCAAGAGTTTAACCTTTTACCTTTTATTAAATAGACTTTTTTGTTTTGTTGCCTCCAACAACTTGACGCTGGCATAAATAGCATCAATATAAGGTGTGGGAATTTGAGTAAGTTTTCCCAATTCTGCCACCGCGCCAACGATCGCGTCTATCTCCGTAGCGCGTCCGGCTTCAATATCTTGTAGCATCGAAGTTTTATGAGCGCCAACATTTTCTGCTCCATTAATTCGTTGTTCTAAAGTGATGCCAAACTTGATACCCAAATTTTCTGCGATCGCTTGAGTTTCAGTCATCATAAGCCGCGCTAGTTCACGGGTGAGGGGATAGCGGCAAATATCCTCTAGAGTAGCACCGGTTAAGGCACTGATTGGATTAAATGCCACATTTCCCCACAACTTGATCCAAATTTCCGTGCGAATTTGATTACGGATTGGTGTTTTGAATCCTGCTTGTTTTAAAGTCTGTGCCAATAATTGAATGCGTTCTGTTTTAGTGCCGTCGATTTCACCAAGAGTAAAGCGATCGCCTTCAATATGTTTAATCACACCTGGTTCAATTATCTCAGTTGCCGGGTAAACAACACAACCGATAGCACGGTCAGCACCGATATTAGCTTCAATAATCCCATCTGGATCAACAGATTGAATCCGCGTACCTTCATACTCACCGCCATACTTGCGAAAGTACCACCAAGGAACCCCATTTTGGGCTGTTACCACCATCGTATGAGAATTGTAGAGTGCAGGGATAAAAGGTGCGATCGCAGGTACACTGTGAGCCTTAACAGTTAAAATTACTACATCTTGTGGCCCCGCTTCTTGAATATCACTAGTTGCCAAAGCTGGAGTAGCAATTTGGTCAGAACCGTCTGCTATAAGCAACTTCAGCCCATTTCTTTTAATTGCCTCCAAATGAGAACCACGAGCGATTAGCGTTACCTCTTCACCTGCTAGTGCCAATTTCGCCCCTAAATATCCACCAATCGCACCCGCGCCAACAATACAAATTTTCATTTTGTCAAATCACTCATTATTTCTTACTCAGCACTTTTGAAGCTTTGCATCGCTTTTTGTAAGTCTTGATGAACAGATTTGGAGGCAGCTATTATCAATCCAGGCATAGTATAGTTTTCACAAGTATGCAGTGGTGGTAAAGTCGAACCATCCAAAGTAGTTACAATCCAGCCAGCCTCTTTCGCAATAAAAGCGAGTCCAGCACTATCAAGAAATTTACCTGATTTGATGACTGCTCCACTTAAATCGCCACTGAGAATACCATTGAGACTAGGAATTTCAATATCACTAGAGTAATCAGTCGCTATATCGATGACTTTATATCGATCTTTTAGTAAATCTGCGATCGCATTCATTCCCCATCCCAACAAAATAGCAGGTTTGGCGGATGTTATGTGTAACGGCGCACAGGCTTCTAAACTCATCTCCAGCGTCCCCTTAAAAGCACCTTCACCTTTGAGAGCGTAAAAATAAACATTTTGGGCAGGGGAAATAGCAATTACTGCTTCAAAGTCATCCGAATTTAGAATACCAAGAATAATTTGGTAATTAGAATGTCCATCCATATAAAACTTCGTGCCATCGATTGGGTCGAGTGTGACTAAATAATCACCTTCTGAACCGAGATCGTTAGCGCGAAAATACTTAGTATTGTTAGAACTTTCATATTCTTCACCATAAAAGCGAATATCTGGGAAAGTTCCTAGTAGTACTACTTCAACCAGATTTTGAATAGCCACATCTGCATCAGTAAGTGCAGCACTAAAAAAGTTGTTTCCTTGTTCTTTGGCAGGAAGTGCAGCAATTTTTGGTTGCAGAAAACGGGCATAGGCTGCTGCTACTTTCAGATGGGGAAGTAAAGTCTCCAAAATCAGTCGAGTAGTAGGTGTTGTGGACATTGCAGCAAACTCCTTTTAGAAATCATCTACCGTTGGCTGGGCGATAGAATTCTATATCTAGACAAAATTACGGTATCATTTTGATGCAATGATACCACCGTTGCTATATTACTCTAATATGTGTGTCTGGTTAAGCTGCATAATCATTAAAGGTTTAGTTTTCACATTGAAAGACTTTGGCTGTTGTTGATTTCGGGTTAGCGATCGCCTAAAAAAGCCTAACCCTTCAGCAATACATAACCAAAAGTACTTATACCTACATTGAACGGTGAGTAATGTGAAGAATATGCAAAGATGTGCTTTTAAGTAAAGACATTTAAATAAATCCAGTAGTATGTAGGTAGTATATAGTTAGTACAAAGTGATTTAGATGTTCTCTATTTTCAGGCTAGATAGTCACGGGCAATAGCTCACAACGAGGGTATAAAATTATTTTTGTTTATCAAGAGTGAACTCTTTTCTATTTTCACAGTAGTAGGAATTACCCATTGAAAAAAAACAAATTGTAAAGTGTGAGTTGTAGACATTCATCTTGATTCTTCGAGCTTTTTTCAGCTTTCATGATTGATTAAATATTAGTGAAAAAAGTTTGAAACTATGTGTTTGACTAAATGCACGCGCTCATGAGTTTGTATAGCGATTAAAACTCTTCTTGTCCTTTGATAGTTAGATAAGTGCGATTAAAAAGCCTTTTGACCAGGTGAATCTTTGATGAATATTACTGTTCTTCACTCTTGAGATATAAAATATGCCGAAAACGTCAAAGTGAGACGAATTTTTGTGCCCAAAAACAGTACTAAACTCAAGGTTGAGAACTGAAGTTACTGAAAAAATCAACTTAGGTAGGTAAAAGTTATGGCGAATATAATTGGAACCAATAAGAACGATACCCTAGTAGGTAGTTCTAACGCGGACACAATTAGGGGTCTTGCAGGCAACGATATCATTATAGCTAATGAGGGCAATGATACCATTATAGGTAACGAGGGCAACGACACCCTGACTGGTGGGGGCGGTAAGGATAAATTTATTTACAAGAGCTACTTCAATGGCACTAATATCATCACCGATTTCGGTGGCGTCGGTAAAGGAACAAACCCGACAGCAGCAGTCATTGCCGAAGTGGATACCTTAAAATTTCAAAACAATGACTCGTTCACTGCCCGAAATCTTTTGCTGACCCAGAACGGCAGCAATCTGGAAATCAGCTTTGAAAAAATTAATAGTAAACTCATCCTACAAAACTTCAAATTAGAAAACTTGCAGAACCTGAAAGCAACTGGTGCAAGACCAGCTGTTGGCAATATCCTGTTTAATGGGGAAACTAGCATCACCGACAGTTTTCATATCTTTGATGCCAACTCCACAGATACTAGCCTGAGCATCAAAAATACTGTTACCTTCCTTAATGACCTCGATAACAACATTACGGGTTTAGATGATTCAGATGACGTAATTAATGGTCAGGGCGGTAATGACAAAATCGATGGCTTAAGTGGCAATGACATCCTCAGAGGTGGTACAGGGAATGATACTCTCATTGGTGGTGTGGGCAATGACACGCTCATTGGTGATGCTGGGGATAGCTCCCTCATTGGCGGTACTGGGGATGATAATTTGAATGTTAACAATTTACAAGGCAATAACCTACTCTCTGGTGGCGATGGAAATGATAATCTACTTGCCTCTGGTTACTACTTCATTTTCCGAGGCTCAATTCTACCTGGTGACCTTAACAGTCCAATCATAGGCAATAACACCCTCAACGGTGGCGCTGGTGATGATAACTTAAGTGCTGACTCTTCAACAGGCAATAACACCCTCAACGGTGGCGCTGGTGATGATAGCTTAAGTGCTGACTATTCAATAGGTAATAATCTCCTCTCTGGTGGCGCTGGCAATGACTCTTTAAAGATAGGCATCTCAATAACAGACCCATATACTGACCCCTCTTCTTTAGTGACTCAAACAGTAGATGGAGGTATTGGTGATGATTCGTTGTCTGGCAATTACTATAATGCTACCGCAGGAATCACTTCAACATTCAATACTACTACTAACATTGGATCAATTACCACGCCTACGAATCTAGTTAGTTACAAGAATATCGAACAATTAAATATTACAGGTACACAATACGATGACTTGATTGTGGGCAGCAATGGCAACGATACGCTCTCCACAGGCAATGGTGGCAATGATACGATAGATGGGGGTAAGGGTGACGATTTGTTGTTTGGCCTCGATTACACCTATGCTACCGCAATCACTTCGACATTCAATGCTATTACTAACACTGGCTTAATTACGGTCGGTACTAATCGACTTAGTTACAAGAATATCGAACGATTAGATATCTCAGGTACAGAATACGATGACTTGATTGTGGGGAGTAATGGCAACGATACCTTGAACGGCGGCAGCTATGGTGGCAATGATACGATAGATGGGGGTAAGGGTGACGATTTGGTGTCCGTCCATTACTACAATCCAACTCAAGGAATTACTTCGACATTTAATGCCATTACTAACACTGGCTTAATTACGGACAGTACTAATCGAGTTAGTTACAAGAATATCGAACAATTAGATATCTCAGATACAGAATACGATGACTTGATTGTGGGGAGCAATGGCAACGATACGCTCTCCACAGGTAGTGGCAATGATACGATAGATGGGGGTAAGGGTAACGATTTGTTGTCTGTCAATGACGGCTCCGCAACTCAAGGAATCACAACGAGTTTCAATGCCATTACTAACACTGGCTTAATTACGGACGGTACGAATCGAGTTAGTTACAAGAATATCGAACGATTAAATATCTCAGGTACACAATACGATGACTTGATTGTGGGGAGCAATGGCAACGATACCTTGAACGGCGTCAATAGTGGCAATGATACGATAGATGGAGGTAAGGGTGACGATTTGTTGTTACTCTATTACAGTAGTACCAAAGGAATCACTTCCACATTCAATGCCACTAGTAACATTGGATCAATTACGAGCAGCACGAATCGAGTTAGTTACAAGAATATCGAACGATTAGATATCTCAGGTACAAACTACGATGACTTGATTGTGGGGAACAATGGCAACGATACCTTGTCGGGCGAGGGTGGTAATGATACGATTATTGGCGGTGCAGGTAACGATACCTTGATTGCTAGTAGTTATTCAGGTAATAGCATCCTTTACGGTGGCGAAGGTAATGATAGCCTCAGCTTCAATAATTATACGTTCATCTTCGATACACCATCTAGTACTACTACTAGCATCTTTGGTTTCAATAGTTACAACGAAGGTATTGATAGTATTGATGGCTTCAACACGACTAATCAACTGATTCAGGTATCGGCTGTTGGTTTTGGTGGGGGGTTATCATCAGGTTCACTCAAAGCAAATCAGTTTACCATCGGAACATCTGCAACCACTAACACTCAGCGATTTATCTATAACAGCGCTACAGGTGGACTGTTCTTTGATCAAGATGGCAGTGCTTGTGGGTTTACTCAGGTAAAATTTGCACAATTATCTACTGGATTGTCATTAACCGAAAACAATTTTGTGGTTGTTTAATCGGAATTAGCGCTCTTTTATCAGCAAGCGATACGGTTTGCGAGGTACTATTTTTAGTATCTCGCAAACGATACTACTCAATGCAAATCATTTTAGTGAGCGATCGCAATTCTTGTACAGATCAGTTTGACGGAACAACTAAGCTGTTCTACATTTAAATTGCATAAGCTGGGCGGGCTTTTCGACCCACCCCACAAGAGTTATATTTAATTACGCCTACTACTTATTTTTTGGAGCTTCCTTAGCGATTAACAGTACTCATATCAGGATAGCGATCGCCTGCGGTAATCCCCTTTGGTGCTATCGCTTCAATCCGACTGAGGTCATCTGTAGTTAGAACAATCTCAGTTGCTGCAATGTTTTCTTCTAAATAAGTACGCCGCTTTGTACCAGGAATGGGCACAATATCTTCACCTTGAGCCAGTAGCCATGCCAAAGCAAGTTGGCTAGGTGTGACTTGCTTTTCATCAGCAATTTCCTTGACTTTTTCAACTAATTGCAGGTTTTTAGAGAAATTATCGCCTTGAAAACGGGGATTATTTCTCCGGTAATCATCTGCTGCAAGGTCTTCAGGACGGGTGATGGCTCCCGATAAAAACCCACGACCAAGAGGACTGTAAGGAACAAAACCAATTCCTAGTTCTCGTATAGTAGGTAAAATTTCATCTTCTGGATCGCGGCTCCATAAAGAATACTCTGTTTGTAGCGCGGTAATTGGATGAACTGCCGCAGCTCGTCTAATTGTTGCCGGGGCAGCTTCCGACAGCCCTAAATAGCGCACTTTACCAGCCTGTACCAATTGAGCCATTGCCCCTACGGTATCTTCAATTGGCACGTTTGGATCAACTCGATGTTGATAGTATAGGTCAATAACTTCTACTCCCAAACGTTTAAGTGAAGCATCACAAGCTGTTTGGACATATTCAGGAGTGCCATTAACTCCTTTCCAACCACCTTCTTCGGTACGAACATTGCCAAATTTGGTTGCTAATACTACTTGCTCTCGACGATCTTTAATTGCTCTACCGACTAATTGCTCATTAGTGAAGGGCCCATACATATCAGCAGTATCGAGAAAATTCACTCCAAGATCCAGAGCATGATGGATAGTGGCGATCGCTTCAGATTCATCACGACCACTGTAAAACTCAGACATTCCCATACAACCAAGTCCCAGTTGAGAAACTTCCAGTCCTTGTTTGCCTAACTTTCTAGTTTTCATTGAAAATTTACCAGCTATTAAGTCTTATGTGAACATCAGTATTAAAATAAACAAGGATATGTTACCTAAATTACAGGAATTTGTCTTAGCTCTTTAGTGGTATTTTGAGCATTTTAACTACTGTTGGTTTTCTTAATAATTTCATTTGTATCTAAAAATGCAGTATTTGTTCACTGAGCCTTAAACCATTGGATAGAAATAATTGCATAAAGACTACTTCTTTTTCAGTAGGCAGAAATCAGGCTTTTAAGATTGAATCGAATTAAGTAAATTGAGGAAAACAAAAACCCTGTCCCAATTCCTCTTCTCTCTTGCTTCTTTTTCAACTCTATCTATCAAATCTATGAATATAAATTATCAAAATCTACCTATTTTTACACTAGTCATCATTGCTGTATTGTTGACTTCACTGTTATTGGATCGGTGGTGGCGCGAACGCATCTATAACTTGAACGGTAAAACTATACTGATTACAGGTGATTCGCGGGGGCTAGGGCTAGTTATGGCACGCCAGTTGATTCAAGCAGGAGCGCGTTTGGCGATTTGTGCCCGCGATCCACAAGAATTGGAGCGATCGTGTCTTGAACTAGAACAACGAGGTGGAGAGGTTCTGGCTATACCTTGTGATGTGACTGACAAAACTCAGGTCGAGCAGATGATACAACAGGTACGCGATCGCTTTGGAGCGATCGACATCTTAATCAACAATGCTGGTACTGATTTTGTCGGCCCAATGGATGTAATGACTCTGGAGTACATCAAATTGATAAAGAATAATGCTCCTGATGGACAACACCACTGGTTTCCTATTGATTGGGTAAGGGCAGTAGACGAACGAGCCGTTTATCTAAAAAAGACGGTGGATGAAGTGATACAAGAATTGCTCAATGAGCAGCCTGTTGGCGTTTAAAATTGTTAGTTGTTGAGTGGATAGCGCTGCACATCTTTTACCAAGGCAGCGCTTGCCTATCCAGCATCCACAATCAGTATCTTCTGTCCCTTATTCCACCAGCGAAACCCAAATGGCTAATAAAGAGCTAGAAACGCTCAAAAGACTAGCTTTTAAACAATCTGAGCGCAGTTCAGAACAGCCCTTGTCACCATTAGACTCCAACGCTAGCTTACCCAAAGAAAAGCCTAAGCGAAATATGAACTGGTGGTTTCTAAAAATAGCATCGATCACAGGATTATTGTATTTACTCTTTATCGTACTTACTCCTACCCCGCCTCCTCAAGAAAACCGTAGAATTGGAAATACGGAAGTTATTATATTTAGTTTGATCTTGCTGTTTAACTCAGGTTTGCTAGACAACATAGATGATATCTCAATTTCAGGTACGGGAATTGCGCTAAGGAGACTCAAGCAAGAAGTTAGGGATGACATTAATAAGTTGCAAGATGAGCAAATCGCCGAACTGAATACACAACAAAAGCGGATTGACTTGCTTCAGGAGCAACAATCAGCAACATTGCAATTTTTAGTTAGATATCTGATTGATGGCAATGAACTTAAGCATCTAATTAAGCTTAATTCTCAAGAAGAATTTAACTTTAAATTTGACGATGATTTAGCAATGGAACTCAAGCATCTTCGAGCAATGGGATTTATTAATAATTTTGTGGGTAAAGGAATTGAAAAAGTTCAACAAGATGGAGAAGGCGATTTAAAAAATTATTTTCACATTACGGAAGAAGGTAAATCTTATTTAGCTTTGAGAAAAACCTTAGGCATTAACGAAATTCCTGGACTGGGTGAAGACGGACGATGGCATCGAGACATTAGGGATTCAGCAAAAATATTGAACTAGAGAAATTTTAAAAAATAGCAAATTAAATATAACGCTTCATAACGCTTCTCGTTTATGTAAGGATACGCCAGTGCCGTGTTTCTACACCCGGCGATATAATCATGGGAACCGTTATATCTGCCTTAAAATGGCGTTGTTCTATAAATGTGGAAAAATGGGTAAGAAGAAGTAATTGAACAGTAGCGCTTCATTATTACCAATTACAAGAACCAACTAAGCTAGCCACTATCTCAACTAGTTCTTCAGGATCAATGGGTTTAGATACATGAGTGTTAAAGCCACCTTCCAAGGCACGGATACGATCCTCACTATCAGCAAAGGCTGTTAAAGCAATAGCCGGAACTCGTCCACCATTCATTGGTTTGAGCGCACGAATTTGGCGGATGAGAGTGTAGCCATCCTCCCCAGGCAATCCGATATCAGAAATTAAAACATCGGGTTGCAATTCAGATAAAACTTGGCGTGCCGCATCTGCTGATATCACTGCTATAACTTTTGCTCCATCCATTTCCAACACAGTAGTGATGAAGAAGCGAGTATCATCATCATCCTCAACTACCAGAATATTTAAACCAGCAAGAGTTCCAGAAGGTTCCATAAATGTTATTTTATTATAACTTTCTGTGACTTTTACCTGCTAATGATAAAATCAGCGCTTGAGAAACCCTCAAAATGACATTTTTCAGATGCGGTGAAAAGTCAGAAGTATATAATCAACGGTAAAAAGAGGCAAGGGAGCAGGCGGCGAGGGGCAGAGGGAAAAACTGAATATGATTGAGTTACGTAAAAGATTTATTAAGTATATAAATTAAAGCTTTTCCTTGTAAAGCAGTCTCTATCTATGGATTAATTGCCAAAGAAAAAATTGAGATAAAATTCGTTTTATAGTTGTCGATCAAACTATTAGTGATGATTTGAATATAGTAGTTCCCATTCAGATGTTGTACAAGATTATATCATGAGGTGTAGGGTGTATCTCACGTAAACGAGAAACGCTATAAATAAATGCGATCGCAGTGCTTGTGATCTATAAGTCCATAAACACATGGCTTTCGATATTCTTGAGAGGTGCGATGGTTTGGCGATTAACTACGGTGTTGGGCAAGAGGGCACGATCGCTCTCTAACTCCAAAACGCAAATAATGCTTCATCCTCGAAGAAATCTGCAAGTCCTATGTAGTTTTTATGTCATTTCTAGCCAGTTGTAGAGCGGGAACTGAACTCTTTTGAGTACTGTATCACTAATGTAGAGGCGTTCAACAGCACTCATACAACAACTGGCATAGAGCGGGAGAAGTGATGCAGGGTTAAAGCTGTGTTTCAAACCACAACTTTTTCACTGTCTAACGCTGTTGATATCTCTATTGAAGCTCCAACAGCACAACATCAGTTGCCAATTTGCCGAAATTTGTGACCTTTATAGACAATGGAGCCAGGAGCGCAGGGTGAAAAGGGGAAACTTTCTCCTTAGCAAAACGCAACCTGCCCCAATTCCTCTTTTCCTTCCCCCTGGAAAAACTATCTCTTGCTGACAAGTCTTGTCTAGCATCAAGCTCATTGAAACTTTTATTTCCTTTCTTGGTTAGGTTTCGTTTTCTTTAAGGTTTTTTACTCTTCGTTTTCAGTTGGAAGAGAGCGAATTAATTCCCGAATTACATCGGTTGCTGGTCTGCCAGTGTTTGAGCAATATTTTTCTAACTTCTCAGCCTCACCTGATGTAAGGTTTATTGTAAGTCGTTTAACAGCCCATTTCTTATTCATAATATTAGACAAGTTCGATTTCTCAACTACTTCTCTAATATCAATCACTTAATCTGTTACTACATGGGTATTATCAAGGAATTTTAATTCAAGAAATGATGAAGCAAACGAATATGTTTTTCCAAATAATAGTCAAGATGTAAAGTCTATTTTAGAATATAAAGTTTAACTGCCTTAAAAGTAGCAACTATAAAGCCAGTACCAAGGTAGTATAGAATAAATTTACAAAGACTAAGCAATTTACTGAAATATACCCTAGTCCATATCAGAAGCCCAACCTATAGTAGTACATTGGAGATATTAGGGCAATTAAGGCAGCGATGCCTACGGCGGGCTACGCTTACGCAATTAAACTAGACAACTACATTTTGGCTCATTTACTCACCCTTCTGCCTTTGGGTAAAGAACAATAGCATTGTCATAAGGGCTATTTGCTGTGGCATGATGCTCTTTTAACAAACTTTCTGGTAATGACGGACGTAAACACAGATACACTAATGGCCCGAACAAGGGGAAAAGAGCAACTACCCAAAAAACACGTATATCCTTGATTCCTCAGCGTACCATATCATAATCAAATAATGAACTAATTGGAAATATCAAGTACATCAGACAGAAATCGAGACTGATGAGGTGAACAAAAGGTTTATGAAAAAACTGCTGAATATAATCTTGCTATTTTAAGTAAAAAATAAAATTAGATTTTCTGTAATCAATTTTATAATTATTAATTTCTTAACCTTTTTAATTTAGCTGTTTAAATTAAGATACTTTCATGCCTCTTGAGCAAGAATCATTTTAGATTGCTCTTCAACTTCACATATACAGCAGTTTTTTTTCAGATAAAGGATAAAACTATGGATTTTGAGGCAGTTCTTGCTGAAGGTAGGAGGTAAAAGTTATTACAATTGCTCCAAATGGCAAAAAACTCCTGACAGATATTTCGGCAGATATAGTGTGAGTATATAGGACTAATGTTTGATTTCTAAAAAAGCTCGGTACAAATTAAAAGCCTAATTCCCTATTCCCTACTCCCTACTCCCCACTCCCCGCCCACGGAGATAATTTCAAAAATCAAATACGATTCCTATACCTCTTAACATAGTCATATAGGAATATGCTTTACCGCTCTAACATCAGCAATTAGATAGTTTAAAAGACCGTTTTAAATGATTTAATATTATTACAGGATTTGGATTTAATTGCAAATCTATTCTCACGAGAGTACTTAGTCGTTTTTGTAAGTCTAACTAGTAATTAAAAATCATGCAAAATACATTAGTTGATAAAACCTTCCGCGATGACGAAGGTAACATTGTTATAGCTCAGATGCCAAATCTACCGCTTATTGTTTGGATAGTAACTAGTTTACTAACTCTAGTTTTTACAAGCGGCAAAATCAATACACTGTTAGACCTAGTAGCTTATGGTTCTTTGTTTACTTGGGCGTGGCTGGAATTATTCCAAGGCGTTAATTATTTTCGGAGAGCGCTAGGTCTTGTCGTACTTGTCGGTCTTATCGTTTTCAAACTTTAGTATTAATTAAGACTAAACAATTAAGGAAAATTACTTAGAGATTTTTGACGATAAGTTTCATGCTTGATTCGCATTGAGCAAAAGCGGTAGATAACATTGAAACGCAGCTAAAGTGTGTCGATTCTTCTGGTGTCTAGGTTTGCTAGGTAGCTACCCTGAAGGTTTCTAGCTAACAGAATCAATTTTATCTAAAATAAGCTTGACGTAGAAATGTAAACAAGATCTACCTATGTCAACATTATTTATAATTCATAATTTAAAGAGCGTCTGATATGCTGAATCCTCTTTCTTTAAGACTACGTTCATTAAAAATGAGCTTATGATTTGCTGTACCAATTATTTAGTCATACAGCTTACCAAGCGGTGATTTTAGCTCTTATGGCCAGCAGGCGATCGCCTGATAAATAATTGATTGTAGTAACTGGCAAAAAAATTATGATTACAAGCTAGATCATTACATCCTTTTATCATAAAAAGGCAGCTAATAATTGAGGAATTAAAGTTATTTAAATGATAGGCATAGCTAAAAAACCGGATTTTTAAGAGTACTGTAACCCTTACTAAGGTTGTGCTGGATAGATTTATTGGTAAGCTGAGATGGTAGCGAACTCCAATAACAGGCATGAATTACGTAGGCGTAGCCCGTCGTAGACATCGCTACTTGAGCAGTTCAGCAGGCAGAATCTCATAGGGCGACAATGCAAAAACTCCTTTTTAATGATAGAGATAGATTTAGAGCGCAGGCCCTATTTCTTGGTAAAAAGATTAACTTACAGAACTTGGAGAATTACGTTTGCTTGGCGACTATGCCAGTAATAATTTCAGTCGGTGAACACGGCTGTGCGGTACTGCTGAACTATGGTGCAGTTGTCCTGTTTAACCTTGAGCCAGTGGAAAAGGCAGCCTTCTTGACCAAACTATCCTCTCAAGTTAGTGGCTCTTTTGCCAACCCAGAAACAGAAGAGGTAGAAATTCATCTCAACGTAGCAGAGAGTGAGCGAGTTAAAGAGGGAAAAATTTCGCTGCATGAATTTAGTGTAGAACGCTTGCAGATAGTGGCTGATATTCTCGCCAAGAGTGTTGTGCTGTCTCACTATGAAACTAGCCTAGCGGGTGTATTTGATCAAATTGAACCCTTTGCAGCTAGTCTTCAGCGTGAAAACAGGAGTAGACGCCAGAGCCGGGAATTACTGCGTCAACTTGGGACTACTTTATTAGTTCAACATAAGATTGTTGGTCAAGTAGAAATTATTGATAAGCCTGAATTACTCTGGGAATCCCCACAGCTAGAAAACTTATATCTGCGCTTGGAGGATGAATACGAAATCCGTGAACGTCACCATGCTCTAGAACGCAAACTAGATTTAATTTCCCAAACTGCACAAACGGTGCTGGAATTCATGCAGCATAGCAGTAGCCAGCGAGTAGAGTGGTATGTGGTGATTCTAATTGTAGTAGAGATTCTTTTGTCACTATACGACATCATTTTCAAAGGCTAACGCTAAATTTGGAAAGCGTAAACCTATTGGACTAACTGAAAACTGCTATATTCTATCAGACGATTTATAATCATCTGGGCTAGGTGCAAAATGTTAATTAAAAACATTCTTCCCTACGAACGTGATAGAAAATACTTGTATGATTTATGATTTTTGACTCATAGTGTAAGGATTACAGATAATGCACGTTCTCAAAAAACCCATCAAACCAGCCACCTATATATCGTTCCTCCATATTTACCAAACTACTTGGGGAACTGCTGGTGATATTTGTTTAATCCGTGAATCTGTAGCTAATGAAAGTACAGCAAAGTTTATCGGTCACAAAATCCAACTAGCAATTCCAAGAGGTTTGGAGCGCGATCGCATCGCCAACTGTCCGATAATCAAAGTTGCAGGTAATGTCGGTGACGGACATCCTAAAGAGCATCCGTTGGAATGGGAGACTTATGAAGGTGTAGATCCTGAAATAGCTCTAGCGGCTCTCAAACCTTGGGGCTTCAAGTTAATTGAACTTTAGCGAGTTGAGCTTGTCAACTCTCTTTCATTCTTCTGCTAAAGTTACTTTTTTCCAAAATCGCCCAATTTTCTCACCCAGCATTATCAGACATTGGCTCAAATGGGAAAATTTATCTCAAGCAAAATTTCCCATTTTTGCCGTAATATCAAGCCAATTGTTTTACTCTAACCGGATATTTTTAAATTATTGTAGTATTTAAGACTTACGCACTGTATAAATGCATCTTGATGTAAATTAACGGTCTTGAGGAAGTTTTCAGGCTTTTCTTAATTATCTTGCGATGCCTACGGCGGTAAACTACAGAAATAGGCAATGCTGTGCCCCTACAAAAGATATAGTTCTTAACTTCCGCATATTTGCGGGATTTATTATCAACGCAAAAGTCCTAAGCCCAATCAAACCTCACCTTGTTTTTGCTATGCAAAACCTGTCCTTCTCCTTATCAAGCACAGGGATGTCCGTCAGGACAGGGTGAGGTTTTAAAGGACTATGACTTAAGGCGAAACGCTCTGAAGTACGAGATACGGAGATGTCGCACCTGTCACTCAAAGGTTTGCAGTTAGCCACTCGTATAAATAGGTAAAAGGATTAACCACGACCCCAATCGCGATCGCGTTCTTGATAGCGACGGTTATTATCACGAATGTTACGAAGGTTATTATCGCGCTCATAGCGGTGATTACGATCGCGCTCATAGCGATAGTTATTGTCGCGTTCATAGCGGTGATTGCGATCGCGCTCATAGCGATAGTTATTGTCGCGTTCATAGCGGTGATTGCGATCGC
>NZ_JAVRBS010000005.1:0-144758 GCF_034531155.1 Nostoc sp. ChiVER01 | reverse complement strand
GCTCATAGCGATAGTTATTGTCACGAATGTTGCGAAGGTCATTCTGACGCTCATAATCACCATTTCTGTGGTGACGACTATAACGTTCGTAGTTCCGATCATCGTTGCGTTGATAGCCGTAGCTATCTAACTCAGCAAGATAAGACGCTGGTGTATTAGCATCAGCTTTTGGAGAAATAGCCAAAGCTGATGCAGATGCTATCAAGCCTGCGAGCAAAATAGAGGTAAAGCGGTTCATGATGTAAGTCAAAAATTGTTGACAGTAATTTATGCAAGTCCAGTCTGTTTAGGAAGAGCAGATTCCACAAGTCTTTTAATCAATCCTATCAGTGTTGAGTAACTCGAAAAGTTTTCTTGGATGTGGTGATTGAGAACAGTTTTGTTGTCTGTGATACTTTTTGATCTTCCAGATTTATCTCCCTCAATGAGTCTTTGATATTAAATGCGTTACGTAAGCGTACTCTTCGGGAAGCAAGCTACGCGTAGCGTCTGTCTGCGACACGCTGCGCGAACGTAGAAAAGCTCATCGTAGACATTGCATCTTCACCAAAACCTACCAGCTAGGCGATAGTCTAATCTACTAGACAAAACGCACACCAATTATAATTAGTGTGCGTCTGCGGTTAGATTTTAGAAATTCTCGAACTTAGCGATCGCATCCTTCATCTTATCCATCACCTCATCGACAGGGATAACTCCCAATTCTCCAGAGGCGCGGGTACGGATACTTAAGGTGTTTGTCTCCACTTCTTTCACTCCCACCACAGCCATCACGGGTATTTTTTCTTTCTCTGCATTGCGAATCTGTTTACCTAAGCGATCGCCACTGGTATCTACTTCTGCACGGATTCCTAATGCACGCATCTTCGCCACCACATCTTTAGCAAAGTCTAGCTGTGTATCACCTACTGGCAGCAATCTAGCTTGCACTGGCGCTAACCACAAAGGGAAATCGCCCGCATATTCTTCAATTAAGATCCCAATTAGTCGTTCTAGTGAACCAAAAGGCGCACGGTGAATCATCACTGGGCGTTTGCGAACACCATCTTCGGCAACGTATTCCAAATCAAAGCGTTCTGGCAAGTTGTAATCTACCTGCACAGTTCCTAATTGCCACTCCCGTTCTAAAGCATCACTAAAGATAAAGTCGAGTTTGGGGCCATAAAATGCCGCTTCTCCAATACCTTCAAAGTGATCCATTCCCAAGGTTTCAACTGCACGGCGAATTGCACCTTCGGCTTTGTCCCAAACTTCATCTGAACCGATGTACTTATCACTAGCTGGATCGCGGAAACTGAGTCTAGCTTTAAAGTTCTTCAGTTGCAGCTTATTGAACACCGACAAAATCAAATCCACCACACTGAGGAATTCACTATCTAGCTGTTCTGGGGTGACGAACAGGTGAGAATCATCTACAGTAAAACCGCGCACCCGTGTTAAACCACCCAATTCTCCTGATTGTTCGTAGCGGTAAACAGTACCAAATTCCGCCAAGCGCATCGGTAGTTCTCGATAAGAGCGTAACTCACTCTTATATATTTGGATGTGGAAGGGGCAGTTCATCGGCTTCATGACGAAGCCCTGTTCCTGTGCAGCAGCTTCGGAGTCATCTGCCATTAAAGGGAACATATCTTCTTTATATTTCTGCCAGTGTCCAGAGGTTTTAAATAAGTCTACTCTGGCAATGTGAGGCGTTACTACAGATAAATAACCCCGTTTTAACTGTTCTTGCTTGAGAAAATCTTCTAAAGTATTCCGTAACAGAGTGCCTTTGGGTGTCCACAAAGGTAAACCCGGCCCCACTAAATCAGAGAATACAAATAATCCCAGTTCCTTACCCAGTTTCCGGTGATCTCGCCGTAGCGCTTCTTCTTTACGTCGCTTATATTCAGCGAGTTGTTCTGGGCTTTCCCAAGCGGTAGCGTAGATGCGTTGTAATTGAGCTTTAGTTTCATCCCCACGCCAATAAGCACCAGCAACGCTTTCTAGTTCAATTGCCTTGGGGTTTAATTCACTGGTATTTTCCAGATGAGGCCCGGCACACAAATCCCACCATTCATTTCCCAGGTGGTAAATCGTGATAGGTTCCTCTTTGATATCTGCCAGGATTTCTAGCTTGTAAGGTTCGTTAATTCCCTGAATCCGGCGTTGGGCTTCTTCGCGGCTGACTTCTTCTCGAATAACCGCCAACTTGCGATTAATAATCTTCGCCATCTCTTTCTTGATGGCTTTGAGATCATTTTCGCTAAATGGTTCTGGATTGTCGAAGTCGTAGTAAAAACCGTTTTCAATCCAAGGGCCGATTGTAACTTGCGCCTTGGGAAACAGCTTTTGTACTGCCATTGCCATAACATGGGAAGCAGTGTGGCGAATCTTCTTTAAGTTTTCTGATTCGCTGGTACGCGGTAAATAAATTTTTTCAACTTGTTCTGACTGATTTGATGAATTTGGCGACATTGGCTGCTGAACCATTGACGAAGTGATTACAAAAGGTGATTTATCTGAATCTGTAGGCTTATTCAACTATAACGACTTTGATTTTTGCTTTTTTCACCTTTATCTTCTAACTACTGGCTTAATTTGTGATAGGGGAGAAAGATAAATTTTTCATCGGTTCGCTGAGTATCAAATTCAGGATTCCACGCGTAGGCGTAGCCCGTCGTAGACATCGCTAAATTATCTTTAGAAAAGCAACTTGCTGTCAGCTATACCTATAGACGCCTCTCCAAAGGCACTGTACAAACCCAATAGCAAGACTATATAATACATTTATGTATTGTTTGTTACAAAATTCCACATCCGCAGATTATGAGAAAATTAAAAAAGATATTAAGAAACGTAAATAACGTTAATATTAGTAAGAAAGTTTGAAATATTCTTCTCATTTATGTCAGACTCAAATTTACCAGGGACTAATTTGCTAGGAACGGTTTTAGAACCCCTGCTGGAAGATTTTCAGCATTGGTTTACGCGATCGCGTCATTTACTCGAAACCGAACAACTATCATTTATGAGTCATCAAGAGCAATCTGACTTGCTTTTGCGGGTTAAGCAAGCGCAAGATGAACTAAATACGGCGAAGATGCTGTTTTCAGCTACTGATAAACAAGTTGGAATTGATATGGCAACGTTAATGCCTTGGCATCAATTAGTAACAGAATGCTGGAATGTTGCAATGCGCTTTCGCCAAACGCGTGAAGCCTAAGCAACAAATGGGAGCATCTGTTAAATTTTGGCAGCCTACTTAACGATATCTAACAACAACCCTCTTTGCGTCTACACAAAACGGTAAATCAGCCGTTAAAGAAATAGTAAATAGCTCTTAACACTTTCTTAACATTTTTTGGATTAACAAAGCAATGTATCCTATGCTACCGTAAGTGGAATAACGGTTGACAAATAGCTTCATATAAATGTAATCACACAAAAAGTGTGTCAAATACTCATCTTAACTATGAGTTACAGTGTCGGCGAAACAAAGCGTTACAAAATCAAAATAAACTTTTAAAAATTGTTGTTCTGGAGGAAAATCTAATGTTACACCTGCTTTACATTCTTGCTTTTACAATCCTTGCATTTATAGCTGTTGGCAACTTAATTCGTAACTTGATCATGTTCAGTTTTGATCGGGAGCGAACTTACCCGACAAATTCCTCGCCAATAAATAATCAAGGCAACTATGGTTATTATTCATCAAGAAAACAATTTGTACCCCATCCAGAATTATTAGATAGCGCTGGTAAGTTAATTAAAGAGCCACTTTTGGTAATGCGTTCGATTAACGTTGAAGATGCGCGTCAACATCTCGATGCACTTTACGAAGCATCCCCAGGACATAAAAGAGATAATTCTGAGGAAGCGTAACGTAGAGACGCGATTAATCGCGTCTGTTAGCAGTTTGGGTGTAAATTATTGTTGTTTTACATCCTTAACCGTTCTTATACCAGAAATTTTTTACCATCCTTGAACTTGAGGCGATCGCATTGCTAGGCTGGTAATTTAACATTATGTTGTTGACCTGGTACAGGTTGAGCCTGAAAAGGCATGGTGTGAGTGATGAGATAATTTGTGAAGCACTCAGCGACGAAGCGACGCAGCAACAGTTAGTAACCGCAGCATTCCTCTGTTATAAATAACGGGAATTATCTGTTTATCTTCGAGGTTACTAGCATATAATAACCTGTAATCTATTATTTAAAAATTTATTGACCAGATTTTAGTTCATAGTAGATGGCCCACCAGTATCACAACAGGCTCGTAAGCGTGGTAAGGGCAATCGGCTTGAAGATTGGAAAAAGACAGTACTACAAGAGGCTAAAAAATACTGGTCTTCGGAACAAAAAATAGCTACTGGGTGGGTTATGCTCCAGATAACCTATTTCTATGATTCCGATATAAATGGATGTAGACAATATAGTGAAGCCTATTCAAGATGCAATTAAAGGATTAGCCTATGTCGATGATAATCAAGTAAGCGATCTCCTAGTTAGAAAGAGGAATTTGTCAAGTAACTTTAGAATAGAAAACATGACCTCGACATTGGCAGGGGGTTTTTCTCGTGGCAATGAATTCTTATATATTGTCGTAATTGATGCTCCTAACCAGGAGGTAATTATTTGATGGAAACTCCAACCGCAAACTTAGAAAGAGAGCGATTGCTGAAACTAGCAGAGGAGTATCGGGAAAAGGGTTACGAAGTTTTTTTTCATCCAAATCCAGAAGACTTGCCTAATTTTCTTAATCACTATCGCCCCGACATGATAGTACGTCGGGGAGAAGAAAATGTAGTTATTGAAGTCAAGTCACGCTCTTCACTTAACTCTTATTCTAATCAATATTTAGGTAATTTAGCTCAAGCGGTAGAAAAGCATCTTGGTTGGAGATTTGAATTAGTAATGATCAACTCGGAGGATATAACGTATTCTCCCAAAGCAGAGACTTCTCTTCAAGAGCGTGAAATAGAATCACAGTTGCAACTAGTAAAGCAACTTACAACGCAACATCCAGAATTAGCTCTCCTATATTCCTGGTCATTAGTAGAAGCAACTTTGAGACTTCTTGCCCAAAAGGAAGAGCTAAGTTTAAAAAAATTTGATCCGCCCTACTTAGTAAATCAATTAGTAACTGAAGGTGTAATTTCAAAATCCGAGTATCAGTTACTAATGAATGCACCCCCATTACGTAATTCTATTGCTCATGGTTTCAAAACTACACAAATTACGCAAAATTATGTATATGAATTGATCGAGCTTATAGAGCAGCTTTTAAAAACTCTGCACACTGGCGATGAAGCAGACTAATACTGCGTTGGTTGGAGTAGATAGTAAAACTAATACCAATTCGCAATGGGCTTTGCCCCGCACGCTAACGTAATGACGCTCGTTCCTCTCTACGAGACGCTACGCGAACGCTGCGCTAACGCAATTTGCAATTAAAAAATTTAAATGCAGCAAGGCTTTCAGAGTTTACATCTGTATAAAATTTTTCGTGAAATGGTATAAGCGTGGGTGCTGAATTTCAAGTCATATTACCAAGCATAAAATAGGGAATAGGGAATTCCCTACTCCCTAGTACAGACACGATTAATCGCGTCTTTGCCTACTCCCTTCCTAAGCTTCAATAACTACCCGCAAATTACCGCGTTTTTTCGCAACCCGACAAGCCGTCGTAGTCCCAGAACGCTCGAATTCTAAATCGAGGATGGTAGGGCCGACTCGCAAATTATGAAATGACAGGCGATTAATCGATTCTGGCAAAGCAGGGTCGATTATTCGCAAGCAGTTATTTTGAGCATCAGGCACCAAGTTAACCATCATTTGCAGTAGTTGGAAAACACTGCCAGTAGCCCAAGCTTGGGGAGTGCAGGCAACTGGATACTGTACAGGGGCATTATCACCGTTCCGTTCATAGCCGCAGAAGAGTTCTGGAGGACGTTGATAAGGCTGCTGACTCGTCATGTCAAATAAACCTTGGAAAATTTCTAAAGCTTGATCGATAAGACCGAGCGATCGCAATCCCATTGCAATCAAAGCGTTATCATGGGGCCAAACAGAACCAGTGTGATAACCCATTGGATTGTAAGCGGGTGACAAACTACTTAGAGTCCGAATGCCCCAACCATTAAACATATCTGGCGCTCGCAACCGTTCTGCGACACTATAGGCTCTTTCGTGGTTGAAAAGGCCCAATTGCAGACAATGACCAGGATTTGAGGTAATACTGTCTACTGGCTTGCCATTTCCATCCAAAGCTAAAGCACAGAAATCTAAATCTTCTACCCAAAAATCTCGATTAAAACGAATCTTAAGATTTCTGGCCTCTTCTTGCCAACGATCTGCCAAATCAAGCCGCTTTTTCATCCTAGCGATTTCTGCTAGACGCATTTTTGCAGCATAGACATAAGCTTGTACTTCACACAAGGCAATTGGGCCGTTAGCTAATTCTCCCTTATGATTTACGATACAGTCATCAGAATCTTTCCAACCTTGGTTAGGAAGACCACGTTTGGATTTACGGAAGTAACTGAGGTAGCTGGTTTCTTTTGTATTGCGATCAATCCACTCCATTGCTGCTAGAGCATTCGGCCAAAGTTGCTCTAAAAGTTCGTGATCGTAAGTCCAAGAATAATGTTCGGCATACAGCATCAGCCACAGGGGAGTGGCATCAACTGTACCGTAGTAAGGTGTATGGGGAATTTCTTGACAACGAGCCATTTCTCCCAAACGTAACTCGTGCAAAATCTTACCCGGTTCTTCTTCGCGCCATTCGTCCTCGACTTTACCTTGGTATGCCGCAAGCAATATCAAGGTTTCTTTGGCAATTTCTGAGTTTAACATTAAGGCTTGAGAAGCTGTAATCAACGAATCCCGCCCAAATAGTGTTGAAAACCACGGCACTCCAGCCGAAACTGTCTTATGCTTGCCAAAAGACTGACGCAACAAATACATATCTTGCTCGGCCCGTTCAATCACTCGATTGAAAATGCTTTTATCTGAGCTAATGCGTGTAATTTGTTGTAGCCAGTGTTGCTCCTCCATCAACTCAGCAGCTTTCGCCTGTCCTAAGGTGAAGGCGGCGCTGACGGTTGAACTAGACTGGTTGTTTTTCAACATGCTCACCCGGTAGCCCAATTTTTGAGTTTCGTGAGAAGCCAACTCTAGCTGCCAAACCGCAGTGTAACCCTTGAAATAGTTTGGTTGGCGATGCTGAAATAAAATACGGGATTCCATTACTGAGCCATCCAAACCTTGATAGGCGAGTGTTAAGGATTCTTCCCTAAAAGTTGGTGGCTCTTTGGGTATAGGGGAAACACCATCGGCTAGAGAGATTCCTTCTTCAGCCGTCGGTTCTACTAGACGTAAAAGCCTACCTCGTTTTTCTCTGTCATAGCCCCGGACTTCAAATAAATCAACAAAATCCGCATCAAAGCTGATGGTTAGTTCAAAATTGACAGTAGTTGTGCTGTAGTTAGATACTTCTATTTCTTCAAATAGTGCGCCATTGAGAACCATTTCCCGGCGAATTCCTACAGTTTCGGCTCTAAGCCGTTCGTCGATTCTGGGGTTGGTACACAAAGCTGAGAGTGAAAACCCTTTTTCGGCAGTACTACTGAGAAGTACAGGCGATCGCCCTTCAATTTGCAACTCCAAACGATTGAGAAATCTTGTATCACAGCAAAACAATCCCAGGCTGGGATTGCCATCATTAAGGGAACAGCCAGAAATGTTCCCAACAGTATCCGTCACAAAAAATAAATCATCGTCTTTAACCGTCAGTGTCGGTTGTGGTCTTTCACTCACAACACAAGGCCACTCCGGGATAGGTAATTGTTCAGCAGGAATAAAAGTTTTTCCATCCAGGAAAATTTTTTCCGGGGTGATTAGCGTATCCGGTGTCATTAGCCAAAGTTCCGTGTACAGGTCTATATTTTTGTGGTCTTCTGAGTAAAGATTGCTGACCCTCACAACTTTCAAAAAAAAGACGCTTTCTAAAACTTGCTTGAGCCATTGAAGCCAAAATAACACTTAACTACTGCTGACAACATAGTAGCGCTCAAACCCGTATAAGCAGATATTTATAAACTTATTTATAACTTTCAATTGACACTCTCCGCACTTATAGGGCGGAAATTATTTGTTTTATCCTAATTATACGATTTTGTTTTAAAGATCCATAATATTTGATTAGACTAATTTATGATAATTCATTAATTGATTAATTTTAATCAATAATTATTGATTAAATTATGTGAATGTAGCAGTAATGATTTTTGGATAAGAAAATTTATTTAGTAGGCATAAATCAACGTAGGCAAAAGGCGATGTCTACAATGGGCTACTTGCCTATATGTGGACTATCAATAAAGAATCAATGTCCAATAAATATAAGGTATAAAAAAACACATTAGGCAATAAATTTGTTACTTAATATTTAAAAATTTTGGTTGTACAAGCATATTTTAAACTTGGTCGAGAATGTATATTGGGCGTAGTAGGTTGCCAATCAACAAATCAAGTTGTATGTATGCACTCTTAATTGGTAACAAAGTGTTACGCCTGCTTTGGCAGAAAGTGCTTAAGCGCGTTCTTTACATATTGCAACTCTCTATTTAACTTGAGAGTCCCTTGGAATTTGTACAATGCAGCTGTGACTTTTGATCTTGTCGAGGTTGAGCGTTTAACAATAATTCATGAGCATTTCTACTTCTGTGCTGAGTGATTTGCTAAAGTCCCTAGCATACTTGCGGCCCCAGCTATATTTTAAGGCTTCACTAACGGCGCTCTCCCATGCGATGGAAGATCAAGTTTTGGCTGCGACTTTAGCACAACCCCTTGTAATTGCTAGTTTCCAGCGAGAGCGATTCTACCGCCAAGAAGCTCATCGCTATCAGCGACTTGCCTTGCGGAGTAACCAAATATACGTATTATCTGCTCCGGAAACGGATTTCGTTAACAGTTCAGAATACTATGAAAAAATAGCTTTTGAGCCAACGGATGGCTTAAGCCATGAGTGGCATTTGGTAGTGATTGCTGACAATTATGCTACTTGTCTGGTTTGCCGAGAAAGCCTTGGTTCTATTGCTAAAAATAAGCAACTACCAGAACTAAGCCCTAATCTGGATATAGACGCAGCGCGAAGATTTGAGGGAGTTTGGACATCGGAAAGAGGAGTCAGTCTCAAAGCAGCTGAATTGCTGTTAGACAGGATTTTGGTTTACAGACCAGAACTGGCAAGTAAAATTGAGGAGGCACGTCAGAGGTTTGGTATAGGAGAGCCGCGAAGCCACTTTGGAGCAGAACAGATCAATGAATATGCTTGTGACATCGATACAGATCCCTTTGTGCAGCGTTTAGTAACTTACTTGCAAGCTAGTCAGTACAAATTGCACAAAGCCTACCGTTCCATTGCTGCCCAAGCACGAAAAGAACGATTAGTCAACTCAATTAGTACAGCCATTCGGCGATCGCTCGACCCTCACGAAGTTCTCCAGGTGGCGGCACAAGAATTAGGACAACACCTAGAAGCTTGTCGCTGTCTAATTTACCGCGCTCAAGCCACAGATAGCCAAGCCATAATTGAACACGAGTTTTTAACTCCTGGTATTTTATCTGTTCGTGGGCAAACCTGGGAATTAGAGAAAAATTCTTTATTTCGGGGCATAGTAGAACTTGGCGAAGGGATTTGTGTAAGTGATACACTGAGTGACCCTCGCGTTACTAATTCACCAGCACTTTCCACGATCGCCAAAAAGTTTGCCATTCGTTCTTGGCTGATGGAACCAGTATTCTATCAGGGGCGATTATTGGGCATTGTGGAGTTACATTATTGCCGAATGCCACCGCACGAGTGCCAACCTGGGGAATTGGATTTGGTAAAAGCGATCGCCACCCAAGTGGGAGCAGCTCTCATCCAAGCGGAAGCTTATGCCAACCTAGAAGAACTTAACCAGCAGCTAGAAGCCCTAGACCGCACCCGCAGTAACCTCATAGCCATCACCGGGCATGAACTGCGTACCCCACTATCCACCATTCAAGTCTGCCTGGAAAGCCTTGCTAGTGAGCCTGATATGCCTTTGGAATTGCAGCAAATCATGCTCAACACAGCTCTTTCCGACTCAGAACGGATGCGAAAACTGGTACAAGATTTCCTTACACTTTCCAACTTGGAAAGCGGCCGGGTGGAATGGCATCCAGAATCCTTGACTTTACAAGAGTGTATAGATTTATCACTTAGCCGCAATCGCACGCGTTCCTCAACGGAAAAGCCGCCGAAAATCAAGACTGAAATTGCCGAAAATCTACCTTTGGTTAGAGCAGACGGTGATTGGCTGGTAGAAGTATTGGCAAAACTCATAGATAACGCTTGTAAATTTACACCATCCCAAGGAGAAATCACTATTAAAGCGATTTACAACAGCCATCAAAAGGTTGAGGTGACTGTAGCAGACACTGGACGCGGCATTGAACCAAATCGTTTAGAAGTAGTTTTTGACCGCTTCTATCAAGAAGAGGGAGCGTTGCGCCGCACCACTGGCGGTACTGGACTTGGTTTAGCAATTTGTCGTCAAATTGTTAATGGCTGGGGTGGAGAAATTTGGGCAGAGTCAACAGGCAAAGACCAGGGTAGTCAGTTTCACTTCACCATACCAATTGTTCAGAGTAGCAAAGAAGAAAAGCGGACAAAAGTCAAGAGTAAATAGTCATGGGGCATGGGGCATTGGTTTTTAACAAATGACAAAGAACAAAGGACAAATGACTAAAAACTGTTACAGTCTATAACGCGATCGCAATATGATCCTGGTTGCGGTGTTAGGATTCCCTAAAAACGTTGAGAGAATCACTTATGGCAGAAACACTCTCTGGACAAACCCCGCTATACGGTGGCAGCACCGGTGGCTTGCTCACAAAAGCAGACCTAGAAGAAAAGTACGCTATTACTTGGACTAGCCCGAAAGAGCAAGTTTTTGAATTGCCTACAGGTGGTGCTGCTGTTATGCGGAAAGGTGAAAACCTGCTGTATATAGCTCGTAAAGAATATGGAATCTTTTTGGGCGGTCAGCAACTCCGGAAACTCAAAATCACAGATTACAAAATTTACCGGATTTTACCCAACGGAGAAACCACTTTACTTCACCCAGCTGATGGTGTCTTCCCTGAGAAGGTTAACCCAGGTCGTGACAAAGTGCGTTATGTAGACCGTCGTATCGGACAAAACCCCAGCCCCTCTAAAGTTAAGTTTAGCGGTGTTACTACCTACGACGCTCCGTAACTAGCTATTAAGCTGTTACGCAAATAAGATTGCACATTAACTGGTGAGGTTGTCAATTGTCCTTTGTCCTTAGTAAACACAAATGACTAATGACTAATGACGGTCTACACGGAGTTTGTGCAATATGTAGGCGCGTTAGCTTAGTAGCTAATGGGTAATTAGTAATGGGTAATTGGTAACTAAAAACCCATTACCCATTACCAATTACCAATTACTTTTGAAAAATAATGATGTTTCCGGATTTCTCCCAGTTTTCCACCCTAGCGCAACAAGGCAACTTTATCCCGGTATATCAAGAATGGGTGGCAGACCTAGATACGCCCGTATCTGCTTGGTATAAAGTCTGTGCAGGTCAACCCTATAGCTTTTTGTTGGAATCGATCGAAGGTGGGGAAAAACTGGGACGCTATAGCCTAGTGGGTTGCGATCCTTTGTGGGTTTTGGAAGCAAGGGGCGATCGCACAATTCAGAAAAACCGTGATGGTTCACAGGTCGTTTTTCCAGGCGACCCTTTTACAGCTTTAGCCGAATGTCTAGCACCTTTTCACCCAGTCAAGTTACCACAGCTACCGCCAGGAATTGGCGGTTTGTTTGGGTTTTGGGGCCATGAATTAATTCGCTGGATTGAGCCGCGTGTGCCAATTCACCCACCAGATGAGCGAAATATCCCTGATGGGTTGTGGATGCAGGTAGACCACCTATTGATTTTTGACCAAGTGAAGCGGAAAATTTGGGCGATCGCTTATGCTGATTTACGTGATGAGAAAGTAGATTTCAAAGCAGCATATCAACAAGCGTGCGATCGTGTTACCCAAATGCTAGAAAAGCTATCTCTGCCTCTATCGCCAGAAAAAACTCGATTGGAATGGAAACCGCCAGGGAGCAGGGGAGCAGAGGAGCAAGGGAGCAAAGGAGCAGAGGAGTATAAAAGTAATTTTACCCGCCCTGATTTTTGTGCTAGCGTCCAAAAGGCCAAAGACTACATCAAAGCAGGCGATATCTTCCAAGTAGTAATTTCCCAGCGATTATCAACAGCATACACAGGTGACCCCTTTGCCCTTTATCGCTCCCTACGTCAGATAAATCCTTCGCCTTACATGGCGTACTTTAACTTCCAGAATTGGCAAATCATTGGTTCGAGTCCCGAAGTGATGGTGAAAGCCGAAACCGATTCAGATGGTGGAGTCATAGCAACAGTACGCCCAATTGCCGGGACGCGTCCACGGGGTAAAACTACCCAAGAAGATGCGGCTTTTGCAAAGGATTTACTCGAAGATCCCAAAGAAGTTGCCGAACATGTGATGCTTGTAGATTTAGGGCGGAATGATTTGGGACGCGTTTGTGAAAATGGTAGCGTCAAAGTTGATGAATTAATGGTAGTTGAGCGCTACTCCCATGTAATGCACATAGTCAGCAATGTTGTGGGAAAATTAGCACTTGGTAAAACAGCATGGGATTTATTGAAAGCTTGCTTCCCAGCAGGTACGGTAAGCGGCGCACCCAAGATTCGGGCAATGGAAATTATCCACGAGTTAGAGTCTAGCCGTCGGGGTGTTTATTCCGGTGTGTATGGATATTACGATTTTGAAGGACAATTAAATACTGCGATCGCAATTCGCACAATGGTAGTGCATGATAATACGGTAAGTGTGCAAGCCGGTGCAGGTTTAGTGGCTGATTCTGAGCCAGAAAAAGAATACGAAGAGACGCTAAATAAAGCTAGAGGTCTATTAGAGGCGATTCGTTGTTTGCGAGTTTAAACTATGGAAAAATCCAAAATTCAAAATCCAAAATCCAAAATTGATTGACTCTGTGCTTACTCAGTTACCAACTATCAACGCCCTGAAACAACCCACTAGCTCTGCTTGGGTTAAACAAGCGATCGCTAATTTAGACATCATCTTACTCGACCACTCGCACTGTGAACGCAAAGCAGCAGGCGTAGCCTTGAACATGATGTTTCGCTACCCTTCTAATACTAAAATGGTTCGGGAATTAACTGCGATCGCTCGTGAAGAACTAGAACACTTTGAGCTAGTTAACCAATGGTTAGAACGCCGGAATATTCCCTTAGCTCCCCTACCACCGCCTCCCTACGGCGCAGGTTTAAAAGCTGTTGTCCGCCCCAAAGAACCTGAGCGATTTCTGGATTCCTTACTAATCACTGGTTTAATAGAAGCTCGCTCTCACGAACGCCTGGGATTATTAGCTGCTCACTGTCCAGAGCCAGAGTTAGCAAAATTTTATCGTGGACTAATGGCATCCGAAGCGCGTCAC
This sequence comes from Nostoc sp. ChiVER01, assembly GCF_034531155.1. Lineage (NCBI taxonomy): Bacteria > Bacillati > Cyanobacteriota > Cyanophyceae > Nostocales > Nostocaceae > Nostoc > Nostoc sp. ChiVER01. Next base: position 131,213 of record NZ_JAVRBS010000005.1, on the reverse strand, counting down.
TACGGTATATATTGGGTATTAGCTGCTACTTACTTCGATAAAGAAATTGTTATGAAACGGCTTGATGAATTAGCAATTGTCGAAAGTGAGTTGTTAGCGACTTTGCACCCAGAACCTAGAATTCACAGTTAGTAGACCAAGGTAACAGATATGAAGCTTCAGCTAACACACCTGAGACTGCTTGTCTCCAACTACAAAGATTCTTTTCTGTTCTACCGGGATCTGCTGAAATTTGACGTCGATTGGGGCGATGAAGATAGTGGATATGCTGAGTTTAATACCGGATATCTCAAGCTAGGTTTGTTCAAACAAGAATTAATGGCTCAAGTAGTTCCAAGAGTCGAACAGCCTTCTTATATTGCCAATCGAGATAAAATTGCCTTGATTTTCGCAGTCGATAACGTGGATGAGGTCTATGAGCAAGTAAAAAATCAGAATGCGCTCGTTGTAACTCAACCACAAGATCGCCCCAGTTGGGGAATCCGCACAGCTCATTTTCGCGATCCTGATGGCAATCTCATCGAAATCTACAACAATCTAGGAATTGTCAGTTAACTCAACCTGAGTGATTTCCAAGAACTAAATTATCCGGGCTTTTCACCCGCTCCTAACAAAAGGCGGGTTTTCAGAACAATCCTACAAATTTTGGGCAATTTTAAGCGTGCCTTCCAGTTGCCTTAGTCATAAAAGCTAAAATAATGGACAATTACAGTTATAATCAGGCTCGCTTCCATTATTCAGGTTCACTATCTATGTAGATGCTGAATTTTTTTCAGGATTCTACTCAGAAAAACAAATACCAACAGTCTAGAAATTGCACCAGATTCAGGAATAGCTATTGCTGTTATTAACAATAGTCTTTTTTGGTCTTTTGAGTAAATTGTATTATTTAGATTTCAACTAATCCAGATATCCTCTGGTTATTTTTTGTTCTGAATAATATAGCAAACTTAATATAATTTATAAAAAGCTTTATTTTATTTTTGCCTTTGAAAAGGTGCAATTAAAAGAACAAAGTCTGCGATCGCAGGATTGGTTGATATAGCTCCAGGCTTTAGGTATTGGGTTTAAATAAGCCTTGTGAGTATGAATTTGGCTTATTTTGAGCAAATTTTATATAAAAAATTCATCTTTTATTAACTAACCCTAAATTAAATAAAGCATTACCCAAACTTAATCAAAATAAAATATTTTTTCTTCAAGCATTATTTGTAAGTAACCAAACCATCCTCATGACATTTTCAAGACGTAAATTCTTTGCAATAGCAGGTACAACTGCTGTAGGCACTTTGATGGTGTCTCCTTTAGAAGGTCTTCTTGCCAGAAAAGCCTTTGGTAAAAAACTTGGTAGAGGATATGGGGAACTTTTTCCAGGTGCTGATGGAATTTTAGAAGTACCAAGAGGATTTCAGTATCGAGTTATATCTCGTACAGGCACTCCCATGAGCGATGGCAACCTAGAGCCTAGTAATCATGATGGAATGGCAGCCTTTCCTGGCCCCCAAAACACAACAATCCTGATTCGCAATCACGAACTTAGTAATAGTAGTGGCACTCGTGTACCAGGAGTAGAAGTGCCGAATCCCTACGATCCTATATGCAGAGGTGGCACTACAACCCTGGTTGTAGGGCCCGATCGCGAGTTGATCAAACAGTTTAGCTCTCTCGGTGGAACCATTCGTAACTGTGCGGGTGGTCGAACTCCTTGGGGTTCATGGATTAGCTGTGAAGAAGATACAACTAGACCGAGTGCAAGTAATGGAGTCAAAAAGTTACATGGTTATAACTTTGAGGTTCCAGCTAGCGCCACCTCTCCTGTAGACCCAGTGCCTCTCGTTGCTATGGGACGGTTTAATCATGAGGCTGTAGCTGTAGATCCCAAAACTGGATATGTCTATCAAACTGAAGATAGAGGAGATAGCCTCTTCTACCGCTTTATCCCGACAGTTCCTGGTCAGTTAAAAGAAGGAGGCATTCTTCAAGCTTTGAAGATCATAGGTAGACCAGGAGTTAACACTAAGACTGGTTTCGTTGTAGGACAGAAGTTAGCTGTAGATTGGGTGAACATTCCTGACCCCAACCCAATAACTACAGATAATGTCAGAGTGCAAGGCTTCAACTTAGGTGCAGCCCAGTTTAGCCGTGGGGAAGGCATCTATTATGACGACAACAATGGCAAAGGAGAATTTTACTTCACTGCTACAGATGGTGGCCCTGTAGGCGGTGGTCAGGTCTGGCGTTACATTCCGGGTGAAGAGAAAATCGAATTGTTTGTCGAGTCTGAATCTAAAAATGAACTCGACATGCCCGATAACATTGTCGTAGCACCTTTCGGCGATCTGATCCTCTGTGAGGACGGAGACGGTGACAATTTCTTGATAGGTGTTACTCCCAGTGGTGAAATCTACAAATTTGCGCGTAATGCCCTCGAAACTGGTGAGTTTGCTGGAGCCTGCTTCTCACCTGATGGTCGTACTTTGTTCGTTAACATTCAAACCCCTGGTATCACTTTAGCTATCTGGGGTCCTTGGAACAGTAATAGAGGCTAATATCAAGTCGTAACATCAATTTCAGCGCAGGCGTAACCCGCCGCATCGCTACTATATCGCTGAATTATCGTTGATAAGAAGACAAAGGGAGGGGAAGACAATTCCTCTCCTTTTATCTGTTTATTGACACCTTGAGAGTACCGCTTGAAATGGACTCTGCAAGAATTGCTATTTGCTGAGTAAATTGGGATATAGATGCGGAAAATTTTTCTGTGTAAACTTGACCAGCAAATGGTAATGAAAAACTATTATCAAGATTTTTTAATTCGTGATTGGGTGCAAAGCGATCGCACCAGAGCCGCTCAAGTCATCAGTTATGTATTATCAGAATACGGTCTGGGTTGGGAACCAAAGGGCGCTGACCGAGATGTGCTGCGAGTAGAGGAATATTATTTAGCAACTGGGGGAGAGTTTTGGGTAATTGAACACCAAAGCCAGCTAGTTGGTACTGGGGCATATTACCCTATACACCGAGGCAAAAAAGCTGTAGAAATCCGCAAAATGTATCTTTTGCCCAGCATCAGGGGTTTAGGATTAGGGAAATATTTGTTACAACAGCTAGAAGCAGCGATCGCAGAGCGTGGTTTTGAGCAAATTTGGATTGAAACCGCCAGCGTTTTAGTGGAAGCAGTCAAGCTATATGAAAGCAACGGCTACACTCCAGCAACAGGCGTAGAAACAACAAGATGCGATCGCGTGTACGTTAAATCATTGCTCAAAAACAAATGACCAATGACTAATGACAAAGGACAACCCTAAATGCACACTTGGATTAAAAATCTTACAGGCTTACTCAATCTTTTTCTCCAATCTCATTGTCCTCTGTGCCAACGTGCAACCTCGCAAGAATTCTGTCAAAATTGCGCTAGACAACTGCAAAAATGTCAACGTCAAGACCCGATTTCTTTGTGGCAAGAGCCAATACCAGTATTTGGCTGGGGCGAGTATGGTGGCCCAGTAAAACGAGCGATCGCAGCGATGAAATACGAAAATCAACCCCAAATAGCTCGTCCTTTGGGTCACTGGTTAGGAGAAGCATGGTTGTTAAATTCACCGAAGCAAGATAGGCAGCCTGTGGTAGTTCCCATCCCACTCCACCCTAGCAAGCAAAAGCAACGTAAATACAATCAAGCCGCACTCATAGCCCAAAGCTTCTGCGAAATAACTGGCTTAAAATTGAAACTAAACGGTTTAGCAAGAGTGCGAGAAACTGAAGCGCAATTTGGTTTATCGGTATCTAAACGAGAAAAAAACTTGGTTAACGCTTTTGCTGTTGGCCAAGAATTTCGCCATCGTCCCCCAAATGTCCCAGTGCTGTTAGTGGACGATATTTATACTACTGGTGCTACTGCTAGGTCTGCTGTGGAAACACTTCGTCAGTATGGAATTATGGTCTTAGGATTAGTAGCAGTAGCCACTGCCGTCAAAGACGGATAAATCAATAAGCAATGGGCAAGCTTTAGCAGATAAGTACATCAATTGACCGAATTCCCCTATCTTTGTAGAAAAAATTGCTTGAAATGTATGAATAAAGTTTTTGCGGCAGGTTTAAAACAACTCATCATTATTCCTGCCACATTGCTGGCAATAGGTATAAGTACAAGCGCAGCTTTTGCTCAAAATAAGTTGTATAGTCCAATTCCTTTATCTAACAGTACTGAATTTTCCGATACCCTCTCAAACAAAGACATTCCTACAGGTCAAGGTGGGTTTGCCCGTGATTACACAGTGAAGTTACAGAAGGGCGATAATTTAGCAGTTGACCTGTCATCCGAAAACTTTGACAGCATTATAACCCTCCTAGCACCTGATGGATCAACTTTGGCAGAAAATGATGATGGCCCTGATGGTAGTAGTAATTCCCTACTATTTACTCGCATCGTAGAGACTGGGAATTATGTGATTCGTGTCCGCTCTTTTGGGGAAACTGGAGTTGGGGCTTTTAAACTTAAGATAACAAAGCTACAACCGATTAAGTAAAGTAGTCATTAGTCTTGGGCATTGGGCATTGGGCATTGCAATACAGTTCAGTTAAGCATTTCTTTTTTTCTTTGCGTCCTTGGCGTCCTTGGCGGTTCGTTCAAAAAATTGACTTTGACAAAGAATTTTAGCGTTAACTGAACCGTATTGTTGGGCATTGGGCATTGGTTATTAATTCTTGTCCCTCACTCCCTCATCTCCCCCTGCTCCCTCATCCCCCACTCCCTACTCCCCCACATCTTAAAAAACAGTCAATACACAGAGAAATAAAGCTTCAGTCCACTCAACGACTGCGCCGTAGGTGTCTCCTGTGTGTCCGCCTAATTTGTGGTTGAACCACGCACCAGTTAGAGTAGCGATCGCACTTCCAGCAATTATCATTGTCAGTGCGAGAAATAGTTGTTGTTTATCTATTAACCAAACTAAACCACTCAAACCTAGCAGCAACAACAATCCTGGTAACAAATCTTTATAAGAACGAATAGCTTCTTTGTGAAACGCACCTTTACCAGTTGGTTTCAGATAAGGATATCGTGCGATCGCTATCTGTTGTCCGCAACGTCCCCAGCCACAAGCAGCCATCAGCAACAACCAACGGTTTTCTGGAATATCCGTCAAAGCTGCTATTTTCAGTAGCACCAAGGCGATCGCTGCCATTGCTCCAAATGCACCTGTAGCACTATCTGTCATCACTTCCAGCCGCCGATTTGGATCGCCCACTGCCAAACCATCGGCAGTATCCATTGCCCCATCTAAGTGCAGTCCTCCAGTTATGGCAATCCAAATGCTGACTACTAAAGTACTACGAGTTAACACTGGCATACCCAGATAATCCATCGCCGTATCCAGTAACCCTAAAATTCCCCCAATTATCAAGCCTACAACCACAGCAAGACGTGCCACTCTCCGAAAATCTAATCCCTCCAAATACGGTACTGGAATAGTAGTGTAAAATATAATACTAGCTGCCAACTTTAACAGCAACTTTTTCCACCACTGTTGCTGTTTCGTCATCGTAGTAACATTAATATTTGGTTAATTGCTGGATAATAGACTTGGGTTAAGTACAATCAACATGAGCATACTTTAAAACTTTAAATAAGATTTACTTCTATTAGAGATTCTTTTTGAAAATTTTGTTATGCTGGTCTAAGTGGTAAATAAATAATCAAAGTTTTTTTATACAAAAAAACGTAATGATTAAGGAAATTAAAATTCCATCAAGGATCAAAATTTGTGTTTTGTATTCGTTAATTAAAAACTTACTCTAAATTATTTAGACGATTGTTCCACAAAATTGATATTTTTTTAAATGTAGGAAGTAAACAAGCTATTCGCTTATGACAGTTTAGCTATGTTGTCACTCTCCTTAGCTCAATCGCTATTTTCCTATGAGTCACCATCTACCCGACATCAGGATACCAGCTCCGTGCATTATTAACACGGGCATCATTGTGAATAAGCTCGACATCCGGCGATTGCTGACCGACTTAGGTCGAGTCCACTACATCTACACCCAAGAAGATAAGGTACTGAGCGAGGGTGAAGGGGATGTGATGGAAGTTTTCGCCAATCCGCAAAGGTCTACCTTAGTGGCAAACCACGCGCTATATCTGAATGTTTGTAGTTTTGATTACTTGGAACTCAAACAGTCGTCGCAACAAGAAACCTATTTTGATTTGATGCAAGATGGAGTGTGTCTGCGGTTGATTCCCCGCTCAACCCCCCTACAAGAGCGACGAGAGCGAACCTTCAATGTCAGCGCTATAGAAGCGATGATGGAGCAAGTCCTCTCTGCTAGATGGGATGCGGAAATTGACGATGACTGTTCTGATTCTTTTTAAATAACAATTAGCACAGTATATACTCCTAAAGTTGGTAACTAGGTTAGTAGTGAACGCTTAAGTGTTCACGAAAACTCAATTGCCAGTCTTTATGTTTGTGCATAATTTAGCCAAATAATATTAATCTGCCCTAATACCATTTGGTTTTACCAGGAAAGGCAGAGGGCAGGAGGCAGAAGGCAGCTATGGTGAAGGGAATTCTAACTCCTACTCCTACATTTTGCCCGTGACTAAAGCGAAGCGGTTTAAGACCCCTACTAAACAAGAGTTTAGTAGCTCCAAGATAGGAGGAGTTTGATCCTATAAGTGTCTTGTTCCTTCTGCCCTCTGCCTTCTGCCTTCTGCCTTCTTCAAGGCTGCTAGTTATGGATTTGTGAAACTTTTTACCAATTAGCGTTTCACAATCCAAACTCTAAAATCTAAAATCCAAAATGGTATGAGTGCGAATTTTTCCTTTGAATGTCTTGCTTGCTGTAGCCAAACCAAAGCTAGAGCAGGAGTCTTTTTCACTCCTCATGGTGTTGTAGAAACCCCCAGATTTATGCCAGTGGGAACACTGGCAAATGTCAAAACTATTACCCCATCTCAGCTACGAGAGACTGGGGCGCAAATGATCTTATCCAATACTTATCATCTTCACTTACAACCAGGAGAAGCGATCGTGGCTGGGGGCGGTGGGTTGCACAAATTTATGGGTTGGAATGGCCCAATGCTCACAGATTCGGGTGGGTTTCAGGTGTTCAGCTTAAGCGAGATGCGGAAAATTACTGAAGAAGGCGTTACTTTTCGCTCACCTCATGATGGACGAATTATTAACTTGACACCAGAGCTATCCATTGAGATTCAAAATACTTTGGGGGCTGATGTGATTATGGCCTTTGATGAGTGTCCGCCTTACCCAGCGACTCGGCAAGAGGTTGAAACTGCAACTGAGCGAACTTATCGCTGGTTAGAACGCTGCATAACGGCTCATCAACGCAGTGAGCAGGCGTTGTTTGGGATTGTGCAAGGAGGCGTATATTTGGATTTGCGTTGTCGTGCGGCGGAAGCTTTGGCTAAGTTAGATTTGCCCGGATATGCCATTGGTGGGGTGAGTGTGGGAGAACCGCCAGAAATGATGGCTGAGATTGTAAAAGTTACAGCACCGCTTCTACCGCCTGAAAAGCCACGTTATTTGATGGGTGTCGGTACTTATCGGGAAATGGCGATCGCGATCGCATCTGGTGTAGATTTATTTGATTGCGTCATTCCTACCCGTTGGGCGAGACATGGGACAGCAATAGTGCAGGGTGAACGCTGGAATTTAAAAAATGCTAAGTTTCGTGAAGATTTCACCCCATTAGATGAAACTTGTCCTTGCTACACTTGTCAAAATTTTAGCCGTGCTTATGTATCTCATTTAGTGCGATCGCAAGAAATTTTAGCTTATACCTTGTTGAGCATTCACAACATTACCGAACTAATTCGCTTTACTCAGCATATTAGAGAAGCAATATTAAGCGATCGCTTTGTTACAGAATTTGGTCACTGGCTAAATTGAATGATGGAGTAGGGAGTGGGAGATAGAGGACAAATAACTAATGACCAATGACCAACGACCAAACCATGTTAAGATACTTCTCAATTATGAACGCTGTGTTGGATAGTTGGATTTAAACAAACATGGAAGCAGCACTTTTATTAGCAAAACTGCCTGAAGCATACCAAATCTTTGATCCTTTGGTGGACGTTCTCCCAGTCATCCCCGTATTCTTCTTGTTGCTTGCTTTCGTTTGGCAAGCAGCGGTGGGATTTAGGTAAGTTAACCTATTTTTCAATTTATAGAACAGGTACTATACCTGTTCTATTTTTTTGTCTCACTCTATTTGATAAAGTTAATGTTTATTAATATTTTGTAATGATTTAATATAATTAATAAGATATGAATCAAGCCATGTCAATATGAAGCCTTGAAAGCCAAGCTTAGAGTCAAGGAGGAATCAGTTATGGGTAATATCAAATTCGTTAAAGAGAATAAAGAAGTAGTGGCGGCAGATGGTGCCAATCTCCGGCTCAAAGCAATGCAAAATAACGTTGATATATATAAATTCATTGGCAAGATGACCAATTGCGGTGGTAGTGGTCAGTGTGGTACTTGCGTTGTCGAGATAGTCGAAGGACTAGAAAATCTTTCCCCCCGTACAGACGTAGAAAACCGCAAATTCAAAAAAAAGCCGGAAAATTACCGCCTTGCCTGTCAAACTTTGGTGAATGGCTCAGTCAGTGTAGTCACAAAGCCTTAAGTTGTTAAATGTGTCATTGCTTCAATTTGTATTCAGTCAGGAGTCAAAATACTTACCAAAATTGAGTTTCCTGATTTTGAATTTGGAATTGGTATAACTGTGTCGTCGATGATGCTATCCTAAATGTTGTTGACTGGAAATTTAAGAGAGGTTTTCTTGCCATGCAAGTTAATGACCTGGGGTTCGTAGCGAGCATTTTGTTCGTACTTGTTCCCTCTGTGTTTTTACTAATTCTGTACATTCAAACTGCTAGCCGCGAAGGTGGAAAAGATAGTTAAGAGTTTGTGTATCAAATAAAAACCCCTATACTACTCGTGCAGGGGTTTTTATTTATCAACCACTAACTCTATTTTGCTTTTAAGCGATCGTCCGCGCCAACAATACCGGACAAGTGGCATTAACTCGAACATAGTCAGACAAGGAAGATCCGATAAGTCGGTCTATATCAACAAAACTCTTAGCGATAGATGGGCGACGATCTGGAGAACCGAGCAATAATAAATCTATATTTAACTGCTCTGCCAACCGACAAATTTCTTCACCAGGTTTGCCACTGCTGATATAACAACGAGATTGAATGCCCTGGTTTTTAGCTTCTGCAACTGCGGCTGCCAAAACTGGATTTTTATCTGAACTAACTTCAGTTATTTCCGATTTCTTCCCGCCTAAATCTGTAGCAACATTTGCCAAAACTAATTCGCCGCCCGGAATATCTCGCAGTAAAAACAGTGCCAATTTCAAACAGTTCTTTGCAGAATCAGAGTTGTCTATTGCCACCATAATGCGCTTAATTCTTTTGACATAAATATCATCTTTTACCAGCAACATGGGGCGAGAAGATAGCTGAAAAACATACTGGCTGACTGAGTTCGATAAAATTGATTGCAGCCGCTTAAGTCCGCGTGAACCCATAATAATCAAGTCAGCGTCGATTTCATCAGCTACTTGGCAAACTACATCTTTCGGATCGCCTTCGCGTAAAATTGAAGAAACCTGGCTAGGATCTAAGTTCAAAGTTTGAATAGCATTAGCTAAAATTTTACCGCCATTTTCCCATTTAGTTGTCATGGTAGCAGCAGTATTTTGTGCCTGAACAACATGCAAAATCGTCACTTTTGCAGATTGAATTGAAGGAATTTCTCTTAGGGTCTTGAGCATTTCTTCTGCATGTCCCAATCCCGATACAGCCAGCAAAATTTTTTCTATCATTTTACGTGATTGTTGTTAAGTTTACTTTAGTTATCGCTGTTATTACTTGCCTCAGGTCAGATTTTTACTGCCTTGCTCAACAACCTAGTTAGTAACTTGGCACAAATAAACTTTCTTTCTTAGTATTTAACACTCAAACAAATGACAAAGTACAAAAAGCTCAACAAATATTTAAGTTCATTTGCACCTATTTACTTAAGATGATCAACTAGACTGCAATTATTAAGCATAGTCTCAATTTAGCTTGGATAACTTAATCAATTATGATGCTAGTTATCATTTTTTATCTATATTCACTTTTTTTAATTAGAAGTTAGTTAAGTATTGCAAAGAAATGCCAAAATAACTCTTCAAAAAGATTTATTTGCTGTAAGCCGATACGCTTGGGTTAAGAGAATTTATTTGTTGAGGTCTATAAAGACCTCTAAGAATGTTTTACTATGTAAAATCGTCCCTCTCCGAGTCGGCTACGGTGTACACACAAGTACTATCTGAAAGGGTTTCAGGCGTTATAGACCCCTTAAATTGTCATTACGAGCGCAGTGATAACGGAGCGAAGTAATCACATAATCCGGTAAGTTAAAGCGATTGCTTGTCTACAACACGCTCTTGCGTTCGTCGTTCCTCCTTGCTGCGGACAGGTTTTGTGAGCGATCGCACAATCCTATTGCTAGAGGACGAAACCAAGTGTCAGGTGGAATTTTACGACTTGTGTGTACACCGTAGCTCCGAGTCGGAGAGGTAGAGGCTTGAACTTTAGTTGGACTCAGGGAGGGTTTATCGAACTTCCGTTAACTTAGATGCGCTCCTGGTTGTCCGTTTTGGACTACAAATGAAGCTAGGGTTTTTATAGAGGCATTCAAATCAATGATGCTTGATACAACACGGTAATCGCTTTGCCAGCGTTGTGGGGTAAGCTTGCAGCGCACGTATCCCCGGAAAGCACCATCAAAAAACTTAGTATGGAGATTATTGGGTAGGGAAGCTTGAACTGGAGCGATGAATGAGGCAGGAAAGTCAGAGGTAATTGAGGTTCCTACGAACTCAGTGCCTACCGTCGGTGAGTTTGGGTTATTAAAATCAAGCTTCAGATCATGTACCCAACTAGAATGGATGTCTCCGGTAATCACCACTGGATTAGAAGGTTGGCGCTGGTTTAGAAAGCTCAAGAGTCGATTACGTGCAGCCACGTAGCCGTCCCACTGATCCACATTAAATACACCTGCACCCGGATTGCTATTAAAATTGTACTGGCCAAGCATGGTCTGTTGAGCAATCACATTCCAGCGCGATCGCGACTGATCTAACCCTTTTCGTAACCACTGCTCTTGTTCTGAGCCAGTCATGGTAGCATTTGTATCAAAAGCTTCAGGACAGCGAGGCTTAAGTCCGTCATTACAAGGTTGGTTAGTGCGGTACTGCCTCGTATCTAGGACATTAAACTCAGCTAAATTACCGAAAGTCAAGCGCCGATAAAGTAGCGCGTCTGGCCCGTTTGGCAATGAAAACCGACGTAGAGGCATGTGTTCATAATAAGCTTGATACGCGTTAGCTCGCCGTTTTTTAAAAGCTTCTTGGGTTTGGTTATCTTCGGGGATTAAGTTAGCGTAGTTGTTATCAACTTCATGATCATCCCAAGTGACAATCCAGGGAAAAGCAGCATGAGCCGCTTGGAGATTCAAATCAGTTTTGTATAGAGCGTGGCGGCCTCGGTAGTCTTCAAGAGTAATGATTTCTGGACTATTATGCTGGCGGGGCCCACCAGGTTGTGGCCCGTATTCGTAAATATAATCACCTAGATGAACCACAAGGTCGAGGTTTTCCTCAGCTAAATGCCGATAAGCCGTATAGTAGCCATTTTGCCAGTCTTGACAGGAGACAAAAGCAAAGTTCAGTTGTGAGATAGAGCCATAAAATGCTGGTGCTGTGCGAGTCCGTCCAATGGGGCTAACTTCCTTACCTGCTTCAAATTGATACCAGTACCAACGATCAGGGTCTAGTCCACGGACATCAACGTGAACTGAGTGGGCTAACTCTGGTGTTGCCAGCACTGTTCCTCGCCGCACAATCTGCCTCATGTTTTCATCAAGGGCAACTTGCCACCGCACTGGTACATTTACAAGTGGCATTCCACCTCCAGAAAGTGGATTTGGAGCCAGTCGTGTCCAGATAACAACACCATCCGGCAAAGGATCGCCAGAAGCAACACCAAGACTGAACGGATAGCCAGAAAACCTTGAGTTAGCCAATACCGGATGCCATTGGCTAGCGATTGTTAACCCGCTTAAGAATCCTGCACCCAGCAAAAAACTCCGCCTTCTGCAACGATTTGCTAGCAAGTGCATACCATCCATAAGTTCCATATTCACCCCTATCTAGATGTAAATACAGTTGGCATTTAGGAGGGTCACTTATGAAAACCACAAACAGTAGCTTGATTTGACTTGTCTCCTAATTGCTGATCAACCAAACAAAAGGAGCCTAACAACCCAAAATCAAGCAGTAATTAAGATTTTGTTAAGTTTAAAATTGGATTGGGGCATTACGAATAAGGGATTTATACCCCAACCAAAACAGAACTGTAGGACTACCTGCACTCTTATCAAACCCTTTTCTAATTACGAATTACGAATTACGAATTACGAATTATTTAAAACCTGCCATTTCCTTGAACAATGTGCTTAACGGTAGTCAAGGTTTCCAGGCTGATAAATCCCCGACGATGACCTTTTTGGTTAGACATGCCAAGAAACACTGAATCTCCCCGCGAGGGGTTGCGGGAAAAACGCGGGGAAGTGTTGATGTAAGTAGAAGCACTGTTAACTCCTAAAGCAAACTGCCGACTTTCTTGGTAAGATTCAGTAACGATAGAGTCGGCATGACCACTACTGTGTTCATTAATCCAGGCGATCGCAACTTCTAAACTATCCACCAATTTAAAAGCTACTGTCCTAGTTAAATAAGGGTTTCCCCATTCGCTCTCCTTCACTAACTGCAACTGGGGAAAGGCTTTTACTAGTTCTGCATCCCCTTTAATTTCAAAGCCTTTTTCCTTCAAGCTGTTCCACAGAACGGCTAAAGACGATGGTAAGGTTTGGCGATGAATGAGTACTTTTTCAATGGCATTAACTTGGTCTGGTTCGCTCTGATGGCTATTAAGAATCATCAAGCGCACCATTTCTAAACTGCTATTTAGCGACCAGTAAAGATAACAGTTACCCATCGCTGACTTTAAGACTGGGCAAGTTGACTGTCGTACTACCTGCTGTACCAAACTAGAACGTCCGTAGGGAATCACTAGATTCACGTACTGGTCTTGGGTGACTAAATCCCGAATTGAAGTACCGTGTTCTGCTGTGATCAATTCTAGACAGCCAGGAACTAGACCAACCTGAGCGATCGCACTTTGCAATACCTCAGCGATGACCGCGTTGGAATGGCTAGCTTCAGTACTGCCTTTGAGAATGATACTATTGCCAGTTTTGATACAAAAACCTGCTGCGATCGCTCCTAAATCTGGAAACGCCTCATAAATAAATCCAATTACTCCCAAGGGCATTAACTGGGTATAACTCTGGGAATCTTCCAGTTGATAATCAGCAGTTCTGACGCGCCGCAGTGGATCTGATAATTCCCCCAACCGTTGCAAAATGTCCACAGTCATCTCTAACCTTGTGGGAGTCAGCTTTAGCCAGTCTAGTATCAACTCAGGCACTGCCATTTCCCGACTGGCTTCTAAATCCAAGGTATTGGCTTCTAGAATATCGTCAAATGAGCGCTCGAGGGCTTGTGCCATCGCCAGTACTGCACGACTCCGGTCTGCTCCCTTTGTGATCCCCAACTTTAGGGAAGCATGATAGGCGCGTTGGGCACTAGTAATTGGTTCGGGGTAATCATCCAAAACTTCAACAGTCATTGAGTTAACGTCTGTAGGTAAGCCAGACCATTAGCGCTGGCAGAATAGCCAATAGCACCGCCACCATTGCCCAAGCAACAATGCTGGAACTATTTGCCAATCGTAGTGCTAATGGCAGCCATATAATCACTAGCACGAAAATAATGCCAAGTGCTATAGGCAGATAGCTTTCTCCCAAGCGCGGATGGACAACATGCCAACTATTTCCCATCCAACGCCAAGCCCGTTTGTAGGGATAGGTGGTAGAAAGCTGTTCTAGGACATGACCATTATCTTCTACTACAAAGATTTGCTGACAGCGATCGCAACCAAATGCTTCTGTCAGCGTAATCGGAATTAACTGACCCCGGCGACGACAGGGACAGGGGTATTCCGTATTGAAGTCTATTTTTTCGGGTTTTTGAGATTGCACAAGCGTTCTAGTAACTTGAGCGTGTTTTACACGAACTGTGAGAATTATGATTTCTTGGTAAATGCCTGATAAGGCTTCTCTTGTTATGAAAATAAACAGGCGACTCAAACATTGCCATCATTGCAAACAGTAGATACAGCAGACTCTAAATATCCTAATTACCATATCAGTACGAGGTTCTCTGTTTGTAATCTTTCCCCATAGCTGGCAATCTTATCTAAAAATTTCCCTCTCTTCATTTGTCGTTTTAAAGATAATGTGTTTGCATTTTTGAGCATTTATTGTAAGGACACACAAAGATTGTAGCCAAGCTAATCTATATCTACACCAGTCTAAAGCTGGGTTTTATATTTCTTAGCAAGTGGGTGTTTCTTTTTGTGGGCGATATGCAAATTGAGACAGTAGACAATTTGTTTGCTCGATTTGCCCACATTGGGAGTGATTCACAGAGTGTAGTGTGAATCGCCCAAGACTTCAACAGTTATCAGTTATCAGTTAATTTGCCTGTTGGGAGTCAGAGTCCCCCACAAATATAAGTGGTGTGCTTTAGTCGGGATCAAATCTCCGACTACTTCCAATGATTAACTGTTTACTGATTTAATGCACCTTAAAAACACTAAACCTCTTGTAGTTTTTAACTTCAAGAGGTTTTAGTTGGAAGCGGGTAACGCGATTCGAACGCGCGACATTCACCTTGGCAAGGTGACGCTCTACCACTGAGCTATACCCGCAATCAATTGCCATATACTAATATCTCAGATTTATTCTTAATTGTCAACCCCTTAATTTAGTTATTTGGTCATTCATTGTAGAGACGCGATTAATCACGTCTCTACAATGAATGGTCATTGGTGAATAACAAAGGACAAATGACTAATGACTCATTTAGCCGAGTTCTTCTGACTCCGCAGTTAAATTGCCGATGCTGGCACTTTGAAAAGAGGCTGGTAAAGACTGGTTATTACGAGAATATGGCTCTGCCAGGTTAGAACGCAGTTGCCGCATCAGGCTTGCCATTTCTAGGGCATTCAGGGCATAATCCCAGCCATGATTACCTTTGATGCCTGCCCGTTCTAAGGCTTGCTGCATAGTGTCTACTGTCAAAATGCCAAAAATTACTGGCACTCCAGTTTGAAAGCTGGCGGCAGCAATGCCTTTAGAAACTTCGGCGGATACATAATCAAAATGGGGTGTTTGTCCTCGAATGACTGCACCTAGACAAATTACAGCATCATAACGATGGGAAAGTGCTAGTTGGCGAGCTACTAAAGGTACCTCAAAACTTCCCGGAACCCAAACATAGTCTACCTGATTACCTTGGGGGTTAGGATCTACACCGTGGCGTTTCAAGCAATCTTGACATCCCTCTAGCAGCTTTCCGGTAACTAGGTCATTAAATCGACCAATCACCACTGCAAAACGCAAAGGCTCCGTTTGGGTAAAAGTTCCCTCGAAAACTGCCATGACTGCCTCTTAATCAACTATAGTTCTGGCCAATATACATTTCTTATTTAAATGTAGAGGAGCAGTAAAGCACGGTTAAAAAAAGGAAATCGGAAAAAATT
Organism: Nostoc sp. ChiVER01; assembly: GCF_034531155.1. Lineage (NCBI taxonomy): Bacteria > Bacillati > Cyanobacteriota > Cyanophyceae > Nostocales > Nostocaceae > Nostoc > Nostoc sp. ChiVER01. Next base: position 115,456 of record NZ_JAVRBS010000005.1, on the reverse strand, counting down.
TTTCCTTTTCTCCTTTGGTATTTGACCTTAGCTTTTCTGCCCCTCTAGTTCTTATATTATGTGCCTGCGCCAGAGTGAAGCCGTCGCCTACACGACAAAAAAGTTTAACAAACCGACTAAAAATACCAAAGCAATCCAAGCGGCGGAACCAACCCAGAGCAGTTTTTTAGATTCAACCCAATTTTGGGGAGTAGCATAAGCTACGGGAACGCCAACAACCAGGACAAAAGACAATAGAACTAGGCTTATCAAAGCGAATTGGAATATTATGGTCATTTTTGCTTCTCCCAATACAGCGAAATAGTGATATGTCTTACACTAACAGTAAGGTGTACAGTGTGGGCAACGAGGGTTACTCCTGCTATTGCATAGGACATTTCCAGGAGCTTCTGGCCAGAAGCTTTGGTTTTATGTACCTGTGATCCCCCACGGTCAAAAATTTGATTTTTTCTTCCTTTCGTACCCCACAAATTTTACGACACAGGATGAATTGCTTATGACTTTTGCACTGATGTGTCAACCAATGGTAAATTTCCATTCTTTGAAAGGATGCCTACTTGTTTCCCGTTGTCCAACGTTTCACGTAGGTTTCCTAGAGGGCAGTAAGCGAGGTGTATCAATGACCGTGGTGGCGAGTAACTCTTAAATCATACAACGCCGCGATCGCGTATTTCAGAATATTCGACAATTAGGGCGCTGACTATGAGGGTTAAAAGGTGAAGCTCCTGTCCATTTTAGCTAAAGGGCAACACTGATACTTTTTTCTTATTTCTCAGTTACCAAAAATTACAATATTTTAGTCGTTTGTCCTTTGTCTAAGCACCAATGACCAATGGCTCTCAATACTATGGATTTAATTCTTTGCCACACAACAGCAGATTTTGACGCACTAGGGGCTGCGGTAGGGTTAACGCGCGTGTTACCAGGAAGTAAAATTGTTCTAAGTGGCGGTTCTCACCCTCCTGTAAGGGATTTTTTAGCATTGCATCGGGATGAATATCCCTTAATTGAACGCCGTTCGGTGAATCCAGAAAAAATTCGTTCTCTGACTGTGGTGGATACGCAACAGCGCGATCGCTTAGGGAAAGCTGCTGAGTGGTTAGATTTACCCCATATTGGAGAAATTATAATTTATGACCATCACTTAGGACAAGAGTCAGATATTCCAGCTACCGAATCATATATTTCCTCAGTAGGAGCAACCACAACTTTAATCGTTGAGCAATTGCAACAACAGGAAATTTCCCTAACTCCTGCCGAAGCAACTGTGATGGCTTTGGGTATCCACGTTGACACTGGCTCTTTGACTTATGATCAGTCCACACCACGAGATGCCCTAGCTTTGGCTTGGTTGATGCAACAAGGTGCGAGTTTATCGGTAATTTCCACCTACCGTGACCCTGGTTTATCTGTGCAATTGCAGCAATTATTAACTGAATCGCTGGAAAACTTAGAATATTTTTGTCTACATGGATATACGGTTGCTTGGGTAACTCTAAGAACTAAAAATTTTGTGCCTGGATTATCGAGTTTGGCATCAGAACTTGTGGAATTAACCGAAATTGACGCCTTATTGTTGGCTAATGAGTATCCTTTAGGTGAAGAGGATTCACGCTTAACTGTAATTGGGCGATCGCACATTCCTAAAACGAATCTTAATGTATTATTTCAACTTCTAGGTGGCGGTGGTCATTCACAAGCCGCATCGCTAAATCTAAGAGGAGTTGATTCAGAGGCAATATTAAAACAACTCCTTGACGGCGTAAAAGCACAAATTCCCCATCCCCTCACCGCTAGGGACTTGATGTCCTCTCCTGTTCGCACGATTCTACCTGAAACCACAATTGCCGAAGCCCAGCGTATTTTATTACGCTATGGACACTCTGGTTTATCTGTAGTTGATGCCCAAGGACAACTAGTAGGTATTATTTCACGCCGGGATCTTGATGTTGCGCTGCACCACGGATTTAGTCATGCGCCAGTTAAAGGCTACATGACCACAAATCTTAAAACGATCGCACCAGATACAACACTGCCAGAAATTGAGTCGCTGATGGTGACTTATGATATTGGACGCTTACCAGTATTAGAGAATGAACAGTTAGTTGGTCTGGTCACTCGTACTGATGTGTTACGGGAATTACATCAAGAAAGGGATGAAGACGAAGATGGACAAAAATTCAAAATTCAAAATGACGCTAACGCTACGCTAACAAAATTCAAAATTCCTCTCAGCACTGAGTTGCAAAATCGCCTTGTACCGCAATTGTGGAAATTACTCACTACAGCATCGCAAGAGGCAGAAAAACGGGGTTGGCATCTTTATCTTGTCGGGGGTGCGGTGCGGGATTTACTGCTAGCTGAAGCAACATCAGGCACTTTGATGATTAAAGATATTGATCTTGTGGTTGATGGCTTTCACAAATCAGCAGATGTTGGTGCTGGTGTGGAATTAGCAAAGGCACTCCAACAACTTTACCCTGCGGCTCGTTTAGAAATCCACGGGGCTTTTCAAACTGCGGCTTTGTTGTGGCATAAAGACCCAGAATTAGATTCTCTATGGGTAGATATTGCCACCGCTAGAACAGAATTTTATCCTTATCCGGCGGCTAATCCTGAAGTTGAGGCGAGTTCTATTCGTCAAGACTTGTATCGTCGAGATTTTAGCATCAATGCCCTTGCTTTGCGCCTTACTACTCCCCGTGCTGGTGAATTACTCGATTTCTTTGGCGGATTACTAGATTTACAAGCCAAGAAAATCCGGGTTTTACACCCCAACAGCTTTATTGAAGACCCCACCCGGATTTATCGTGGCGTGCGCTTTGCTGTGCGCTTCGGATTTCAAATTGAACCGCAAACTGAAGAGTTTATCCGCTATGCCATCAACAGTGGCGTTTACGATCGCACTGCTCAAGAGAATAGCAAAACTCCAGCCCTACAAACTCGCCTGAAAACAGAATTAAAGCACATCCTAGAAGCTCCCTACTGGAAATCGGCTTTACAATTACTCGATAATTTAGGGGCATTGCAATGTATTCATCCTACCCTGAAGCTAGACGCAGAATTGCTGCGACAACTACGTTTGCTAGAACGCTGCTTGCGGCGATTTGATGCTGAACAAACCCTCATCCATTGGGAAATGCGCTTAGAAGCGTTAATCGCTCATCTAGCACCAGAATATCGGGCGAAAGTAGCAAAGAATTTGCAACTGCAAGAGGATACTATTAAACGCTTGCAAAACTTGGCTTCTGCCCAAACTGAGGTGATGGAATCTTTGCCTAAGTGTCAAAGTCCCAGTCAAGTAGTGCAGTTGTTGCGACAGTACGATTTACCAATGCTGATTTTAATTGCTTTGCAAAGTCCGCGATCGCTTAGACATCAGATTTGGGAATATTTAACTGTTTTGGCTAATGTGCAGCCACTATTGAATGGCAATGATTTAAAGAAACTTGATTACAAACCAGGGCCGCAGTATCGGCAAATATTAGATGATGTAGTTGCTGCTACCTTAGATGGAGTGATTAAAGATAGAACGGAAGCTGAGGAGTTTTTAGCGCAACACTATCCTAAATGAATTAGCTCTGGTCTAAATTGTATCTGGATCGATATTTAACTCCCGTAGTTTTGCTGCTAAACGTTCAGCTTTTTGTTCGGCTTGTTCAGCTTTTTGTTCGGCTTGTTCAGCTTTTTGTTCGGCTTGTTCAGCTTTTTGTTCAGCTTGTTCAGCTTTTTGTTGTATCTGATCTGCCGTTTCTTCCGGTGTTGGTACTAATTGCCCATCTCGTGTAAAAAACCGCAATAAACCTTCATAAACTCCCAAGTTTAACCCTAGCTGATGACTCCACAAATATCCTTGTTCACTTGCTTGTAGAGGTTGATATTCTCCATCTACTAAATGAAATCCCGCAAATTCTTGTGTGTAAGGGTCGAACCAAAAATAATCGGGTGTGCGGAAGGTATCTTGATAAATCTTTTTCTTTAAATCTTTGTCAGTATTTGCTGTTGAGTCAGACAAAATTTCCAGAATTACATTCGGATATTTGCCATCTTCTTCCCAGACTACCCAACTTTTACGGGTTTTACGTTCACATCCCAGCACTACAAAAAAGTCTGGCCCCCGGAAGTGTTCTGATTTGCGTTGGCGTGGACTATAGTAAATAGTCAGATTTCCCGCCGCGTAGAAATCATTTCTATCTCGCCACAACCATTTTAGGCATTTGAGTAAGAGCATGATTTGCTCTAGATGAAGTTCGCTTTCCAAGGGAGGCTCATCACTATATAAATCACCAGGGGGAAATATAACATCTTGACAGATGCCTTTTTGATCATCTAATTCTTGAGCTATGGTCATAGAATGGATACGGCATCAAGTAGTTATGGATTTATTTTAGCAGTGTTGTAGTTAGCGATCGCTTAGTTATAGGTGCAGGACATCTAATCAAGATCCCTCCTGTAACTCTTGCCTTTGCGTTCTCTGTTCCTCTGCGGTGAAAAATTTTTATTAACCACAAAGGCACAGAGAAGAAAAAAGCGATCATTACCCTTCCGAAATACCTTCATGCTAGACTGTAGTCAATATCAAACCTCATCACAATTCCAACGAGATAGCACAAATGAAGTAGTACGAAGCACCTGTTGCGCCCAAGCAACAAATGTCAACAAAGAATAAACGCAACTAGTTTGACAGGGTTACTTCACATAGTCATGTACTAAAAATATTTTCATCACTCGTATCTACATTAAACCGCTTGACAAGTGTCTGCGGCTAAGTTCGCTTTGTGTCTAATCTACCCGTAATTGTTGTGAACAAGCGGGTGGAAGTTTGCGAATTGAGGTTTGAGAATAATGCAGAAAAAATCAATATTATTAGCTGAGAATTTAGCCTACGAACTCAGCTTAGACAGAACTTTGTTTCAAAAAGTTCAGGTGAGTATCGAAGCAGGCGATCGCATTGCTTTAATCGGTCGCAACGGTATAGGGAAATCAACCCTACTCAAGATAATTGCAGGTCAAATTAGCCCCAATGCAGGCTCAGTTTGGCGTAATGGTATTGTCTATTATTTGCCACAAATCAGCACTATCAGACAAAAAATAACAGCAGATACAGTACTTAGTTTTTTGATTTCCACGTCTGATGAATGGTGGAAGATTGAGGATATTTTGCAAATACAATTTGATACAAATATTGATTTGTATCTACCAATTACTAACTTGAGTGGAGGAGAACTCACAAAACTATTTCTAGCGATCGGTTTAGCTCAAGCACCAAATTTGCTGTTGCTAGATGAGCCAACCAACCACATGGATTTGCAAGCGTTAGAAAGTTTAAGGCAATTTCTCTTGAATTTTAATGGTGCGTATGTAATTGTCTCACATAAACCTTTTTTCCTAGACCAAGTTACATCTGTAACTTGGGAACTTACACTTGTTGGAATAAAGGTATATGGAGGCAATTTTTCTCAGTATCGAGAACAGAAAGAAATCGAGTTAGAAGCAGCGTTGCGATCGCACGAAGTCGCCAGAAAGGAACTCAAACGTACCCAAGCCACAGCTATGCAAGAACAGCAACGTGCAGCCCAATCTAGCCGCAACGGTCGCGCCAAGTTTCTTAATGGCAGTATTGATAAAATGGCAGCAGGGCTGATGAAAACCAAAGCTGAGGTGTCTACTGGAACTGCGAAAAAGAAACATGAAGCAGCAGTAGCAAAGGCTAATCAAAAGGTTGCAGAGACGAAGGTCAAAACTACGAAAATAACTAGTATTCAGTTAGAAGAAAAAAAATCAAAAGCGCCGAAATCTAATTAATATCCAGGGTGCAAATCTTAGGGTATCAGAACGTCTATTGATTCAAAATATTCAATTACATGTATCATCTGGCGATCGCATAGCCATTATCGGTGCAAACGGTTCTGGTAAATCGAGTCTGGTAAAAGCAATTTTGGGGATGGAAAACCAAACCACAGTTTTGGACTCAGGTGAGGTTTTGCTTGCACCAGCGATAAAAGCTGTATATCTCGATCAAACCTACGAATTGGTAAATCGACGATACACACTTTTGGAAAATATGCAAGCTGCCAATCCTGATCTCAGCTATCAGCTTTTGCGTCAACAACTAGGACACTTTCTGTTTAAATATGATGACGTTCACAAAAGCGCCTCTGTATTGAGTGGGGGTGAATTGGCAAGATTAGCAATCGCTATGATCAGTATCTCAGAAATCGATTTGCTGATTCTCGATGAGCCAACTAATAACCTGGATATTGAAACTGTTGAACAAATGGTAGTAAGTATTAATGACTATCAAGGCGCACTTTGGGTAATTTCCCACGATCTAGACTTCCTTAGCCGAACTAACATTACTCAAAGTTTTAAGTTGAGAGAACAAGCCTTGCAAATGACAACCTATTTACCCAATACACCAGAGCAATATTATTGGGAATTACTCGAAATCTCTGACCCAAGATCGTTGTAGCTCTCGCTTAAATGTCCGTAAACTTTGCAAATTCTATTCACTAAGGCTGAAAGTCGCCCATCCTGCCACGTAAATTTCTAACTCTACAACAGAAGCCGTAAAGCATACGGGCAAGTTATAATTCTCTTGCGGTGCAACGTAACAAAAATTTATGAGTAACCCCCTTGTGCAAGCCTTTTTCGTAGGCAGAGCAGTAGCTGAAGTAGTTAATGAGCGTTTAGAGGTCGCCTTGACCGATGCTTTGAGCGATCTGGGCAAATTTGATGCAGAAGCTAGAGAGCATCTGCGCCAGTTTACAGACGAAGTTCTAGAGCGGGCAAATCGGGCAGCAGAAGCTGCTAATGGTGGCCAAAGTACTACAGGTACTGGACAAGGCAGTTCTGATTCTGGTGACTTACAAGCAGATATTGATGAATTACGAGCAGAAATTGCCCTGTTACGAACAGAATTGCAACATTATCGTAGAACTTCGGCATAAATTTTAGTCATTAGTCATTGGTCATTAGTCACTTGTACAGAGCTTTGCCGTTAGCGCAGCCTCTCCAAGAGTTGTATTGGTCAAAAATTATTATGTACAAATGACAAATGACAAAGGACATTAAAAAAAAGTTTAGGAATCAGGTGTCTTTTCTTTCAAGGAATTCGGTTGCAAACCAACGGTAAACAAAGTATATGGAACAAGGTTATTCAGATAAATCATACCGTTGGAATCGGGAACAATACTCTAGCAGACGGCGTTTTGTGGACATTTGGTCTTTTGTTTTGACCTTATTGTTCAAACTTTGGCGATACAACAAATCTTGGAGTTATCCGGGTGGTGTGACTGAGGCAAAGCAAGCCGCAAGACGCAAAACCCAAGCGGTATGGATTCGCAATACCCTGCTGGATTTAGGCCCAACCTTCATCAAAGTAGGGCAATTGTTTTCTACCCGTGCTGATATATTCCCTGGTGAATATGTAGAAGAACTAGCCAAGTTACAAGACAAAGTACCGGCATTTAGCTATGAGCAAGTAGAAGCAACCATTGAGAAAGAACTAGGCAAGAAAATTCCTGAACTCTTTCATAATTTTGAACCGATTCCTTTGGCTGCTGCTAGCTTAGGGCAAGTACACAAAGCTGTGCTACATAGTGGGGAATCGGTTGTTGTCAAGGTGCAACGTCCTGGACTAAAGAAGTTATTTGAAATAGATCTACAAATTCTTAAGGGAATTACCCGCTATTTTCAAAACCATCCCGAATGGGGACGGGGACGAGATTGGTTAGGTATTTATGAAGAATGTTGTCGCATTCTTTGGGAAGAAATTGATTATCTCAACGAAGGTCGTAATGCTGATACTTTTCGCCGGAACTTTCGCGGTTACGATTGGGTGAACGTCCCAAAAGTATACTGGCGTTACGCTTCGTCTAGAGTGTTGACTTTAGAATATCTCCCTGGAATTAAAATTAGCCAATACGAAGCTTTAGAAGCAGCAGGTTTAGATCGAAAGGCGATCGCTCGTCAAGGCGCTCAAGCCTATTTACTACAATTACTCAACAGTGGCTTTTTCCATGCCGATCCTCATCCAGGCAATATTGCCATCAGTACAACTGGTGCTTTGATATTCTACGATTTCGGCATGATGGGGCGGATTAAGTCAAATGTCCGTGAAGGACTCATGCAAACACTGTTTGGCATAGCCCAAAAAGATGGCGATCGCGTTGTTCAATCTCTGATCGATTTAGGCGCGATCGCCCCAACCGATGACATGGGCCCAGTCCGGCGTTCCGTCCAGTACATGCTGGATCATTTCATGGATAAGCCCTTTGAAAACCAATCAGTGGCAGCAATTAGTGACGACCTTTACGAAATCGCTTATAATCAGCCATTTAGATTTCCAGCAACCTTCACTTTTGTGATGCGAGCCTTTTCTACCTTAGAAGGGGTAGGCAAAGGTTTAGATCCAGAGTTTAACTTTATGGAAGTTGCCAAACCGTATGCAATGCAGCTTATGACCGATATGAATGGTTCTGAGGGGAATAGCTTTATTAACGAATTAAGTCGTCAAGCAGCTCAGGTAGGTAGTACCGCGTTTGGTCTGCCACGTAGATTAGAGGATACCTTAGAGAAGCTAGAACGGGGAGACATGCGCCTGCGCGTTCGGTCTATCGAAACTGAACGCCTATTGCGCCGACAGAGCAGTATTCAGCTCTCAATAAGCTATGCTCTGTTAATCAGTGCTTTCACCCTTTCAGCTACGATCTTAGTAGTTACCAATTATGTATGGTGGGCACTCGCACCTGGTTTAATTGCAGCAGGGCTTTCAGTGATCCTGATCAGACTACTTTTACGCCTTGACCGTTACGATCGTATGTATTAATTGTTGGTTGGTTGCAAAAATAATTTATGAAACTTAATTTCACGGGTTTTAGCGATCCGGGACTTATTCGTTCTAATAATCAAGATGCTTACTATATCGACCCAGAGGGACGATTTTTCGTTGTCGCCGATGGAATGGGTGGTCATGCCGGAGGTGAAGAAGCAAGCCGCATTGCCACTGGAGAAATTCAGGCGTATTTGCTGGCAAATTGGGAATCTTCTAAATCTTCCCAAGAATTACTAGAGCAAGCTTTGTGGGATGCCAATGAAGCGATTTTGCACGATCAGCAAAATCATCCCGAACGCGCCGACATGGGTACAACGGTTGTAGCGGTAATTTTTCGCGCCCCAGAAACACCCTGGTGCGCTCATGTTGGCGATTCGCGCCTGTATCGCTTCCGAGACTCGCACTTAGAACAAGTCACAGAAGACCACACTTGGGTAGCACGGGCAATCAAAATCGGTGATATCACCTTAGATGAAGCACGATCGCATCCTTTTCGTCATGTATTATCGCGCTGTTTAGGGCGTGAAGACTTGCATCAAATTGATGTACAACCACTAGATGTCAAAGCTGGCGATCGCTTGCTGTTATGTAGTGATGGTCTCACAGAAGAACTTGTCGAACAGAAGATTGCTAGCTGCCTCCAAGACAGCCCTTGGCTTGATAAAGCCGCCATCTCTCTAGTTGAGGCTGCCAAAGACCACGGAGGGCACGATAACATTACAGTTGTCATCGTCTCACTCGACTAAATAGTTATTGGTCATTGGTCAAGAGTTACTTGGACAAGGGACAAAGGACAAATGACAAATCTGGTAGATATACTCAGCAATTTGTTCAGCATGAGCATTTTTACTTTTTACAATTTGATACAAATATTTTTAGCCTCTAAAGTGATTTAAAAGAGGCTAAATTTGCATAAATTGGTAGATTTACATCTTGCACCTAATAAGGTAGAGCAACTATAATTCACGCTTATTACCATCCATTCTCCAACCTCCTGAAAGTCCCAACCCTCCAAAGCTTCTTCCATATTGGGAGGAGACAAAATCTTAGTTTTTCTCAAACAAGGATAACTATGTAGGATTTAGGACAAAATTTGCTTATCTCCTCAAAGGAGATTTATGCAAAGCAAAAAGCAGTCAAGAGGTAGTCATATTTATCCAAGACCAACAGAGAATATTTTCCGGAATATGGCTTGGCTGACTTGGGTAGTATATCACTAGGATTAGGTGCAAGATATCAGAGCAGAAAAGTTCCACACTTTGGATGTGGGCAATGTGTCAAACACTTGTTATCTTTCGTAATACGGAGGAACAAATGTTGGACAGATATCAGTCCAAATATCATCCAATTTGGACTTCTGTAAGCGATATCACCTTTATTCTTTGTTTTTTCGGAGTTAATTATGAACCAACCAACGAAACTTTCCTTAGAACAGCAATTCAGCATCTGCTCATTTGCTACTCAGGTACAAAACATGAGCCACGATCAAGCTAAAGACTTTTTAGTAAAGCTCTATGAGCAAATGGTCGTGCGCGAGGCAACTTATCAAGAGCTTCTTAAGCACCAGTGGGGCTTAGATTCAGGTTCCACTATGGCATAGAGTCGTTCTACTGTCGCAGTGGGCGACCTCCTTCTCTTGCTTGGTTCCAAGGAGGAAAAGAGCTGGGGATGTCGGGGCGTCAACTTCGATAAACAATTTTCTAAACGTTGGACAAAAATTAAATTCCAAAAACTAACAATGAGTAAACTTTTCGACGATACATCTGCTAGAGTCTAAACTTACTTAAATCTTGTAGGAAAAATCTACTTTTGGCTTTAGACAGACTTTCTTTTGGTTCGTCTAATATGAAAATTAACCTGCGTAAATCTACAATCTCCCGGAATATATACACAGAAAGATTGAGAGAGAATTTAAATAGCCGTGATTTGGCAGCTAGTTTTTTCACTCTTTATACATATAACTAGAACTTACATCTTTATACATATTTTGTTTATAAAAGTTTACATTATTCAAGAAACACCCTTTAATTACATATAAGACATGTAACATAAAGAAATTATTCCTAGTTGGAAAGATCGTATGGAGAATCTGTATCAATACTTTCCAGTTTTGCGAGAATTTGAGGCTTAATCTTTTCATACTCACTTTTGAGTAAGCTTTTACTAATTTGCGAGTCGGCAGAAGAGATCAATGTATTGCTCATTGCAAGCCACTCTTGCAAACGTTGGCGCTGGGCGGAAGCGATGCTGGAATGTAAGATATGGGTACAGCGATTTGGTGTTTCTCGTGCAAAGAACAACAGACGATAATAACCTGTGTGCTGTAGTAACCGGGCAATTTCTTGACCAAGACTGGTTTTAAGATCAAGGTAGTAAGGTAACCATTTAGCGCCATGTTTGCGGTTGTAGATGACAGTAATCCATAGCAGCATGGGATGGGGAATAGAGATAAAAAGAAATTGGTTATAGCGGGTACAGAGTAAGCGCTTTTGAATTTCCTCTTGCGGTAGCATCACCCACAGAGCGGGTAAAAGCTCCCCATTGTTATTAATGGACTGGGGAAAAACAATATCGGCAAGTGGTTTATTTTGGGGCCAGGAAATAGCACGAGCGATTTCATCGTTTGCTGAGGATATCCGCGAATCACCTTTTGTCTTTTGTTCAAACTCATTGCTTACTTTAGTGGCAGGAACTAGCGCCTGGATGTCTTGCTTAATTTTGCGTGTATGCTCAGGCTGTTCTAGAGATGCTAAAACCTTAAGGATTTCAGTGATATTTTGGGGGCGATCGCGTGGTACTTTAGCTAGACAACTCATCACCAAATTTTCGATTTCTTTTGGTAATTCTAATCCGGGCGCAACCTCAGCAAAAGAACGTGGTTTTTGATAGTGATGTATTTTATACCACGCTCCAAAAGAGTGAGTTGATGGCGCCAGTGGCATTTTGCCTGTGAGCATCTCAAACATCATGACGCCCAAACTATAAATATCAGAACGATTGTCTAATTCTTTACCCTCCATCTGTTCGGGAGAAGAATAAGCCAATGTCCCCAAATAGAATTTTGTATGGTCGCCATCTGACTGTAATAATTTAGCAATACCAAAATCTAAAACCTTGACCAATTCTCCAAAACTGGGATCTTGAATTACCAGCATATTGCTTGGCTTAATATCGCGGTGGATAATTGGGTAAATATGACCCTCAACTGGGATGCCATCATGAGCGCACTGTAACCCCAGGCTGAGTTGACGCACCATACTCAAAAATCTTGGTAAAGGCAATCGTTGCTTGCGAATAATATTGTTCAGGCTTTGTCCTTGTAGGTATTCCATGACGTAGAACGGGGTATTATTGTCATCTACGCCATAGTCCATGACTCGGACAATGTGAATGCTTTTTTGCCCTAGTAAAGCACAGGTTTTTGCTTCTCGCTCAAAGCGGTCTTGCAATTGCATCTTTTCATTTTGGATTGATAGCGCTAGAAACTTAACCGCAACAGGTACACCTCCTAACAAAGTATCTTTAGCACGATAAACCCGACCCATTGCTCCAGTACCGATTAACTCCTGGAGTTGGTAGCGTTTGCTGAGTAAGCGACCAATGTTGGGGTCTGACATAGAGAATTTGAATCCAAAAGCAGGTTGTAAGTGTTTAGAAGGAAAAGTACATTCAAACTGATATTTGATTATTGTGCCTATAAATCACTTTCTAGGCTGATACCGCAAGGCAGAAGTCAAAAGGAGCCATTGCGCCCTTGCAGTGCCGACTTATAGCCCTACGGGGAAGTAAGCTACGCTCTTAGCGTTATGGCTCTCAAAAGTCAAAGAAATTGTATTCTGAGCTTCTTGCGCCATTTGAAATGGTGAACCAGCGCTGCGGGAGGGTTTCCAACGCCAGATGCTCCACTTGGGGAGACCCCAAGACCGCACTGGCTCCTCCACAGGCGACTGGTGTTAGCGTAGCGGTAGCGACGTAGGAGCGTCACCCGAAGGGTATATTTATTTCCGCGCTTGCTGTACTAGCTTTTTTCAGTCCTCTTTTAGAGATTGAAAGCATGATCTAGCCGTTTGCAACCGAGGCAGTTCTTACAACTGGTGCAACATGTAAGATCAAACAAGCAGAAAGGGTAGATTTATAATGAGGCTTTGTACCATTTTGCACTTTCATTGTGGTGTAATTTTAGTTTGCCCAATTTTGACTAAATAGATAACTCTAGGATCTACCAAAAAATTTAATTAGGTAGTACTACAATCACCATAGAGTTCTAAGAACTCAGTAATGAGTGTGGAGTTTTGAATATCAATAACGTCTTCAGGGACGACATGAAGTCGTGCTGGGCAGCTTTCATAAGCTCCAAACCCTCATGCCTTATAAATAATGCTCTAGCTTATTACGATTTATGACTGTTGTTTTAACGTGAATTCGACGGCTCATATAGTGTCAACCTAATTAGCCTTGCTCAAAAGACCTCTAATAAGTTTTACTACCCAAAATCGTCCCTATCCCAGTGGGAGAGGGAGGACTTAAACTAAAATTCAAGGGCAGGAGAGGTTCGTCAGACTCAGGTTATTTTAGTGAGCAGTAGTCTACAACAACTAAAGTTTTGCTTAATTTAGTAGTTTCCTCCTACCTCCAGCAAGGCTGTACTCTGCGTTTATTTTATAAGTAGGAATAATTAAACATACTTATTACCTTACCAGGTTTTTGACCTTCAAGCTGATTCTGACTACACAAAGATGGATTATTTATTTAAACAAATATGATAATACTAATTGCTAGTTTTTCGTTCTCTCTGTATGTTATAAGAAATGTCAAAAACTGATTTATTACCCATTACATAGTATTGAATTCGGCGTTCGATAATATTGTTTAATCGGGAAATAAAATCATAAAAGAAGTACGGATTTTTACCCATTTCTGTTAATGCTTTTAACCATTTCCCTTCCTTGAGAGGCTCTACAACTTGAAGGTAAGCTATATGTTTTTTATAGACTGAATTATTATAAGACATAGCACGCATTAAAGCTGGATTGTTTTTCACAACTTCTTGTTGCATGAAAGAATTACTAGCGTTCAAATATTGATTTAGACGTGACAATTGGCTTTTATGTACAAGAGATCCGGGGCGTGAGCGGTAGTAATAATAGGGTTTTGGCTCAAGGAAAAAGCGAGCACCTTTGATTAAGCATTTCATATCAATCCAAAAATCTTGACCCATCCTGATGGCATCATCGTACTCAATGCCGTGCTTAACCATAAATTCTCGTTTGAATAGAGGCTTGCTGATCCCAAGATGCAATCCTGGTTGTCCATAGACATCAGTTTCTACAAAATAGACGATATCAATTTGGAAAATTTTATCTATACTTTCTTCACTTTCTTGAATCAATGTACTCCAAGGAGATGTTTCGCCATCTTTGATTAAATAAAGATCGTCAGCAATCATATCTGCATTTTTTTCGTTTGCCAGTGAAACAAGCTTTTCCAATCTTTCAGGAGCATACCAATCATCTGAATCAAGCACAGCAATCCATTCTCCTTGGGCTGCTCTAAGGGCACGATTACGCGCAGCAGCAGCCCCAAGGTTTTGTTGATTAACTATTACTTTGAGACGTGGGTCAGTAAAACTTTTAGCGACTTCTACAGTTTTATCAGTTGAAGCATCATCGACTATGATAACTTCAATATCTGTGAGCGTTTGCTCTAAAACTGACTCTATTGCTTTCGCAAGATAAGCTTCAGTATTGTAAGCAGGGATAATTACAGAGACTTTAGGATTCATGAAACTGGACTCCAGACTACACGGTTCGGTAAAAATACTAAAAGTCTAAAGATAATTTGATAATTTCTTATTTAGTATACAACTCAGTAGGTCAGTGAGAATAAATGATGACTCGTTGAGGTCTAGCATGAGATATTAGGCTTTGAAGAAGCAGAAGCAGCAATAGATTAGCATTGTTTGAGCGGCAGGCTTCCAGCCTAGACAGACAACAGCGCTACTTTAGGTTGACTGACGCTCTAGGCTAGCTTCCATTGTGTTAGTTAAAAAATGACCAGCCAAAATGCCACTACTGAGGTAATATCTATCTTCCGAAATTCGGTGCAGGGTTTCAAAGCCACTACGACGCTGACGATCGCCTATTACCCAATAACGCTGCACAATAGTATCTAAACCAATCCAGCCTTCACCTTCAATCTGCCCCAAAGTATTATGTTGAAGTAAAAAAGTATACTGACGCTCTCCCTCATGCAGCCGCCCTTTATATTGCAGAGAGATTTCTGAGCGCTCGCTACCAGGAAATATCAGTTTTGTAGCCATAGTAAACCAGTTATCTCGATTCCAAGCTACCAAGGTCATACCCTTGACACTGATTGGCATACCATTACGTTCCAACCAATTTCCTTGCATTGTCCAGCGTCCTGGTTCCAATAAAAAAGTATGAGCCACCTTCTATATTCCCTATTCCCTGTCTTGATCGAGTGCCGCCAAGACTACAGTTATAGCAGTGCTAAGTTGCGTTAGCGATAGCAGGGTATTGAGCCAGTGCAGAATGAAGAAATTTTTGATCTTGTTTATTGTTCCTGTCTCAGCACTTAGTACTGACTTTGGTGAATTTCTCCCAAAAGCACTTCTTGAGGTGCCCCAGTCGCAGTAGGCAGGTTGCCAGGAATACCCAAAAGTCGCCAGTAGGCTAAAACTGCAAAGGCGATCGCTTCTTTAAAATCTGCACTTAAACCAACTTCATCTGTAGTCAAGACTGGTATTGATGGCAACAACAACTCTAATCGACGTTTCAAATAGAGATTGCGACTACCACCGCCACATAATAGTACCCTTTGTGGCATTTCTGGCAAAAAAGTACGGTAACTATGAACAATTGAAGCAGCTGTAAGTTCCGTGAGAGTTGCTAGTAAATCGGCAGCACTGAGTTGATATGCTTGGGCATCTTCTAAACACTGATGCAAGTAAGCTACACCAAATAACTCTCGACCAGTGGATTTAGGCGGGGGCAGATGAAAATAGTCTTGATTGAGCCATTGTTCTACCAATGGATCGCAAGGAGTACCACTTGCTGCCCAATTGCCATCTTCATCGTAAGTTTTAGCACCAGCGCTTAAATGCTCCACTGCTAGATCCAACAGACTATTTCCTGGGCCAGTATCCCAAGCGCGAATTTTTGAGAGCCAGTCGCCATGCCGAGGTGGAATATAAGCAACATTACCAATACCACCAATATTTTGAATACAACGCCCTTCTTCAGGATGGCTGAGTAAATAGGCATCTACTCTGGGCACGAGAGGCGCACCATGACCACCAATAGCGATATCAGCAACGCGAAAGTTGCTCACCGTTGTAATGCCCGTAATATGAGTGATTAATTCACCGCGCCCTAATTGGAGACTGTAACCTAGTGGGGAGTGGGCAGAGACGTGATTAATCGCGTCTGTACTAGAGAGTGGGGAGTGGGGAGTAGTTTTGTTTCTGATTCCCCTATCCGCAGGTGGTCGGTGATAAACTGTTTGACCGTGGGAGCCAATGAGAGTAGCTGGCTGATGACTAATTTGAATATTTTGGGCGGCTTGGGCGAAGACTTGGGCGATCGCATCATCTATTTCTGCTAATTCTGCCATTGAGATGGCAACACCAGCACCAACTGCCAAGATTCTTTCTCTGAGTTCGGCTGAATAAGGATATGTTGCCCCGGCTAGCAACTCAATTTTAAGATCCAATTCTGTACCAGATATCTCAACCAACGCAGCGTCTATACCATCTACGGATGTGCCACTAATTAAACCGATAACGCGAGTAGAGACAGCAGCTTCTTCAGTTGGATGCATTGATCAAGACTGTTTTGTTGCAAGACGTAGTTTAATTCATCTTACTACCCATGTCAAAAAAACTCAGGTGGCATAGTTGACTAGAGAAACACAAATGGTTAGGGAAGGGTTGAGAAGCAGGCTACAGCTACCCGTCAAAGAAAATGCTATTTCTTTGAACCAGAAAGAAGAATTAAATTTATTACTTTAAATAAAAACCAAGATAATCTTGAGCGTAAGGTTGAAAAACTATTCAGCCAAGGGATATGCACAGGTTTTCAATAAATTGGTATAGCACAACGCCTCATGCCTTCTTTATCTAGAACCCTAAAAAGATGAACTGCCTGCAAATCACAAAATCGCACTTTTTATAAATAAAGTTTGTTTATAATTTACCACTGATAACTTTGCGCTTTCTACATAAAGTGATAAACATCATAGCAAATAATCACAGTGATTACACTTTTAAATCAGTAATATATGTTACATTGCCTGTCTAAATATAATCAAATAGAAAAAGTAGTAATCCCTCTGATGTTGGAATCTAGAAGCACATCGCACAATGGGCATGAACACGAAAGATTTTAAAACGAGAAAGATTTGTAAAATGAAAAGTCTTTTAATTAAGTCCGCGATCGCTTCTGGTGTTGTTTTGTCTTTGGCTACTGTTACCCGCCCTGTAATGGCTGCGTCTTTTTCCATATCAATAGAAGAGGCAGGCAAACAAGCTGCAAATTACTCAAATCTTCTTAATTATAATGTACAAAATTTTGATGCTTCAACACTAGCAACAGGTTACAGTGCAACAGGCTTTGAATGGACTAATGTTGGTAGCTATACGAATACTTTAATCGTGGATAAAGACCAATATGGTGGTGCTGATGGAACAGGCAAATATTTTGACGTAGATACGAACAGATCGGGTGGTCAGCAAACGGTTTCTACCTTAAATTTAACAACCGCACAAAGTTACTTTGGACTTTGGTGGTCTGCGGGAGACGCTAATAACGTACTTGAATTTTATTCAAAAGGTAATCTTGTAGAAAGAATTACCACTGCTGATGTGGTTAGTTATATCGCAAAGCTACCAAATAAAACCAGCTACTACGGTAATCCTAATTCAGCATTCAAAAATCAAAATTCTGGAGAACCCTATGCGTTCATCAACTTCTATGATGTTGCCGGAACTTTTGACCAGGTTAAATTCACCAATATTGGCGGAACTGGTTTTGAATCAGACAATCACACAGTCGCCACTGGCTACAAGAGTATCACAGGTAATGTCATTACAGCAGTTCCTGAGTCTTCTTCTGTATTAGGAGTTTTTGTGATTGGTTTTGTGGGTGCTGCTTCAGTTATGACTCGTCGAGTCAAGAAAAAGTCAGTTTTAGAATTGTCATAAGTCTAGCGGCTTGCAAATAAGACAATTTATGGTTCACATTAAGCATCTTTTGCACTTCTGATCAAATTTGCGGGAATGTCAATCTCAAGCGATCGCCACTTTCATACCACCGTTTTAAAGCAATCTTATTAAAGATACCAGTTGTAACTCAGTAAGATTTGCCTGATTTTCTCTGTGTCGTACTCCCAGGCTCGACTTCGCATAGTGTGTCGTAGGGAGGATTTCAGAAGTTCCAGCAATAAGTAAATATTAGATACAAGTTAGGGTGAGCTTACTTAGGTAAACTCGCCCTAATTCTTTTGCTATCTATTTTATGAGCAGCCACTCTACAACACTCAGACAATGCCCGGATTACCTCCTGCTTCAGCTTGCAGGTGTCGTTATCACCCAGCCTATAGGCTTAACTGGGGATAAAGCTGATCCTAAAGCATACTTCTGAAGAATCGATATGATAGAAAAGTAGATAAAACTTAAAAAATATTTATCGAATGGTGCTTCAATCATCTGGCTTGTCCAAGGTCAAAGACTCCATAACACAAAAAATCTTCTTGGGTAATGAACCTAATGCAGAATTAATTGCAATTCTTACTGTTTATTTTGTCCAAGGAATTTTAGGATTATCGCGTCTAGCCGTTAGCTTTTTCCTTAAAGATGAACTGCTGCTGAGTCCAGTTGAGGTGTCGGCGCTGTTGGGAATTGTTTTCCTACCTTGGATGATCAAGCCGGTGTTTGGTTTCATCTCTGATGGCTTGCCTATATTTGGCTATCGTCGGCGTCCTTATTTGATTTTATCGGGGATACTGGGAACTGCATCTTGGGCGAGTCTTGCCACAATAGTTCATACTAGCTGGGCAGCTACATTAGCGATCGCTCTTGGTTCTCTTAGTGTCGCCATGAGTGATGTCATAGTTGACTCGCTGGTTGTGGAACGAGCTAGAGGCGAATCGCAAGCAAAAGCCGGTTCATTACAATCTTTGTGCTGGGGTGCTTCTGCGATCGGAGGTTTAATAACAGCATACTTTAGTGGTCTGCTGCTTCAATACTTTACTACCCGTACTGTCTTTGGAATTACCGCCTTATTCCCTCTCATCGTCTCAGGGGCCGCTTGGTTAATTGCTGAGTCTCCCGTTAACAAAGATCCTCAAGATAGTAATCAGACAAACCCTTTACCAATCAAACATCAACTGGGGCAGCTACGCCAAGCCATTAGCCAAAAAAGTATTTGGCTACCAACAGCGTTTATCTTCATCTGGCAAGCTACCCCAAATGCTGACTCAGCCTTTTTCTACTTCTCTACCAACGAACTTCACTTTGAACCAGAATTTTTGGGGCGGGTGCATTTGGTGACAAGTTTCGCTTCTCTAGCAGGTGTTTGGATTTTTCAACGTTTCCTCAAAAGCATCCCTTTTCGTGTAATTTTTGCTTGGAGTACCGTCCTTTCCTCAATTTTAGGGATGACGATGCTGTTGTTAGTGACTCACACAAACAGGCGGTTAGGTATAGATGACCACTGGTTTAGTTTGGGTGATAGTCTAATTCTCACTGTGATGGGGAAAATTGCCTTTATGCAAGTGATGGTGCTAACAGCAAGGCTTTGTCCCTCTGGTGTGGAAGCGACATTATTTGCCTTGTTAATGTCGGTCTTTAATTCAGCAGGAACGGTTTCTCATGCATTCGGGGCATTAATCACCTATTGGCTGGGCATCACCGCCACGAATTTTGAATCACTTTGGCTATTGGTGCTAATTACTAACCTCAGCACGCTATTACCCCTACCATTTATCAACTGGCTACCGGCTGCTGAGGAAGAAACTGAGACATCAAAAGATGAGGAACAAGCGTTTTTGCCAGATTTGATGTCTGAGTTGGTACTGAGAGAACCAGAGTCGAAAATAGTCGAATAATGTAATAAATTTCACGCTAATTCGAGATAGTGCGCTGCGATCGCGTTGTAGTAACTAGCGGAATAAAGCTGCAAGTAAATTATTTCGAGCGGCTACCAATTTTTTTGCAAAATAACAAGAAAAAACAAAGTATATGTATTTGAAAAGTCAAGAAAGCCGAGTTACAGAAAAATCCTACACCCGTGCAGACTGGCAAGGAGGATATCAATCTCTCCCTCAAGAGTTTGATTATTGGATTGATGATATAGAAGGGCAAATTCCTAAAGAATTACAAGGTACGCTGTTTAGAAATGGCCCTGGTTTGCTCGATGTGAATGAGCAACCTCTTCATCATCCGTTTGATGGGGATGGGATGATTAGCAAAATTACCATTACCAATGGTCGCGCTCATTTTCGCAACCGCTTTGTCCGCACAACTGGCTATTTGGCAGAACAAAAGGCGGGAAAAATTCTCTATCGCGGTACTTTTGGCACTCAAAAATCTGGCGGTTGGCTAGCTAATATTTTTGACTTTAAACTCAAAAATATCGCCAATACAAATGTTATCTATTGGGGTGGTAAACTGCTAGCCCTCTGGGAAGCGGCGGAACCATATCGTCTCGATCCTTACACTCTTGAAACGCTAGAAAATGAATATTTTAATGGTGCTTTATCAGCAGGTGAAGCTTTCGCTGCACATCCCCGCGTGGAAAACAATTGTTACCAAGATGGGGGCGCACCTTGCCTGGTAAACTTTTCAATTAAGCCGGGATTATCTACCACAATTACTATTTTTGAGCTAAACCTAGCAGGTGAAATTATCAGACAGCACGCTCATAGTGTTCCAGGTTTCTGTTTCATTCACGATTTTGTTATTACTCCCAATTACTGCATATTCTTTCAAAATCCTGTCACCTTTAATCCCATACTTTTCGCTTTGGGAATACGTGCGGCGGGAGAATGTATCAAATTTCAGCCAAATCAGCCAACTCAAATCATAATTATTCCCCGCTTTCCCAAAGAAGGGCAAGAAGAGATAAAATTTCTGGAAACTAAGTCTGGTTTTGTCTTCCACCATGTTAATGCTTTTGAGGTAGGAGACGAAGTTTTGATTGACTCTATTTGTTACCAAAATTTGCCAGAAGTGGAACCCGAAAGCGATTTTCGACAAGTTGATTTTGAGGCAATTTCTCCTGGGCAACTTTGGCGATTTTGTCTGAATATAAAAGATGGGACAGTCGGGGAGGAATTGATTGAGAGCCGATGTTGTGAATTTCCCAGTATACATCCAGCGAATGTGGGACGTCCTTATCGATATCTATATATAGGTGCGGCTCATGCAGAAACTGGTAATGCTCCCTTACAAGCATTGTTGAAAATTGATTTAGAATCTGGAGAAAGACAAATTTGGAGTGCTGCACCCCGTGGTTTTATTGGTGAACCGATTTTTGTCCCGCGCCCAGGTTCTGAAAAGGAAGATGATGGTTGGGTATTAGCTTTGGTTTATGATGCTGCCCATCACCGCTCAGATTTGGTAATTTTAGATGCTAGTGATTTCTCTACAGGCATAATCGCTCGCCTCCATCTCAAGCATCATATCCCCTATGGTTTGCATGGAAGCTTTACTTCTGAGGTTTTTGGGGAAATTTGATTGCCTATTTGGGTGAAACCATTTTTTCGCTAGCAATGATATGCAAATCTATATTTTTGAGCAAGTGGACTAATTTTTGCGTCAAAGATCCTTTGAGGAGCATTTGCCAGCGCGATCGCTGACTCTCTCCGATTACAATTTGGGTAATCCGATATTTCTCGGCGGTTTGGGCGATCGCATTTGCTACGTTACTGTTGGTAACACGAATAAAACTACCTTCAAATTCTTTACAGAGTTTCTCACAAGTGTGGATGTGTAAGCTTTCCTCTTTGGTGAGAAAACGTTCTGGATCGGCGACAAATAAGGTATAAAGCGGCGCGTTCATGTAGTTAGCCAGCCTCGCACCCCGGCGTAACAGCTGTACTGAGTTGGGATAAGTAGATATACACACCAAAACCCGCTCGTGAATATTACAAAATTGCCCATTGGGGGTAGTAGCGTTCGCATTTTCTTCCACATTGTCTGCCACTTCCCGCAAAGCCAACTCCCGCAAAGCAATCAGGTTACGCCGTTGAAAAAAATTATCCAGGGATTGTTGAATTTTTTCTGGTGCGTAAATCTTCCCTTCTAATAACCTTTCTTGCAGGGTTTCTGGTGTAACATCCACTACCACTATTTCATCCGCTTCATCCAGAATCCTATCAGGAACACGCTCACGTACTACCACACCTGTAATTCTGGCTACTAAGTCATTGAGACTTTCCAAATGTTGCACATTCATTGTGGAGTAAACATCAATACCTGCTGCCAAAATTACTTCTACATCTTCGTAGCGTTTTTCGCGTGGGGAACCAGGGACATTGGTATGGGCAAGTTCATCGATTAGGGCTAATTGGGGCGATCGCTTTAAAATTGCATCTGTATCCATATCCGTTAGCGTCAACTCACCGCGAGGATATTGCTTACGGGGTACAATCTCCAGCCCCTCTGCCTTCTCAACTGTGTCCTTGCGTCCGTGGGTTTCTAAAAGCCCAACAACGACATCAAGCCCTTCGTATTTAAGTGCATGTCCCTCTTCCAGCATCCGGTAGGTTTTGCCTACTCCTGGAGCCATGCCAATAAATATTTTATGCTTGCCCCGCCGCCGTCTTGGATAATGCGAATAACTTGCAGAATTTAAAGGTACAGTGCCAGCTGAACCAGTATTACTTTTATTTGACATTTAAAAATAGGGAGTGGGGAGTAGGGAGTAGGGAAGATGAGGGAGCAGGGGGAGAAGAACTATTAATTATTGCCCCATGCCCAATGCCCAATTTACTGATTTGGCTGACGATTAAAATCATTGAAGTCAAGAGCATAATTCAATCGGAAAACATTGACTCCCGGTTCGCCAAAAATCCCTAAAAATCTGCCATCAGTATACTCATTAATTAAACGTAGGATCTCATTTTCTTTTACTCCCCGCGCACTAGCAACCCGTGTCAATTGCTGCTGTGCTGCTTTGACGGAGATATGCGGGTCTAAACCAGAGCCAGAGGTATAAATCATATCAGCGATTGGTCGAAGATTTTCGTCTCGCAATTGATTTGCCTGTTCTAGAATCCGGTTGAGTAGCTCTGGATTGCTAGCAGCGAGATTGCTAGCTCCAGAGATGCCAGTTGGCTTGGCTTTTTTGCCTTGGCTATATCTAACAGTACTGGGACGAGAATGGAAATATCGATCAGATGTGAACACCTGACCAATCAAAACCGAACCAATTGGTTCTTTATTTATTAGATTCTCCTTGATGCTGCCATTAGCTTGGTAGGGCAAAAAAACTTGACCCACTACAAGGATTATCAGAGGATAGATGATTGCAGTCAACAACCAAAGCATTAGAGTTATAAAAATTGCTCTAATAGTTTCTCGAATAATAGCCATAAAAGTTTTCCAATTGCTGCTAATATTTTATTTTTTACTGTCTTTAAGCCAAGCCCACAATTGTAATCAGTAAATCTATCAACTTAATGGCGATAAACGGCGCAATCACCCCACCTAAGCCATAAATTAAGATATTGCGTTCCAGTAGCTGATTAGCTCTCAGCGGCCTAAACCGCACACCCTTCAATGCCAACGGAATCAAAGCGGGAATAATCAAAGCATTATAAATCAGTGCTGATAAAACAGCAGAATTAGGGCTAGTCAAATTCATAATATTTAAGCTTTGTAAATTAGCAGCGACAAATATCACTGGGATAATCGCAAAGTATTTAGCAATATCATTAGCGATAGAAAATGTGGTCAATGCCCCGCGAGTAATCAACAATTGTTTGCCAATGCTAACTATATCGATCAGTTTTGTGGGATCGGAGTCCAAATCTACCATGTTGGCGGCTTCTTTGGCAGCTTGTGTCCCTGTATTCATAGCAACGCCGACGTTAGCTTGGACTAATGCTAGGGCATCATTAGTCCCATCTCCTGTCATGGCAACTAATTTACCTACTGCTTGTTCTTTCTTAATGATGCTGATTTTGTCTTCTGGTGTGGCTTCGGCGATAAAGTCATCAACTCCAGCTTCTTTAGCAATGACAGAAGTTGTAATCTGGTTGTCTCCAGTTACCATGATGGTATTGACTCCCATCCGTCGCAGTGCAAGAAAGCGATCGCGGATACCAGGCTTAACTATATCTTTGAGATAAATAACCCCATAGATTTCGTTATCTAAGCTAACTGCTAGGGATGTACCTCCCAGGCGAGAAACTCGTTCGTAGGTAGCATCCAATTCTGGTGTATCGCGTCCGTTGCGGGAACGGATGAATGCTTTAATGGCTTCTACTGCTCCCTTTCTCGCCTCATATCCACCAGGCAAGTTTGTACCACTCATGCGTGTTTTGCCAGAAAAATCAACTCCTTCTGCCTGGTTGAAGTCGAAATCAAACCTTGCGCCTAACTTTTCTGCCAGTCGGACAATGGATTTACCTTCTGATGTATTGTCAAATACACTAGCCGCCCAGGCAACATTAGCAATTTCTGACATTGAATGACCGTTGATGGGAATAAATTCTTCCGCCAAACGGTTGCCGAGAGTAATTGTACCTGTTTTATCAAGAACTAAAGTATTGATATCTCCACAAGCTTCGACTGCTCGTCCTGAAGTGGCAATGACGTTAAATTGGGCAACTCGATCCATCCCAGCAATGCCGATGGTACTTAGTAAGCCACCAATGGTTGTAGGAATTAATGCTACTAATAGGGCAATTAAAACTGGCACGCTAACTGGACTGTTGACATAGTAAGCAAGTGCGGGTAGAGTTACTACGACTAACAAAAATACTAAGCTGAGAACTGCCAGCAATACTGTCAGAGCAATTTCATTAGGTGTTTTGCTGCGTTCTGCCCCTTCTACCAAGGCAATCATCCGGTCAATAAAGCCTTTACCTGGGTCATTAGTGATGCGGATAATTAATTCATCTGAGATAATCCGCGTTCCACCAGTGACGGAACTGGCAACGTCGGAACCTGATTCTTTTAATACTGGTGCGGATTCCCCAGTAATTGCCGATTCATCCACTGAGGCAACACCCATAATTACTTCACCATCGGCGGGAATGATATCGCCAGCCATGACGTAGATGTTATCGCCCTGTTTAAGGCTGGTGGATGAAACTTCATTAATTGTGCCGTCGGCAGCAATTTTTTTAGCGATCGCTTCTGATCTCGTTAATCGCAAGGCATCGGCTTGGGCTTTACCCCGCCCTTGGGCAATTGCTTCAGCAAAATTGGCAAACCAAACTGTAAAGAATAAAATCCCCGATAACAAGCCGTTAAAAACTTGCGGGTTCTTTTGCAGGGTTGGGCCAAATAGGTTGGGATCAATTGTTAGCAATAGGATGATGATTGTCCCTACCCAAACTACAAACATCACTGGATTTTTGATTGCATACTTAGGGTTGAGCTTGACAAAAGCATCTTTTATTGCCCTTAAGTACAGCCACTTATTAATTGTCCTGGCCTTTTTACGTGCTTGGCGGCGATCGCCAGAACGAGGATTTGGCCGTCTAGCTTTGAAGTTAGTTGCCACTTGATTTATGAATAAAGTTAGGAGTTACAGACGCGATGAATCGCGTCTGTACAAAAGTTAGGAGTATCGCTGTCAAGCTAAATCTTGTATTCATTACGAGCTTCTGAACTCGGAAGTTGAGCCTTTGAACTCGGAATTTTCAAAATTCTAAAAGAACAAGCGAAGATTTTGTTTGAGAGAATATGAAATTTAAGCTACATATCACCTTGACAGGGCTAGAGTTAGGAATTATTACAATACTGCTCGGTTAAGTTTAAAAAAGCACTACTTGGTAGGTTGGGTTGAGGAATGTAGCAACATCCCACAGAGTAAACCAACATTTTTAGGGCTTTATTGGGTTTCTTTCAACCCAAACTAAAAATCTACTTAACCGAGAAGTATTGGGAGTTATTAAGAACTTCCAATAAAAAACAGATCCAATCTGTAGAGTGCGCTACGCGTAGGCGTAGCCCGTCGTAGACATCGCTAACACACCCTATGAAACCGACGAAACCGGATAATTTATTTTTTAGTATTGTCTTAATATTCCAAACTTATAACTCATAACTCCTGTACAGACGCGATTAATCGCGTCTCTTTTGTCATAAATTTTTTAACTGCCAGATGCTAGTTTCATACTCTCGGCTATGGGGCCTAAAGCCAGAACGGGAAAGAAAGTCAATACTCCCAAAACTATTGTCACTCCAGCAGTGATACTAGTAAATACTAGAGAGTCCGTTCTTAGAGTACCAGGGGTTTCTGGAACTGGTTGTTTGCGAGACATGCCGTCAGCTAACAAAAGGATGGCAATTATCGGAATGTAGCGTCCTCCAATTAAGCTAACTATTGTACTCAAGTTCCACCAGGTGGTATTATCCTTCAACCCTTCTAAGCCGGAGCCATTATTTGCTGCTGCTGAGGCATATTCATAAACTACTTGAGAAATACCGTGATAGCCACTGTTGCTAATTCCAGATAGGGAGATGGGATAAGCCAAGGCGATCGCACTGGGAATCAAAACTAGAATTGGGTGAATCAACAGCACGACGCTGGCGAGAACGATTTCTCGCTTTTCAATTTTGCGTCCTAAAAATTCTGGGGTGCGCCCTGCCATTAGTCCGGTTAGGAATACTGTGAGAATTAAGTAAATAAATAGGTAAGCTGTTCCTGTTCCCTGGCCACCCCAGATAACCTGAATAAACAAGTTGAAGAGTGTCGAAAATATTCCTTGCGGCATTAAAGAATCGTGCATCCCATTCACAGCACCAGACATAGTAGCGGTAGTCATAACTGCCCAAAATGCCGTTTGTGCCCAGCCAAATCGAACTTCTTTACCCTCTAAATTGGGCTGTTCTAATCCAAAGGCGTTATTAACAAGGGGATTACCTTGGAGTTCTCCTACGGCTGCTACTCCTACCAGAACTACAAAAATCACAAACACCATCCAAAAAAGTAGCCAAGCTTGTTTGATGTTGTTGGCAAATATACCGTAGGTGTAAATCAAGGCTGCTGGTATAGAAATCATGGCGATCATTTCTATCAAGTTAGAAGCACCATTGGGATTTTCAAAAGGATGGGCTGAGTTTACGGCAAAAAAGCCTCCGCCGTTGTCGCCCAAAAGTTTGATCATTTCAAAAGATGCTACCGGGCCTCTGGCAATATATTGCGTTCCACCTTCTAAGGTTCTCAGAACTAAAGTCTCTTTTAATGTTTGTGGTACACCTGCTATAAGCAAGGCGATCGCTCCAATAATCGAAATTGGCAGCAATATTCGCGTAATTCCACGGACAAGATCGACGTAAAAGTTTCCTAACTTTCTACCCGTCAACCCACGAATAAAAGCAATTCCCACGGCTAACCCGGTAGCTGCGGAGGTGAACATCAAAAAGCCTAAAGCCGCTACCTGGCTAAAATAGCTTAAAGTTGTCTCACCAGCATAGTGTTGCTGGCCGGTATTGGTTACGAAGGAAATGGTTGTGTGCAGTAATACATCCCATTTGATAGCACCGAAGCCGTTAGGATTCCAGGGCAAGAGTCTCTGAAAATATATCAGTAAATACACTGAAATACCCATGAGCAAGTTACTAAAAACTACAGCCTGGATATACTGCAAACCCGTCATATCATCTTTCCTGCGGACACCTGCTAGTACGAACATACTTCGCTCTATCGGGTTTATTAGAAAATCAAGCAGTGTTCTTTCTCCCAAGAAGACACGCGCTATGTATTTACCTAGTGACGGAGTGATTGCTATGACAATACACAGCGTTAAGCCAATTTGCAAAAAACCTTGTCCCATATATTTCGCGCTCAATTAAATTTAAGTGCTAGCAAGCCAATTCTTAGAAATAACAGATTAACTGTTGGGGTATTTGATTTTGAGGGATTTGGTGATATTTTATGTCACCGTCATTTTTAAATCTGGATTTACTTTTTTCAGTTATTACTATCCAGATACTTATTCAATTTATTGTTAAGAATATTTAATTTTTTATGATTAATTCATTTATCTCGCTAGTTAGGATTATTTGTTTATACAATACATTATCGAAGTTTGCTACTTTCAAAAAATATAAATATTCCAGAGAATTTTAGGAAAGGAATTACAGTTTGGGAAGGTTGTAGTAAATACTCCACCCTTTATGGGTAACTACTTAGCCCCCAATCTTCAGTTAACCAAGGCTATTTCATTCTCAACTAGCCCGCCTCAGAATGAATTCTGAGTCTAATAGCGAAAGTCGTCTAAAGACGACTGAGAAAAGGTTATAGCCCGTTTTAACGGACTTTGGGGGTTTAAGTCCCTTTGAAGGGCAGCGCGAATTGAACGCCTAAATTTAAATCCCCGGATGCTCGCAGACTCGCTAACACAAAACGTAATTGCTCTCTTCTCTACGAGACGCTTTGCGAACGTAGCGGGGCGTTCGCTTTTAGCGTCTCCAAGAGTTGCCCATTGCGAATTGATTTAACGGACTTTAGCTATAAAAGAGGTTTAGTTCTGGGCAATTTATGTCTAGAACGAAATAGCCCTATTAGCCCCTAGTCGCGGTTTTTGCATCTGGACAAGATAGAATTTTCGGGTTAATGGTCAAGTTAACATTTGCAGATATAGATTGCAGATAAATCATAATCGCTGAATTAAATAATTGTAAAGATTGTAGGATAACGATTTTTTAGTAAATGAGAAATGAAGATATTAAATCGATTAGTAGCTATGAAAGAAGCTATAAACGAGCGTGGGGAGACTTATGGGCTAATAGCGATCGCCTTTGCGATCGTGATAGTGTTGGAATTTTCAACACCACCAGAGTACGTATTTGGCTACCTCTACACAGGAACGATTTTGTTAGCAAATTCACGATTGAATCGGGGTGCTGTGTTGGGTATCACTCTTGCAGCTACAGGATTAACATTATTAGACTTGCTTGTTCCCGGAAGAGAAATACTTTATCTCCCAACGTTGGCTAATAGGCTGATTGCAGTATTGGCGTTGGTGGTGACTGGTTGGTTAAGCGATCGCAACCACCGCAATGAAGAAGCGATCGCTTATACGCAAGCACAATTACGCTCCCAAGAACAACTAGCTACCATGCGTGAAGATTTTGTTTCTACCCTAACCCATGATTTAAAAACACCCCTATTAGGAGCAATTGAAACGCTGAAATATTTGCAAAATGAGCAATTTGGTGAAATTACGCCAATGCAAGCAAAAGTCTTACAAACAATGGCTCGTAGTCATCGGAGTACACTGCAATTAGTCCAAACACTTTTAGATGTATACCGCAATGATGCCGAAGGGCTGAAACTACAGTCATTACCTGTTAATTTGGCAAGTGTAGCCGAGGAGGTAATCGCCACCCTGACTGAACTAGCCAAAACACGCCAGGTTTATATTTCTCTCCACTATGGCGAATCAGATTTTCGCAGCTTTCTTTGGGTAAACGGCGATCCTTTGCAACTGGGGCGAGTCTTCACCAATCTCCTGAGTAATGGTATAAACCATACCCCTCGTGGCGGTAAAGTAGAAGTAGTACTTGAAAGTTATGCTAGCGATCAAGTAGTAAAAATACTCGATACTGGTTCCGGCATTACCGAAGAAGAGTTACCCCACTTGTTTGAAAGATTTTATCAAGGACATAGCGATCGCCATGTTTCAGGATCTGGACTAGGGCTTTATTTAACTAGGCAAATTATTACTGCTCATGGGGGTACAATTTGGGCAGAGAATCGCTCACCGCGAGGCGCACTGTTTGGTTTCCGCCTCCCAGCTTGTCCACCACCGGGGAGATGAGGGCGGGAGGCAGGGGGAGCAGGGGAGGCAGGGGGAGAATAATAATTGCTAACTTCTGACCAATGACCAATGACCAATGACTAATGACAAATGACAAAAATCTTACTCGTTGAAGATGATGAATTATTTCGGCTTGGTCTGCGGATGCGGTTGCAACAAGAAACCACTTTGGAGATTGTCGCAGAGGCAGAAGATGGAGAACAAGCTGTAGAATTAGCAAATCGCTATCCCTTGGATTTGGTCTTGCTGGATATAGGTTTACCGGGGATTGGCGGGATTGAGGCTTGTCGCCAAATCAAGCAGAAGCACCCAAATTTACCAATTCTTGTTTTAACCTCTCGTTCTGAAAAACCCCTGATTTCGCGGTTAATTGCCGCCGGGGCCCAAGGTTACTGCCTCAAAGGTATTCCGGCTGAGTCTTTAATATTAGCAGTGCGATCAGTTGCAGCAGGGGCTTCTTGGTGGGATCAAACAGCAACAACAGAAATTAGAGCAGCTTTTGAGGGCAATTCTACTTTCATGCTGCCTGCAAAAACTGAGGAATCCTTAGAAAATCCTCTAACCAAGCGGGAACAGGAAATTTTGGCACTCGTGGCAACTGGCAAAAGCAATCAAGAAATTGCTGAAATTCTCTACATTGCCCCTGGTACAGTGCGGGTTCATGTCCACACTATTTTACAGAAACTAGAAGTACGCGATCGCACTCAAGCCGCAGTTTTAGCTATCCAAAAAGGATTGGTAGCACCAGAATTGTTGATTAATTAGATTAAAATTCAATCTTAAATACGTTTGTAGTGAGGACTTTAGTCCTCAAATATTCAAGCACTGAAGTGCTTACTACAAACCTATCAATGGACTATTTTATATAAATCAGATTTCTCAATCTTTTAGCCCAAGAAAATCACATAATATTTAATGGGTCTACATCAATAGTTAAACTCACAGATAAAGGGCAAAGTGATCGCACTTCTTCCCAATCTGGCAATTGTGGTAATGCATCGGGGGCAAATTTAATCAATATCTGCCAGCGATAACGATTAGCTACCCGCAAAATACTTGCTGGTGCTGGGCCTAATATCTCAAATTCTTCTTCTGTACTCAAGGTTGTGGCAATTATTTGCGCGGTATTTTGCACTTGAATAGGATCGAGACTACTTAAGCGCAATAAAATTAACCGCCCATAAGGGGGATAATTGAGAGCTTGGCGTTGTTCTAATTCAGCTTGGGAGAAAGAGTGATAATCGTGCGATCGCACAGCTGCAATTACCTGATGCTCTGTAGTATAAGTTTGTACAATCACCCTCCCTGGATCGTCGCCTCTACCAGCACGTCCAGCTACTTGAGTCAAGGTTTGAAATGCCCGTTCACTGGCGCGATAATCTGATAAATTTAGCAATCCATCGGCAGCGACAACGCCCACAAGTGTCACTTGGGGTAAATCCAATCCTTTGGTGAGCATTTGCGTACCTACTAATAAATCTGCTTCGCCGTTGGCAAATTGGGTGAGTAGGGTACGGTGTGAGCCTTTGTTGCGGGTGGTATCGCTATCAAAACGAATCAAGCGTAACTCTGGGAACTGTCGCGCTAGTTCCTGTGTTACTCGCTGAGTACCGCTACCGAAAAATTTTAGGTAAGGGGAACTACAATCAGGGCAAAATTTGGGATGCGATCGCGCATAATTACAATAATGGCAGCGCAATAATTCCGGCGCTTTTTCTTCGCTGTGGTGATACGCTAACGACACATCACAGTGCGGACATTCCAATACATATCCACAACTGCGGCAAGATACAAAAGTACTGTGTCCCCGCCGATGAATAAATAAAATTCCCTGCTGTTTTCTCTCTTGCAACTCTTGCAAAGCTTCTTGCAGCGATCTACTAAATATAGAACGATTTCCCTGCTGCAACTCTTGTCGCATATCCACTATTTCCACCGGCGGTAGAGGCCGAGAGTTGATCCGTTCGGGCAAACTTAAATAATGAGTGTTGAGTGAAGAGTTAGGAGTGAGGAGTGAGGAGTGAGGAGTTATGAATTCTCTCCCTGCTCCCCTGCTCCCCTGCCCCCTGCCCCCTGCCCCCTGCCCCCTCACCCTTACCCAACTCTCCAACGAGGGCGTAGCAGAACCCAACACCAAGGGGCAATTTTCTAATTCTGCTCGCCATTGGGCGACGGTACGGGCGTGGTAGGTGGGTATAGGGGAGTCTTGTTTAAAGCTGCTGTCGTGTTCTTCATCTAAAATAATTAAACCCAGGTTAGGCAAAGGGGCGAAAACTGCACTGCGCGTACCAATGACAACTTGAGGTTCTCCGGTGAGCATTTGTCGCCAAGTGTCGTAACGTTCACCATCGGAGAGGGCGCTGTGATAAACGCTGACTTTATTACCAAAACGGGCGCGAAAACGATCGGTTAGCTGGGGTGTCAGTCCAATTTCTGGGACTAAAACAAGGGCGGATTTGCCTTGGTTGAGGAGAGGTGCGATCGCTTGCAAATATACTTCTGTTTTTCCTGAACCTGTCACCCCATGCAATAAAACTTCAGCAAACCCATCTAGTGTCTGGATTGTTTCTAAGGCGCTAGCTTGAGCAATAGTTAAAGATTTAGCCCCATCGCCTGCTAATGCTGGCCCCTGTTCGGTTCGCAATACTTCCCGTTCTTCGATGACGATGTAACCCTTTTGTGTCAACGTTTTAAGGATAGAAGAACTAGCATTACAAATTTGTAGTAATTCATTTTGCCACAACTCGCCATTATGCCGCCGCAGCACTTCCAAAATCTCTCTTTGACGAGTAGTTAATTCGTGGTCAATTGTACCTGTAAGCGTGACTGCTTTTTGCAGCTTTGGTCGAGTTAGTCGCGGTGGTTCCAAATAGCTTTCTACTAAACCAAATCGCAGTAATTCCCGAATTCCTCGATAGGCAGATTTAACTTTTTGTTGCAGGTAGACAAAACTGTAGTCCCCCGCCGGTTGCGCTTGTAAAAGTTCCCAAACTTGCCGTGCAGTAGGAGTCAAAAAAGCTAAAGGATCAGAAGATGCCAGCAAATAACTACTCCCCCCTGCCCCCTCTCCCCCAATCCCCACTCCGTGGGGGCCCCGAGTCCCCCTGCCCCCTGCCTCCCTACCTCCAACAAGGCGGATACGACGCTGCGATCGCCCCAGTAACCCTGGTGGCAGAGCAACCCGGATTACTTGAATTAGAGGCGTATAGTAATATGCAGCGACTCGATTGAGTAATTCCCAATAAGCACTTGGGAAAAATCCAACGCTGACAATATCTTCTACTTCCCGGATTTTTTCTGGTGGTAAATCGACATTTGGTTGTGCCAGTAACCGAATTGCGATCGCTCCTAATTGTTGTGCTCCAAATGGCACGCTCAAAATATCCCCTGGTTTTATTTCTAACTGGGCTGGCAATCGATAAGTAAATAGTCCTGTACTTCCTGGACAGTCTACCAATACTTCAACCCACCTATTAACAGTTATACCTGACTGGTATGATTCACTAGCTTGGGCTACCAATAAAGGAGATAATTTTACGTTATTAATATACATAGTTTCTGGCTTTATAATTAGATATTTCCCTTACATAGCTGGTCAAAAATAGCCTAGCTTAATTAAGTCTAATTTTTTATTTTGTTAGACTTAAATGGTATTTCCCAATACTGTTATCCTTCATAATACTTGATAAGTTTCCTCTTATGTAATCTACTAGACAAATTCGTATCAACTATACATGCAATAAATATTTGGTACCCACTATACAAATAAAAGCATGTCAAACCTTCCTGCAACAGTTGCTCCATCTACTAAATAGGGAGTAGCCTTTTTCCGCCTATCGATAGATATTCAACCCTTTCTGTATATGAGATGCTTTTATACAAATAAGAATATCTTAAAGTTAAACTGCCATTATTATAATTTCTCTCATCTGGGTAAATTGAAATCAGAAATGCATAACTCCAGCACCAAGTTTTTAATTTATCCTGTGATTTCCAACGGATAAACATTAAAAATATTTATAAAAATATATGAAAGTTTAAGATATTTAGAAGGTTAGCTGAGATTCCTATATTTGTTAAGGTTGAGAAAGTTTGAGGGGGTTTGACATATTTGGTAATTAAGAAAAAAATGAAGAATATAATCAATTGAGAGCCTGAGAAGAAAGTTTTGTTGGGTGCGAAGGCCAGTTTAGTTATAGGTTGTATCTAACTGTAACGTATATGTGTTAGGTAGATGCCGATTTTCATTCCTGAAGAAAAATTAGCATAAGCCTGAATTTAGCTATATAAACGGGTGCATTCGTCCCTTAGGGAAAACTACCAAGCCTCAAACGAGTAGCTGTAACTAAATTATGTACCAAACAAAGCAACAATCCCTAAAGGAAACTATGAATATTGTTGAATTAGGAGAAATGGAAATACTGGAGAATACTGCTGATATTGAAGAACCATTACTCGATATTTTAGAAGCAGTGGCAGATGAAGAGCCTCCAATTGTAGTAGAAAATCTGGAATCAGACGAACGCGATGGGGATGAGATGGCTGCGGCTCGTCCTTCGGGATACAATAAAACCGAGCATGATGATGCCGTCGGCGCGTTTTTTAAAGAAATGGCGCGTTATCCACTTCTAAAAGCTGATGAAGAGGTAGAGTTAGCGCGGCGAGTTAGGTTTTTAGAAGAAGTTAGGGAATTACAAGCAACCTTAGAATTAAAACTAGGACAGGAACCTAGCAAGGTAGAGGTAGCTTCTGAGCTAGAAATGACGGAAAAGCAATTAGAAAATCGCTTGTATCAAGGTAGAGTAGCGAAACGCAAAATGATTCGCTCTAATCTTAGATTGGTAGTTTCTATTGCTAAACGATACCTGAATCGGGGAGTGCCTTTCCTAGATTTAATTCAAGAAGGAGCAATGGGTTTAAATCGCGCTACAGAAAAGTTTGATCCAGATAAAGGATATAAGTTTTCGACTTACGCCTATTGGTGGATTAGACAAGCGATTACCAGAGCTATAGCTAACGATGCGCGGACAATCCGCCTACCTATTCATATTGTTGAAAAGCTTAACAAGCTGAAAAAAGCACAACGAGAACTCAAGCAAAAACTTTGTCGTAATCCTACCGAAGGAGAAATGGCAGAAACTTTAGAAATTAGTGTGCAACAACTACGCCAGCTACAACAGCTACGCCGTCAAGCACTTTCGCTCAACCACCGTGTCGGTAAAGAAGAAGACACGGAATTGATGGATTTGCTAGAAGATGAAGATAACCTGTCTCCAGAAGCAAAAATGAATGAAAACATGATGCGTCAGGAGATTTGGGAAGTCTTGGGTGACGTGTTAACGCCACGAGAAAAAGATGTAATTTCTCTACGGTATGGTTTGACAACCAGCGAACCCTGTACTTTAGAAGAAGTTGGTAACATGTTCAATCTTTCTCGTGAGCGAGTGCGACAAATTCAAAGCAAAGCCATGCGAAAATTGCGCCGTCCCCACATAGCCAAACGTTTAAAAGGTTGGTTGATTTAATTGCATATACGAAGCTAAATTAGCTTCCTTAACGAACACGGATCAAATAAAGTGCAAAACTTTAAATCTAGTAGGAGAGCCAGTGCGTTGCGGAGGTTCCCGACGCTCGATAGCGTAGCGTAAAGCCTGCGGCATGGCTTCGCTTAGAGCGACGTAGGAGCGTCTGACTCGCTAACGCTGCGCTATCCGTTGTAGCAACTGGTGTTGCGTTATTGTACGCGATAACGTACCATCCTAGATTTTAGGTTCGCTAGGACAAATGCCCGTAACACACCTTAAAAAAGTTGCTCTTTATTAAATCAAGATACCTAATGAATGAAGGCGAGCTAGGATCTTGCAAATTGCAAAAACAGGGCGTTTTGTACCTTTTTTCGGCTTTTCTTTAATCATTAGTCAAAAAAACTTGCACAGTTGCCTATAAACTATGGACTATGAACTATAGACTATAGACTAATGACTTTGCATAGCAATTTAATTGTGCGTTTTGCTGAACCAACTGATTACAGCGTACTGTTTAAATTAATTCAGGGGCTGGCTGAGTATGAGAAATTATCTCACGCTGTCACTGGCAATGCTTTGGAACTTAAGGAGCATTTATTTGGATCGCGCAAATATATAGAAGCGATTTTAGCAGAATCTGCGGGTCAAGCTGTTGGTTTTGCCTTATTTTTTCATAATTATTCAACATTTTTGACTAAGCCAGGAATTTATTTGGAAGACTTATTTGTTTTACCAGAATATCGTAGGCAAGGTATTGGTAAGGCTCTCCTGACTAAATTAGCTCAGATAGCTATAGAACGTGATTGCGGGCGCTTAGAGTGGAGTGTGCTGGATTGGAACGAATCAGCCCAAGAATTCTACCGTAGTATGGGAGCATCTATATTAGATGATTGGCGAATTTGTCGTGTTACAGGAGATGCGCTTACTCAGTTAGGGGCTGTTCAAATAATTCACAATTGATAAATTGAGAATGATGCTCTTACCTTGCTAACGTAATTCCTAATAATAGCGGTAAGCAGTTTGTAATAAGGACTTTAGTCCTTATTTTTAAGGAACTTCCAAATAAAAAATACTCAAAAAAGTAGCGGAAAAACTCTCTTTTTCTTATTACTCTGTGTTTTCTGTGTCTCTGTAGTAACCTGCGGCAAGCCGCTTTGCGTCTACATTTCTTTGGATAATTTAAACCATACTTAAATACAAGAAAGAAAAACGAACCACAAAGGACGCAAAGAACACAAAGAAAGAAAAAGTTAAGAGGGTTTAGTGCAGTATCAAAAAACTTGATAGCGAAGTTTGACAGCTTGTCATTTGACTATAGCAGCACATCAACTGACAATTATGAAGGATATCGTAGCGAATAAGCTGTTATTGGAGAGAGACAGAACACGACATGAAAAAAATTATTACAGTGATGCTGTTAGGCATAGCAATCTTCACCTTTGCCTTCAGTAGTCCAGCTTTGGCAGCAGATGCTGTTAGTGGAGCTAAAGTATTTAGTGCTAATTGTGCCTCTTGTCATGCGGGAGGTAAAAATTTGGTTCAAGCTCCGAAGAACCTGAAGAAAGAAGCTTTAGAAAAGTATGGTATGTACTCAGCAGAGGCGATTATCGCCCAAGTTACAAAAGGTAAAAATGCCATGCCTGCTTTCGGTAGCCGTTTAAAAGCTAACCAGATTGAAGATGTAACAGCCTATGTGCTTTCACAAGCAGATAAGGACTGGAAGTAGACTAAAATCTAACTTCAATAATTAAGAATTTGCGGGGCTTTTTGTCCCGCTAATTTTAAGGTTGCCGAAGTTGTTAAATAGGATGCATATACCAATTTTGGATTTTAGATTTTGAATTTTGGATTAAGGTTTTTACAAAAAGACTGTTCCAAGAATATCAAACAATACTCCCTATCCTCATTTGGTATTATGAGTTATTTGTGGCGATTATTTCTCAGTGTAGTTATTGTTTTACCGCTTACTTTCCTGACTTTATCTGCACATTCAGCACCCATCTTAATTACCGAAATTACAGCAAATCACTTCTTAGAATTGGGTGTAGATAAGATGCGGCAGGGTAATTACCAGGAAGCTATAGAGAATTTTAACCAGGCAATTGATGTTGAGAAAGATTTTGCTGTAGCTTATAGCGATCGCTGTCTGGCTTATCTCCAATTACAAGATTACCAGCAAGCTGTTACAGATTGTACTCAAGCCATAAATTTTGCACCGGATAACTCAGAGGCTTATCTAAACCGGGGAGTAGCACACTACAGACAAGGGGATTATCCAGCTGCCATTGTCGATCTTAATCGAGCGATCGCACTTAAGCCATCCGATTTTCGAGCTTACTACAACCGAGGGTTAGCCCGTGCTGGGGATGGGAAAGACTCGGAGGCAATTCTTGACTTTAATTTAGCTTTAACTCAAATTCCCCCAATCAGCAGTTTAATGCTTGCAGATATCTATAATGACAGAGGTTTAGCGCATTTTGCCTTGCAAGATATCCAAGCAGCCATGCTCGACTTTAATTTAGCAATTCGTTTCAATGCTAATGATTATAGAGCTTACTTTAACCGGGCTTGTGCTTGCGGCAGAAATGGAGATAATTTTGGTGCAGTACGTGATTTTTCTCAAGTCATCAGACTTAACCCAAGTAATGCCCAAGCTTATGTTAATCGAGGAGTAGCTAACTATCGCTTAGGATATCATTTAGGAGCGATGTCTGATTTACAAAAAGCATCTGAATACTATGAACAGCAAGGAAAAAAAGTTGCCTACGAAAAAACTTTAGATTTACTGAAGAGTTTGCGACAACAAATTTCGTCTATAACGGAAATCGCTCTTTTCTAATACTGTAAGAGTTATACAGGGTATCCACCAGCTTGAAAAATCTGTTCGGGGGTTAAATTTAATTCGGGGAACAGAGGTGAGATAATGCGTTCCCCGGAGGGGTTGCCGCAGGCATCGCTACCTCGAAACTGGCTGACTTGGTATTCTCCATCAACTAAGGTGTAGAGCGAAACAGTTGGTTGTTTCGGGTTGCCAATAAATCGCCTACCGCCTAAAGCCGCATAGTCTACAATCCAGTATTCTGGAATGCCTACAGCCTCATAATCAGCAGCTTTTTTTAAATAATCATCACGCCAATTGCTACTCACCCTTACGGGTTCGTCAGATGCTTCAACGCGGGGAACCCGCGCAACGCACTGACTCACTACCTCAACTACTAAAGGTATTGATTCTGCTTGGCTTACAGTAGATTCTTTTCTCCACAGAGGTTCATTTATAAAATTGGGGCGATTTAATATCAGCACATCTGGTGAGTAAGCAGATTCATTTTCAGGCGGTTTGACTAATGCCGTTTTGGGTATGAAGTAGGGGAGATTTAAACGAATACACTCTCTAGTAACTTCAAAGGCTAAAAATCCAACTACCTCTTCATGGTCGCCTGTTGGTTGGGACATTTCAACTATTACTCCATCATGTAATTCATAACGTTTTCCAGTGTTGTCAGGATATTTAGCAACGAATTCATCGAATGTAACTAGTTTGCGTAAAGTTTGAACCATAATTTATTGTCTTCTATTGTGTTTGCAAAGCTTCCAATTTTCTCAATGCTAACGTAATTCGTAATTGCTACAAGGTAAGGGACTTTGAAGCTTATTCCCTTTCACCTTTTGGAGCCTAGCTTGCTTATGAAGCCGAATATCTTTACCACTTGGAGAGCGCACGTCTGGGAATTTGAGCGCTTGAGACAGAATAAAAGATATTTCAAGACAGATTGAGATCATATTACCAGTAGAACCGAGATCACACTTAAATTAATTCATCTCGGCTAAAGTCAATATTTATACTTCAATATGACAAATGTTCATATAGGAACTTAAACTATGACAATGAAGAGAGGAGATCGGAAAGATTCTAATTATGACAATGCTGTTAATCATCCTCGCTCACGGCAGAAAGAACCAGTTTCTTATCATGAGCTTAAACTTTCATTGATGACTGTTCGCGCCAATTTTGCAGAAGTTGCATCTCAACGCGATGAAGCAGAACAACGTGCAAAAGAAGCTGCATCACAGCTAGTTCATGTTCAGCAAAAGATTCAAACTTACCAAATCGAGGCTAATGATCTAAAAGAGCGTATCGCTCAAAATTCTCGCTTTTATATTGATGAGCAAGAAAATCATCAAAAGACGCTCTACCTTTACAACGAAGAAAAAGCGAAAATATCCCAGCTAGTTCATGCTCACCAGCAAGAGATCCAAACTTGCCAACTCGAAGCTAATGAGCTAAAAGAGCGAGCCACTCTAAATTATCAGTTCTATGTTGATGAACAACAAAGTCATCAACAAACGCTATGCCTCTATAACGAAGAAAAAGCGAGGGGGACTGAATTACTTACCAAATATGAGGTAGTAAACTCTGAACGAGAAATGTATTTAGGTTTATACAATGAAACTAAAGCAGAACTCAAGCATGAGCGACGTTCCAAAGCTAGTATTAAGGGCTGGGAAACTCGCCGGAAAACCGAGAATGAACGACTAAAACGGGAAATTGCCCAGATGGTTGTTTTACTGCGTGAATCGTTAGAAAGTAAAGATGAAGCAGTAAACAGTCTTTACGTTGTAGCAGAGCGTATGGATCGGATTCAATCTCTAGTTGATTCGGTAGAAGAAGAAACAACCAACAATCCTATGGGTTTGGTACAAAAGTTTAAACGCATCTGGCTGGCTATTAAAGATATACTTTCTGAATAAATAAGCATACTCATGAGTAAAAAATCACTCCCAACGACGCAAAAACAAGGTAAAGCGAGGTTGGGAGATCAAATTCGCAGTATTGCCGATCGCCTTAAACAAGAGACTGATATACAAATAAAAGTAACTTCTAAAATTTTAGGGGCTGCTGCTCAAATTGCCGAAAATCATGATCGACTTATTACTGAAGTAGTTGATATGGTTGAGTCAGACCTTAATCTAGAAAGCCAGGTATCTCAAAAGCATATTTATACTATTGATATTCTAAAGCAACAGTTTAAAACATTACGGAATGCAAAGGCTCACTTTAACCTGAAAGTTAGTAGTTGGGAATCACTTGCTAATAAATTAAATGCTCCATCTTATCAAATCAGTATAAAACAACATAAAACTCAATCAAATCAGATTTATACAAATAATTTTGAAGATAATTCCAATAATATTGAAAAATTGATAATTTTTTTAGAACCTGATGTTGCAGAAATGTTTCCCAATTCGGAAGCAGTAAATGAAGCTCTGCGTTTTCTCATTAGACTTGCGAGTAAAAATTGTTTTTAAAACTATAAAGTTGTATCTATAAAAATTGGACATAATTCACGCAATTACAAACTACTATAGCCCTACTTAATCATTTTTGAACAACAAAATTACCCGAACTCTCAGAGAAATCGGGAATCTAACCGTAGAAATATGACAGCGTGTCTTTTGACATGATTTTACTCTTACAGCAACAATACTGCGTGGTGGCTATTTTTAGTTGGTGTGAAAGAGAACGTGAAAAAGGATTTTTTGTTGCTAACAGTTGCTTTACCGAGTTTACTGATAGCGTCTCCTGGCTTTGCTGCTGAAAGTGAAATTGAGCAAATAAATACTGATGAATCAACCGAAATTATTTTAGATATTCCGAGTTTGAGTGAAATTGAGCTACCCGTCACTAATGCTGAATTATTAACTCAACAATCTGCACCGAGTGAAGTTAATCCAGATCAGCCAGAAACAGAGCAAACTCCGAGCGATGATGCAGACATTTCTATAGAAGTCATCGCAGAACCAGACAACTTACCTCAATCTACTCCAACTTACGTAATTGATAAAGAAGAAATTCAAAAGCAAGGCGCTACAAGTTTAGCTGATATTTTAAAAAGAATGCCTGGTTTTGCTATCAATGATGTAGGTCATGGTGCAGATATTCACACAGGTACATACTATAGGGGAGCCTCAATTAATCAGTCTGTATTTTTGATTAATGGCAGACCAATTAACAATAATGTCAACACTTATCATGGTGGAACTGACCTAAATAGCATTCCTGTAGAGGCTATTGAACGAGTAGAATTATATAGTGGCACAGCCTCCGCTTTATATGGTTCTTCAACTTTTGGAGGAGTTGTAAATATTATCACCAAGGAAGGTTATGGCAAACCTAAATTGAGTGCTAGTACAGAATTTGGCTCATTAAGTTTAAATAATCAACAAGTAACCTATGGTGGTTCATCTGATAATGTCAAATACAA
Organism: Nostoc sp. ChiVER01; assembly: GCF_034531155.1. Taxonomy (NCBI): domain Bacteria; kingdom Bacillati; phylum Cyanobacteriota; class Cyanophyceae; order Nostocales; family Nostocaceae; genus Nostoc; species Nostoc sp. ChiVER01. The sequence goes on along the minus strand of NZ_JAVRBS010000005.1, from coordinate 73,811 downwards.
CTTTAGCTTTGAAAGATTCTTTACAGATAATCGTTACCGCGTCCCTGTAGGTGCTGCTAATCGTGATGAACAAGGATTTTTATTCAATGCAGACACAGCTACAAGTACCTATTTTAGTAGTATTGGAGTAGATTTAGATAAGAAAAATTCTTTGAATTTAGATGTTACTGCACTCAGCAGTCGTCGCGGCTTAATTTATTTTGGTTTCCCTCTGCAAAGAGATAGATTAGACCACGATGGTTTAAATGTTGGCTTATCTTGGAAAACTCGACTAGGTAATGGAGAAAGCTCTAATCTTACAACATCAATTGGTTATAACCAAGATTATTTTAGTACTTATGGCCCTACAGGAGTATCATTTTATCGTAGAGGGTCTTTAGATACACAACAACTCACAGCCAGAGTAGATCATGAGTGGAGAATAACTTATAATAATAAATTGCGCTGGGGATTAGATTTGAAAAACACTGATTTAATCGGTGATGTTTTTAGTACAAATCCTAATAGTATTGCTGAAAATGAAAAGGAAGATCGGAGTTTGTTCAATACAGCTTTATTTGCTGTCAATACTTGGAATATTAGCGATAATTTTCTGATAGATTTAGGGCTAAGGCAAACCTTTGATAGCCAGTTTGGAAATTATCTCAACCCTAGTGTTGGGTTACGTTATGCTGTCACACCAATAGTAGCAGTGCGTGGAAGTTGGGCAGGGGCACAACGCAATCCTGGGTTAGATCAGTTGTATGTTTATGATACAGTTCATAGTTGGAGACCTAATCCTGATTTAAGACCGGAAACTGGCTCTACTTGGAGTGCGGGAGTAGATGTAAATTTTTCTCAAAATCTAATTGGACAGTTTACTTACTTTGGTAGTAGTATAGGCGATCGCTTGGGAGTCATCGCTGGAAGATGGGAAAACATTGGATTAGTAGATACCAATGGTTTAGAAGCAGCTTTGCAATTAAGAATTGCTTCAGGCTGGTCAACTTTCCTCAACTATACTTATACAGATGCTCAAATAAAAACAGGTACAGAGAGAGGTTTACAGTTAGGTTTAATTCCCTACTCTGTACTTCAAACTGGTGTAGGTTATGAAAATGCGGGATGGCAGGCTAACTTGTATGTTACCTACAATAGTGGCGCTCGTAGATCCATCTTCGCTAACTCTACTGACAAGCCTACAGATTTTGCACCATCTTTCGTAAATTTAGATTTGACTGGTCGTATACCTTTAACTACCAATTTAGGATTAACAGTCTATTTAGAAAATCTCCTCGGTGAGCAATATGAGCGAGTTAATCGCATATACAGCCCTGGATTCACTTTTCGTCTGGGTTTAAGCGCTAATTTTTAGGTATTAAATGTAGAGATTTTGCAATGACAAAATCTCTACATTATTATGCAATACAATTCAGTTAGCGTCAAAAACCATAAACTGCGTAGTTGGGTTGAGGAACAAAACCCAATATTTTCGGCGCTTTGTTGGGTTTCACTTCGTTCAACCCAACCTACGATTCTAAAATATAAAATTTACATGAGAGCTAAAATTGAAAATCAAATACTTTTTATTCACCACGAAGATTTACCAGAGTTTAAGAAGGGTGGTTCGGTGGTGCGGAACTCTTATTTCTGGGCGCTACGTTCAATTGCTGGTAAAGCTTCGCGTTATCGTGATTGGGAATACGAACCGGAGGTTTGGCTAGCGCTTTCACGAATGCTTTTGTCGTTTGCTGAATCTGGGTATTTGGGTCTTAGAGAAACCTTACTGGAGTTTCCTTTATCTCAAGGGGAAATTCCTAGTTTACTGCGAGATGTATCCACTTTTGAGTAGGGTTGCTACCGTGAGTATCAAAAAATATGTAAAATATGCGCGATGCAGATAAGTGTTTCAGATGGAAGTTTAATACTTCATAAAGCGATCGCATTTGCTTGTTGAGCGACAGCATTTGCTTGTTGAGCGACAGCATTTGCTTGTTTGGCGATCGCATTTGCTTGTTGAGCGACACCATTTGCTTGTTCGGCGATCGCATTTGCTTGTTGAGCGATCGCATTTGCTTGTTGAGCGATCGCATTTGCTTGTTCGGCGATCGCATTTGCTTGTTGAACGACAGCATTTGCTTGTTTGGCGACAGCATTTGCTTGTTGAGCGATCACGTCTCCTGCTGTAACTAATATTACATGACTAAAATAATGATTGCACTCATCGGGCACTCAAATGAAGTTTAATCCGTCACGAGCCATCATGCCCAAACTTTGGTTGAAGTAAGGGCAGTTGTGAGAAGACAATTAAAATACACTAGTTAGTGGAAGAAAATAACGTGAAAATAACGATTATTGCTAAAACATTACTTACACCTATATGTTTATTAGCTTTATTTACCCCAAGTCAAGCATCGGCTCAACTTATACCGCAACCTTGGGTTTCAGTCGGTGGAAAAGATGGTGATGTAACTTATGCTGTAGGAGCTAGGGCTTTAAATTTTGGAGTTGAGCTAGGAACTGGCCCTGATGGTGCTACAGGAGTAGATGTTTTAAAATTTATTAGCTTGCCTGTAATTTCACCTTATGTAGGAGTTGGACTTTATTCAGAAGATAAAGGTGTTGCAGTTTCAGGTGGCGTTCAGGTAAGTGCTACTAATAACGTTTTTGTTGGTGCTGGTTACAATTCAATTCGTGGGTTTAACGGACAACTGGGAATCAGATTTTAAACAGTGCTGATAAACCATCAAGTGGTTTTTTTGTTGACGCGTAGGACAAAAGAAAATAGTATCGAATCAGGTACTTAATTAGGTGCTAGTATGGTTAACCTTGAAAATATCCACTCGTTAACGGACTTCCGGCGCAATGCCAGCAACTATGTTGAGCAAATCAAGGAAACGAAAGCTCCACTGGTTTTAACGGTGAATGGTGAAGCAGCAGTGGTGGTTCAAGATGCTCGTACTTTCCAGGAGACGCTTAATAGATTGCAGCAGCTTGAAGAGGAACTAAACCAATTGAAGTTAAAAAGCTTGCAACAGGAAATTCAAAAGGGTATTGACCAAGCTGACAGAGGCGAACTATTAAACGGGGAAGAAGTGATGGCAAGGCTCCAGGCTCGCTATCAAGCTGCTTTGACTGATACTTGATAATGAGCTATTACACTTTTACGCCGTTAGCAGTCAGCGACCTTGATAACATCTATGAATACATAGCTGCGGATGACCTGGCAATAGTGGGACGATTACTTAACCGCTTTACCGAATTATTTCGGAAACTTGCTGCTATGCCTGGAATTGGCCGTAACCGCCCTGAGTTAGGGGAAGGTATCAGGAGCTTTCCTTCTGGAAATTATGTCATCTTTTACCGCACGGTTGAGGGAGGCATTGAAATTATGCGTGTCTTGCATGGGGCGCGGGATATTGAGAAGATATTTGCTCAAGACACCGAATTTACGCCGGGGGAATAACTGAAGTTGACATTAGTTCTCTAACATGCTCTGCGGAATCTTGTTGTAATGCTGATGCCACGATCGCTTCACTTTCAACTATACTAAACCGAGCGATCGCCTGTTTCACTCCAGGTATACTTTGAGGATTCACGCTCAATTCATCCAGCCCTAAACCTAATAAAATTGGTGTTGCTAAAGTATCTGCTGCCAATTCTCCACATAATCCTACCGAAATTCCCGCCGCATGAGCAGCTTGGATTGTTTGCTGCACCATTCTTAACACGGCTGGATGTAGCGCATCAACTAAATTTGCCACGCGGGGATTAGTACGATCGCTAGCCATGACGTACTGACTCAGATCGTTAGTCCCTATACTAAAGAAGTCTACTTCAGCAGCCAACTTATCTGCGATCGCAACTGCTGCCGGAACCTCTACCATAATTCCTACTTTCATCGCTGCATCAAAAGAAATACCAGCTTGATTTAGTTCAGCCTGCACTTCACCCAAAATTACTTTAGCTGCGCGTACCTCAGTTACACTAGCAATCATCGGCAACATAATTTTAATTTGGTGTCCTACACTAGCTCTCAAAATTGCCCGTAACTGAGTTTTGAACAAATCCAAATGATCCAAACAGAAACGAATTCCCCGCCAACCTAAGAAAGGGTTAGCTTCGGGAAACCCTACTCTCAGATAAGGAAGTGGCTTATCACCACCTACATCTAAGGTACGAATAATTAGCGGACGATTATCTAAAACTTGAGCGATCGCCTGATACACTTCTAGTTGTTCTTCTTCAGTGGGGGCGCTTGTCCTATCTAGATAAAGAAACTCTGTGCGGAGTAGTCCCACACCTTCTGCACCGCTAGCTACCGCAACTTGAACATCATTAATACTACCAATATTGGCGAATACGCTAACTTGCCGACCATCACGAGTAATTGCTGGCTGATGTGCTGTAGCTCGTGCTTCTTGTTGGGCAGTTTGCCAAGCTTCTTGCTTTGCTGCCAGTAAATCTAGGATATGTGATTCTGGTTCTACCCAAGCTTTACCACTTTCACCATCAAGTGCCATAAGTGTACCATCTGCCAAGTGCAACACCTGGGCATCTACTCCCAGAACTGCCGGAATACCTAATGTTCGGGCGATAATTGCGCTGTGAGATGTAGCACTACCTGAAGTTGTACAAATACCTAATACCTTTGTCGGATCTAGTCTTGCGGTATCCGAGGGAGTTAAATCAGTTGCCACCAAAATTGCAGGTTCTTCAAGATGCAGGTTAGCAGGGGCATTCCCAGCTAATAATCGCAGCACCCTTTGCCCGACATCCACAACATCGTCAACTCGCTCTTGCAGATAAGAATCCTCCAGTGTGCGGTAGGAAGTCGCTACTTTATCGACTACGGCTTGCCAAGCGGCTTCAGCATTTATATGGTGTTCAAAAATGCGCTCTTTAGCCGCTTCCAACAGTACTGGATCTTCTAAAAATAGTAATTGGGCATCGAAAATAGCGGCTTCCGCGTCACCAATTTGCAGAGAAGCTTGGGAAAAAACTGCTTGGATTTCTTGTTTGGCGGTGTGGATTGCTGCCTGTACTCTTTGCCACTCTGCATCAGGTTCATCTACGTGGTATTCTGTAATCGAAATGTGTGTGGGTTGATAATGAACAACAGGTGCGATCGCAACTCCAGCAGAAGCAGCAATTCCCGAAAGTTCGCCGTGAGTTGCTGGTGTCACTTCATGGTGCAATGTTGGTGGAGAATTCAAAGCAACATTATCTTCACCCTCCGGGTTCGGCAGTCCCTCTTTGTTGGAACAACAAGACCGGGCTGCCTCACCAAAATTATTTGCGAATAATCCCTGTAATGCTTCCAGTGCTTCATCTGCATCAGCACCAGTAGCAGTAATCAGCAATTCGTGTCCTTGACGCACCCCTAAAGTTGTAACTTGGTTAATACTGTCACCCCTAACAAGCTCAGTATTTCTCGTTAAATTCTGCACCAAAATTTGGGATTGAAACCGGACTGCGGTTGTCACAAACTGCGCTGCGGGACGGGCGTGTAATCCTAAGCGATTGCTCACTATTACCCTGATTTCTCGCGTTGATGATTCTACATTAGTTGTTGGGGTATTGTGGACAAGTGACAACGGCCTACTAACTACGCCCAATTGAGTTGCTTTTGCTAAGAGTGCGCCGCGTGCTTCCGCCATGACTTGGTGAATATTCCTACCAGCCGCCGCAGCTACCACAGCAGCGATCGCACCTTCTACTAGAGGTGCTTCACACAAATACACTTTTTGCTGCTGTGCTTCTGGCAAAAACTCTATTGCCATTTCTGCACTCAGCAAAGCACTACCCAAATCCATTAATACCAGGACACCATCATCAGAAAAAACAGAAGCGATCGCTTCATAAACCTGGATGGAATCTGTACCCAGTGGATTTTCTGGATCTTCAATACCTGCTGCAACAGCTATAGAGACTTGGCCCTGAACCATTTGCGCGGCGAGTTCCCGCACACCTAGAGCTAGTTGTTTACTGTGAGAAACGATAACAATTCCGATCACTGCCACACCGCCAAACTTGTTGAGAGGTTTGCGTTTAGCTAGTTATCCATTTCATTTTCCCATTCCGCACCGCTAAAAACAGTGTTTATTTTGATTACAGTTGCAACTGCCCAAAAATATTCCGGTCTTTCCAGCTAGAAATCCGAATAAAATAGCCTTCTTTTACAGAAATACGTGGTGTCCATTCATAAACTCCATCGCTAGCGGTACGGGAAGAAATGTTTTGGATAAGTTTGTTTCCATCGTACAACTTAATCGAGACATCGCCGTTAAGATTATCCCGCCACAATATTAAATAAGGCTGATCTTTTTTTGCAAGTACTTTATTCACTGGCTGACTGATCAATATTTTTGGTGCAACCTGATTTTTAGTTTTCTTACGGAGTCCCAAATAATGAGGTAAGTCTCGGAAGGCAGAATTTTCTTGTGAATTAGACAGTTGTGGAACAATAATATTTCCGCTCTGGGAATTAAATAAATAAGTTGATCTCCCCCCATCAACGGTAATGATATCCCCTTTAACTCCTAATTTCCGTAATAAATCGGCTGCCTCATCCAGAGTTGCTTGGTTTACCGTCATAATTAACAAAAGCTCGTCACCCTTAACACCATCTTTGTTCAGAGTACCCATGACTTGATACTTATTCGCTTGATTTTGGGCTAATATTTTCGCCGGATGATCGCTGTATCGGTAAGTGACGATTGCATTCTTCACTGCGTTTTGGTTGAGAGGCGAACCGCTAACCTGGTCATAATCGGTAATGTATGCCTGCTTACTGTTCCAGACTAGAGCTTTCAGGTGAATATTACTATAATATTTATCTTTTGGTTGCTTAATTGGGCCATAAGGGCTAGTGCCGCCACTGATAACTACACCATTGAGTTTAATTGGAAAGGATAATTGAGAACTAGATTCATATTGTTCAAAAAAAGAACAATTAATCATCGAAAAAACATTGTTTGCATAAAGATTCTTATATTCGTCTGTTACTTCCGAGAACAACTTGGTTTTGAAAAAAGGGCTGTAATGTCCACCTTCGCCTTTATAATATTTACCTTCATTTAGACCCATATTATCTACCTCTCCGGTAATTTGGTCTATTTGCATTTTGCGAAGATCAATAACTTGTAAATATACTTCGTTACCATTTGTTAATTCTTTTTTATATATAGCTGCCCCGTCTATGGTTTGAAGAGTCTGATAAGAAGATAGAGGGTTGAAACTTTGAGCAATCCAAAGGCTACTCAGAATTGGCAGTAAAAAAAGCAATAAATTGATGACAACATTCATTGGTATTTTGTTGAGGCAAAAATATTTCTCAGGAATTATAATCTAGATTTTGATATTACCCAGGTTTTGAAGTCCAAGTTTGAGCCTCAGAAGGTCAAAGTTGAGCCTCAAAAGGTCAAAGTCGAGCCTCAGAAGGTCAAAGTTGAGCCTCAAAAGGTCAAAGTTGAGCCTCAAAAGGTCAACGTCGAGCCTCAAAAGGTCAACGTCGAGCCTCAGAAGGTCAAAGTTGAGCCTCAGAAGGTCAACGTTGAGCCTCAGAAGGTCAACGTCGAGCCTCAGAAGGTCAAAGTTGAACCTCAAAAGGTCAACGTCGAGCCTCAGAAGGTCAAAGTTGAACCTCAGAAGGTCAAATTTCAAGCAACCTTAGTTGTAGTATAGTTTTGCTTTTGTATTATTAATGGTATAAGAGATGACGCCTAAATTTGAATACAGCACTCTTGCCCATCCCCAGGATATCCAGCAGCTTGCGAGTATCTTTGAGCAGTGTTTCATCAGTGGACTTGGTGGCGAGGAAGCTTACATTAATCTGCTTGGCGTAGAAAACTTCCGCATTATCCGTGAGTCAGAACAATTAATTGGTGGATTGGCAACTCTGGATATGGGCCAATGGTGGGGTGGTGTGCGTGTACCAATGACAGGAATTGCCGTAGTGGGCATTGCTCCAGAGTATCGCGGTTCGGGAGCTGCGATCGCTCTCATGCAGCACACCCTCAAAGAACTTTATGCTAGAGGTATACCGCTCTCTGCTCTTTATCCAGCAGTTCAAAGCTTATATCGAAAAGTTGGGTATGAGCAGGGGGGTAGCTGGTGTAATTGGGAAGTTCCGACTAAAAGTATCCAAATACGAGAGCAACCCCTACCTTTGCAACCAATAGTGCCAATCAATCATCAAGTCTTTCATGAACTATATCAGCAGCAGGCCAGATTAACGCATGGATATTTAGACCGACATCCCGCAATCTGGGAGCGCTTAATTCAGCCAGATGAGAAGGAAAGATTTTACGCATATTTTATCGGTACTAAAGAGAAACCCGAAGGCTACATCCTCTTTAGCCAACATTCAAAAGAGGATGGTACAATCCTGCGGATAAAAGATTGGGTAGTTCTTACAGTTGCGGCTGCACAAACATTCTGGTCTTTTCTTGCCAGTCATCGCTCCCAAATTGAGCAAGTGCGATGGAGGGGTTCTGCAATTGATTATTTGACATTGCTGCTACCAGAGCAAACTGCCAAACTTAGGAATACAATGCGTTGGATGCTGCGGGTAGTAGATGTAGTCAAGGCACTAGAGATGCGGGGTTATCCATCGGCAATTCAAGCTGAACTGCACTTAGATATTCAAGATAATTTGTTAGATGCAAACAATGGTAAATTCATTCTTTCTGTTGCCAATGGACGCGGTAAAGTTACCAGAGGTGGAAAAGGTGAGTTGCAGTTAGATATCCGAGAACTAGCACCAATATATACAAGTTTGTTCACACCTTACCATTTGCAAATAACCGGAAAACTGCATGGGACAGAAACAGCTATTTCAGCAGCTACGCAAATATTTGCAGGTAGTTCTCCTTGGGTAGCTGATTTTTTTTAATGTGAGTAGAGAGTGGGGGTTTCCACGCCATATTGTAACAACAAAAGGTGGAAAGCAAAAGTTGCAAAAGTTATTTTGTATTGTTTTGTATAAACCCTTGATTATTTTATTTAGGGTTGATATATATTCAGTGTAAAGTCAATAGCGAATTATACCAATTTGAAAAAAGAATCCGACCAATAGACCATTTGTAGAGACGTGATGAATCACGTCTTTACCCAAAGATGTGTTGCAATCATTAATGGAATTGGTATTACACAAGTTCGCACTCTCATCAAGGGATTCTATTTTTCAGAGTAGCTCAGGTTGCGGATTCGATATTTCACTTATTAATAATTGTATGCAACTACCCTTATTTTCACGAGTTGCCCAGGTTCCGATATTAACACAACATACATTAATAAGATTAAATTTATGACTAAAAATAAAATCAAGGCAAAAGCAGCCGACGACAAAAATCTGCAAGCTCTAGTTTGCGAGGAACTTTCCGACTCCGAATCGGCAAGAGTTGTGGGGGGATTGTCCCAACCCTCATTAAAAGAACTTTTGGCGGATGTAAAAGCAAAACCAATAAAGGCGGAATCCGACTTTGACTTAACAAAAACAGAATTTAAGGCGGTTTGGGAATCCGACGACTATTGCGGGACTAAAGTACCGGGTAGATTGCCTGGTAAGGGAGGTGGGGTGATTTGGGGGGTGAGTCGTGGAGGTGAGACTGGGACTTTGTGAGTTGGTTGTTGTCAGTTGCATAATACCTCACACCCGCACATCAAACTTAATACGTCGATTTGCTTAGACGAATTCTGTACGACTTCTAGTAGTTTGGGGCGTGACGATACCTGGCACTTACTTTCTCTCTGTACAAAACATAAGAAACTTCCAAATAAAAAACATTTAACTTTTCTTGTGGGGTGGACATCTTGTCCGCCCTTGTTGATGGGCGCTCGTGTCGCCCACCCCACAAGTAGTAGTAATTTATTTCTTAGTAATTCCTAAGTTGGAAACATAATTAATCCTTTGCTCGTCCTTCGGCTAGATTAACAATTTCTGTTGTTGTCAACTCACACCACAAATAAAACTGTCAGCGATTTACTTTTAATAAGTAATGATGATTTATCGTGCTTATCTAATCCCAAATATAATCTCAAAAAATAACTTAACGGGATTTATAACTTTTTCTCCGGAAGTTCAGCACAATCATCAGAAAAAAATCTAAGTAAAGCTGATTAGTCGCTCCTAACTTGCACACCCACAATCACAACATGAAATCACATCTACTAGCGATCGCTTTAAGCAGTTTGGTTATAGTTGCAGGACAAGCTAAAGCCTCACAATTACAGTCTTGGTACTATGATTCTAGCCAAAACCAATTAGATTTAACTACCACTTCGGGAATAGAACCAAAAGCCTTTTTATTAGATAACCCTAGCCGATTAGTAATTGACTTACCTGGAACTAATTTTAATTCTGATACTGTCAAACAAAGTTTTGGCAAGGCGGTGAAAGAAATTCGCCTTGGCAAACCAGACTCTCAAACTACTCGTTTTGTCGTAGAGTTAGCTCCTGGTTATGATGTTCATTCCCAAAATATATCAATTAAAGGAGATTCTCGTTCTCATTGGATTTTTAAATTCAATTCATTTGACCACCAAAACCATCCTATTGTTGGGGAAAATAGAGAAGATATAGCCATCAAATCTACAGATGCTTCCACATTTGCTGGAGTTGTGAATCTTGGTCAAGAGATGGTTGGTATCACTTCTCAAATTCGTAGCTTGTTAGGGAGTTATAAAACATTAAATCCCGGAATATTTTTCTTAGATTTAGCTACAGGAAACTATATAGATATCAATGGCGAAAAAAGATTTGCTGCTGCCAGCACAATCAAATTTCCCTTATTAGTGGCTCTTTTCCAAGAAATCGACGCTGGTAGAATTAAACTCACCGATAAATTAGTGATGCGGCGCGATTTAAAGGTTGGCGAATCTGGAACTATGCAATACAAACCCATAGGAACTAAATTCAGCGTCCTAGAAACTGCTACCTTGATGATGACAATCAGCGATAATACCGCTACAAATCTGATTCTCGATCGCTTGGGTGGTGCAGCAAAAGTTAGCCAACGTTTTCGTAGCTGGGGATTGCAAAATACAGCATTTCGGAATCTACTTCCAGACATCGCTGGCACAAATACAACTAGTTCTAAAGATTTGGTCAGATTGGCGGCGTTAGTTTATAACAATCGTTTGCTATCCCCAAACAGCCGCAATCAAGTTTTAGGTATTATGCGTCATGTCAAAACCAATAGTTTACTACCAGCTGGTATTGGCCAAGGAGCGACGATCGCACACAAAACTGGTACATTGAGATTTATCATTGGTGATGCCGGTATAATTCAAATGCCCAACGGCAAAAGCTATTTAGCAGGTGTTTTGGTGCAAAGACCAAACTACGATCCCAAAGCTGGAGATTTTGTCCGTGAACTTTCGAGAAGAGTCTATAATTACCTAGACAATACCAAAGTTAGCAATATACAACCGATAGTTGGCGATGCCTCCGGTGGGTTAGACCTACGCACTCCTTAATAAATGTAGGGGCACACATCTGTATGCCCCTACATATCTATCGGTATCAGCTATTTCGTGAAATGTTGTTAGTTCAAGAAATTTTGTATAGCACCACCGCCATTCCTACCAACAGCAGGAATTTCTAGGAAGCTATCTGTAGCTTTGCCCGTACCATCGTCCTTAACGGATGTCTGGTTACCCGGATGTCCATTGGGAACGAAAAGTTGCGGATGATCAAAAGGCGCTTTCTCGTACCTAACTCGGTCATCAGTTAGTCCTTTTAAAAAGGCGACCAATTGCTGTTTTTCTTCTGGTGACAGATTCAATGGGGGGAGAACTCCAAAGTCACCACCTCGATTGTAAAAATCAACCACTTGTTCTAAAGTCGCTTGACCTCCATTGTGGAAGTAGGGGGCAGTGAGTTCGACATTGCGAAGTCCAGGTGCTTTGAAAGCTCCGTTTGCAGTCACAGTTTCACTAGAATTCAACGGTGGAGTCAGGGTGGGAGGATTTTCGCCCAGGAGAAGCTGGAATTTCCCTAACTGAGCCAATCTTGCCTCTGAAAGCGGATTATTCTGCACAGGGTCACTACCACCTAAACCGGGGTCATCCGTAACAGGTCTAACGCCGATATTGAAGAAGCCATTGTCTTCAGGGGGTTTTGCACCGAACGGCGCACGTTTGATTCGTCCATCTTTAGCCACGCTGCTTACTGAAGCAGCTGTTAATTCTGAACCAACGTGGCAACCAATACACAAAGCCTTGCCCTGAAACAGGTTTTTACCTAGTTGCTGCTGAGAGGTTAAAGCTGTGGTGTTTCCTGCCAAGAAGCGATCAAAAGGCGTATCATTGGCAATGAGTGTAGACTCGTACAACTGAATTGCCAGCCCAAAAAACAGCGAGAAGTTATACTCCAACAGCGTGTACTCATTGGTTTGAGAAGAGTTATCAGCGTTGTTGATAAAAGTCCGTCTACCTTGAGCATCAACTTGGATGAGTTGATTAGACTTCCACCACTCTGGCTTAAAGGCATCTTTAATCAGCTGGTCGTAGGTTTTATCCTTCAGTCCGGGCTGAGGATATCTACTATCTGCACCTAAAACGCTGTCTTGTGGATGCACAACCTGTTTACCTAGCGGTCTGAGGGTAGATAACTTTTGCCCCAAGACTCTGGGGAGCTTTGTACCCCTAAGTGACAAAACATTTTGTAGCAGTGTGTTGATAGATTTAGTGTTGCCAATTTGCGCCAAATTACCGGTAAGTTCATCAACGGAACTCAGTAGCGGCCCAACTAGAGTATCAGCAAGATTATCTATATTATCTAGCGGCAGCTTGCTGAGAGATTTTTTGTTGTCAATTCGCCCGAATTTATCACCAATTTCCTGAAAAGTACGACCATCAGCCGACAACTCGAAAGAACTTAGTGGCGGCCCAAGCGCCTGAGAAGCCAAAGACGAATTATTCAGTCTGATTTTGACAAATTTAAGCTGATTTGGTTTTTCTGCTTTTACCACAGAAGCGTTAGGATCTCTTAAACCAAAGGGATTTACCCCATTAAAGATGTTCTGTGCCCTTCCATCCCAAAAGTTGCGGAAGTTGAATACTGAATTAATTACGGTTGGGGTGTTACGCGGCTGGACGCGGCGCACATTTGTACCTCCCACGTTAAATACCGGATCTAGCTCGGTTTTTACTTCGTCTTCCGCGCTACCAGGTTTAACATTAACAAACTTAGCATTGGAGACACCCTGAGAGGAACTGACATCATTTCGGTCAGATACAACGGTTTTAGGATCGTTCGGATTTGACAGCTTGTGGAAGGGGAAATCTCCCGGTTTAAGCTGGTAGTTTGGCCCACCACCTATATTAAAAACTGTATCTGGATTCGCTGTACCATCAGCGTTAATCCGCAAAAGCCCAGGAGAAATCTGATTTTTGGATCTATTGTCGGCTCCAGCATGGAAGTGACAACTAGCACAGGAGGTTTGTCCGTCGCTCCCAACCTGCATATCCCAGAAAAGAGCTTTTCCTAACTTGATTGCAGCTACTTTGTCTTTTACAAAGTCTCCTAGATTGTTAGGCTCTGGAACCGATACGCTCTTGAGTGAAGTTAGAGGCGGCGGCGTAACCTGGGCTGATACAGTATTTCCAGCTATTACTGCTGCCAGAATAATGGCAGCAATTGTTATAGTCTTTGAAAATCTTGATCTCAGGTAGTTAATCTTGTTATTCCTGAATTTCCACCCTTGGCGTTTTATTTTTGTCACCAAAGATTTGAGTAAAAACCGACCTCTTGAGGTCAGTAGCAAGTAAATTGATAAGCCAGTAATAAAGACTACTAAGCTTATTATGGGTATGATCCCCATAGTTTTTTTGTAGTAAATTGACACCGAAAAAATTATACATCTCTAATCAAATTTCAAATGTAATATTCATGTAAAGTAATTACACTATTTACAAATTTTATGTGAGCAAAAAACGCTATTAGACTATAAAAAATTCATTAGAGTAGGTAAACTATTTTACATTTAATTTCTATTATTCAGCTTATTGACAAGCTTTATCTACAAGAGCTTGATAAAATTTAGGTATACAAATTAGATATGTTTTAATTTATCATCTGCCCTACTCTGGGTAAAATATTTGAATGTTACTACATAAAACTTCTGGTCGTTGGCCTTTAGGGCTAGGGTTATCGCTATTAACGGTCTTATTGTGGGGAATTTTACCTATTACTTTGACGATCGCTCTGCAAGTACTTGATGTATATACCGTCATTTGGTTTCGGTTTTTTGTATCATTTTTACTGCTTACTATATATTTAGGAATACGGGGTAAATTACCAAAGTTAGAACAACTGCGTTCTGTTTCTTGGAAATTATTAGCGATCGCTACCCTTTTTTTAGGGATTAATTACTTTCTTTTCATGCAAGGTTTAGCACTAACATCGCCTGCTAACGCTGAAGTTCTCATTCAATTATCTACCCTTTTATTAGGTTTCGGAGGGTTAATAATTTTTCAAGAACGTTATCGACTGCATCAGTGGATTGGTGTCAGTGTAATGATTTGCGGTTATCTTTTATTTTTTCGAGAACAACTAGCAAATTTAATTACAGCGCATGGCACATACATACTAGGTAGTATCTTGATTGCGCTAGGAGCAACGTCATGGGCTATTTATGCTTTGGCACAAAAACAGCTATTACAATCTTTATCTTCCCCTAGTATCATGCTGATTATTTATGGAGGCTGTGCTTTATTATTCACTCCCCTAGCCAAAATCCAATCACTTTTTATACTTGATAGCTTCCATTTATTAATACTGGTTTTTTGTGCTTTGAATACTTTAATCGCTTACGGTGCTTTTGCTGAATCATTAGAACATTGGGAAGCATCACGAGTAAGTGCAGTAATAGCTTTAGCTCCCATTGTGACATTAATAACAGTTGCAGTTCTATCAATTATTGCACCTAATTGGGTACCATCAGAAAACTTTACTTTCATAGCTATATTAGGCGCAGGTTTAGTAGTCACAGGTTCAGTAGCGATCGCCTTGGGAAAAGCTAGTTAACAACAATAGTTTTCAGGATTATTACTAGGTTTTTCATCTAGTAAAATCGTGCCATCTTCAAAGCTACAACATAAATACTGAGGCAGAGCATTTTTTATTTGTTATGATTTACTAGTGAAGGCAAACTACGGGGTCAGCTTCTTATAAGATGGATACTTTACCCATTTGTGTGACTCTGTAAGATCTGATTTTTGAATTGATAGCCAAGAGAAAATTCTTGAAGAAGAATTCAGAATTCAGGAGTCAGAATTAATTACTAGAGGATTCTAACTACTGACTCCTAAATTCTGTTTTGATAAAATTCCGGCTAATAACTTTAAGTAAACCAAGCAGGGCGCCAGAATAACTACCAAAGCCAACACCTGATAAAACCAGAGTACCGAAACAGTTGAGCGATGAATAGTTTGTTTGGTAATTGGGCCAGCACCCTGAGAAAAAATTCTCTATTGCTGGTTCTTTCAATGGTGCTGCCAACGTTTGGAATTAGCAATTCTATCTTGGCAGCAGAGCGGATTTATGCATCTTATTCAGCTTTAGAGCTTTCTATTTCAGTTACTACTTTAGAAAACTATGCCAAAACAGGTGTAATTAACGAAGACTTGGCAGCCTATCAGCAATATCTGCCTTTTCAACAGCTTCAAGAATTGCGGCAGATTTTACTTAATCGTGTGAAAGTTAGTCCGGTAGTAGTTTCACAACTTCTCTATACACCCCAAGGAGAGTTGTTGCTGCATCGGTTGGCGCAAATTATCAAAACCAGTCACCCAGAACCAGGATTTGGTGCTTTGCGTTCGGCGCTAATTTTAGCCTCTGGTGAATCAGAAGGCTTGACACTATTGAATGTGTTGCGTAAATATCCCACCAGCAGCATTCGCCTTGACGTAGCACAGACTTTAGAAATAGCTACGGAATTAGAGAAACTTGTTAACCAAACTCATCGAGCGATCGCAGCAGTATCGATTGAGTCTAAAATAGAAGCTGCTAGCATCAAACACCCGAATTTCTCACAATTACCTGATTTACAAGTTCCGGGAAAGTTTAAGTCGCAAAAATACACCCAAAAGTTTTTCGACTCAACACGCAATCGGCTTTTATTAACTGATGTTTATATTCCCAATGTCCAGAATGCTGCACCCGTAATTGTGATTTCTCACGGCTTGGGTTTAGATAGCAGCAACTTTCAATATTTAGCCACGCATCTAGCTTCTTACGGATTTGCCGTTGTCGTTCCCAATCATCCTGGTAGTGATGCTAAACAATTACATTCTCTGTTGAATGGACACGTCAATGAAATAGCAGAACCAAGTGAATTTCAAGACCGACCAATGGATGTAACATATATCCTGAATCAATTGGAAAAAGCTAATCAATCTGATTCACGGTTTAAAGGTCGCCTAAATCTGCAACAAGTCGGAGTATTTGGTCAATCTTTGGGAGGCTACACAGCCTTAGCCCTGGCAGGCGCTAAAATTAACTTTGAGCAGCTAAAACTTGACTGTCAACCAGCAACACTGCAAAACACTTGGAATATGTCTTTAATGCTCCAGTGTCGCGCTTTAGAATTGAGCATTAGTAAGTCTGGCAAGGATTATAACCTGCGGGATGAGAGAGTGAAAGCTGCGATCGCAGTTAATCCCATCACTAGTTCTATTTTCGGCAAAGCTGGCTTAAGTCAAATCAAAACTCCAGTGATGATTGTCGGTAGTAGTGAGGATACAGTTGCACCAGCTTTATCCGAGCAAATTCTCCCTTTCTCCTGGTTGGCGAATTCACAAAAGTATCTCGTCATGCTTGTAGGTGGCACTCACTTTTCCACTATTGGCAATGCCAACCCCGCAAATCAACAAGTAGCATTACCTGCTGATATGATTGGCGATGCTTCTCAAGCGCGTCGTTACATGAATGTTTTAAGTTTACCTTTTTTCCAAACTTATGTTGTAGGAAGACCGCAATACACCCCCTACCTTAACGCCGCCTACACTCAAAGCATTTCTAGTAAGTCGCTTGGTTTGAGTCTCGTCAAGTCATTGAATACAACCGAATTAGCACAATTGCTGGATATTAAAAAAGCCAAACCTGCAAAAGAAAAAGTTCCTAATACCATAGTCAGCTTCGGATTTTGGATGTTGGATATTGGCGTTGCATTGCTGCATGTGATGATTTTTATTTGACTTTGTACAAATGTAATTAATTGAACCATCCTAAATGTATAAATCAATACGTTAGGGTTAAGCAAAGTTAAACCCAACAAAGCCCAGGAAACGTTGGGTTTTATTGCTCAACCTAATCTACATAACTTAATTATTAAACGAACCGCCAAGTACACCAAGTACGCTAAGAGGATGTTTGAAAAGTCATGATTCATGTATCACATATTTTTTACCCCACCCTAACCCTCCCCTTATAAAGGGGAGGGAACCAGATTTTTCTTGTTTCCCCCCTTTATAAGGGGGGATTAAGGGGGGTAAAAATGTGATTAAAAGCACAAGATACCACTTTTCAACATCCTCTAAGGAAGAAGGAGTAATTAGACAATCGCTAAATTAGTTAAGTCGCCTTTGTAGCCACTAATTTCAATAACAGTATCCGTGAGAGCAGAAAATCCATTAGTACTGTCGTTGAGTGCCACAAAAGTTCGCCTATTACTTGTACCTAAAGTAAAAGTTGCCGCACCTTTAGCCACAAAAACAGTTGCAGTCAATATTTGTTGTATATCTGACAGATTCAAACTTGCAACAGGGCCAAGTTGAAGCAAATTAGTGGCAGAAACAGCATTCAGTCCATCAATTTTATCTTCACCAATTTTCAAGTCAGTAATTTTATCAAAACGAGACAGTAGCGAATCACTTAGGTTATCGATTACAAATTGATCGTTTCCGCAACCGCCTGTTAGGTTATCACTACCAGCGCCACCGTTGAGGATGTCATTACCTTTACCACCAACTAGTTTGTCATTTCCTGCTAATCCAAATAATTTATCGTCGCCGTTTTTACCGAAAATTTGATCGTTGCCAGCTCTACCAGTCAGTGTATCTTTACAGTTGCTACCGTATAAGGTTTTGTTGGGTACATTTGCATCGTTGGTGGTTGTACTGAGCAGTTGACCGTTGGTATTATATAAATAACTGGTAATTGCATCAATTATACCATCGCTGTTATTATCAATATCTGCTGAAGTGAGTTTGCCATTGGCATCGTAGTTGTAAATAGTAATCTCATCACCGAGTCCATCATTATTTTTGTCAACTACCTGTGCAGTGAGTTTGCCGTTAGCGTTGTAGCTGTAAGCTGTTACCTCATCAATGATGCCATCCTGATTATTATCAATCTTCTGTGTAGTTAGTTTTCCTTTAGCATCGTAGCTATAGATACCAACTGCATCAATTACACCATCATTATTGAAATCATAGCTGGCGGTTGTGCGCCCATAGGTATAGGTTTTGACATTATCAGCTATGCCGTCGGTCTTGTAGTCATAAATACTATTAATAATTTCGCCCTTGCCTTTGTAGTCTTGGCTAGAGGATGTTAGATTGCCGTTAGCATCATAAGTATAGGTTGTGACACTATCAGCTATGCGATCGCCATTATAATCTTCGCTAAAGGATATCCGGTTGCCTTTAGCATCATAAGTATAGATATAGACATAATCAATTGCGGGGGGGCTGGTTTCGCCATAATAGACAGAATCAAATATGCCGTTGCCGTTATAGTCTTTGCTTTCTGATGTCAGGTTGCCGTTAACATCATAAGTATAAGTTTCGATATAATCAGTAATGCCGTCGCCGTTGGTGTCACGGCTAAAAAATGTCAACTTCCCGTTGACATCATAAATATAAGTATTTTTTGATATAGAATCACCAATGCCGTCGCCGTTGGTATCAATACTTTCGGATATCTGATTACCCTTAGCATCATAAGTATAAGTTTTAACATAATCAGCTATGCGATCGCCATTATAATCTTCGCTAAAGGATATCCGGTTGCCCTTGTCATCATAAGTATATGTTGTGACATTATTAACGATGCCATCGCCGTTGGTATCACGACTTTCGGATGTCTGATTGCCCTTAGCATCATAAGTATAAGTTGTCACATAATCAACGATGCCGTCGCCCTTGTAGTCTTCGCTTTCCGATATCCGGTTGCCCTTAGCATCATAAGTATAGCTATAGATATAATCAAGGATGCCATCGCCGTTGTTGTCAAGGCTAGAGGATGTTAACTTACCGTTGGTATCATAAGTATAGGTTGTGACATTATCAGCTATGCGATCGCCATTGTAGTCATAGCTTTCAGATATCCGGTTGCCCTCAGTATCATAAGTGGAAGTTTGGATAAAATCAGCGATACCGTCGCTGTTGTTGTCATAGCTTTCCGATGTTTGGTTGCCCTTGGCATCATAAGTATAGGTATAGAAATAATCAGCGATACCGTCGCCGTTGTCGTCACGATTAAAGGATGTCCGGTTGCCCTTAGCATCATAAGTAGAAGTTTCGACATAATCAGCGATGCCGTCGCCGTTGGTATCACGATTCAAGGATGTCCGGTTGCCCTTAGCATCATAAGTAGAAGTTTCGACATAATCAGCGATGCCGTCGCCGTTATTGTCACTACTTTCAGATGTCTGCTTACCGTTGGCATAATAAATATAAGTTTTTATATCATCATCAATGCCGTCACCGTTGTAGTCAGAGCTTTCCGATATCAGGTTATAGCCGTAGTTAATAACTGAGTTTATTGTCCCATCACTGTTGTTGTCTGTGCTTTGGGATATTAGTTTGCCGTCGGCATCGTAAGTATAAGTTGTGGTTGAGATCATAAACTTATATTCCTAAATAAATATTTGTATAGCTTCAGTTGGGTACTACTACGGGTTTTAATGACATTTATTTTAAGAGCAGTAGGGTAAATACTGAATGTCAGTATTCTATCAACATCATAAATGCTTTGCAATTAATGCTGAATACAGTGATTACTCGGTTGCATTACATACTCTTATTTTGTTATTAGCATTTACAAAAAATTTTCTCGCATTCATTCTTATCGGCATATACTTTAAAGAAATGTGACATTTAATTGCGCTATTGTAAAAATCAGCTTTACATAAGTTGATTTATGAGGCAGCCTGAAAATACTACTACCCAAGCTACTGCTCTGACTAACCACGATCGCAAACCTATTCACATACCTGGCTCTATTCAACCTCATGGTGTTCTACTGGCACTCAGTACTCAGCTAGAGATACTGCAAGTTAGCAACAATACCCAAGAACACTTGGGCAAAGAGCCAGAAGATTTGCTTGGTAAACCGTTGAGCTATTTACTAGAAGCTCAACAAATAGAAACTGTAAAGCAGTGCTTGGGAAAAAAAATTGGCAGTCCTAATGTTTTCAGAGTATCAATAAATACTTTGCATCGGCAACGAGATTTTGACGCTATTGCTCATCGCACAGAAGAAGCTGTGATTCTGGAGTTAGAACCGACAGACTCAAAATCTGAGGTGAGTTTCTTAGACTTTCATGCTTTGGCGGGTGAAGCGATCGCCAAAATGCAAAGAACATCCAACCTGATAGAATTTTTGGATGTAGTGGCACAAGAAGTCCAAAAAATCATCGGTTTTGATCGGGTAATGGTCTATAAATTTGACCAGTCGGGAGCGGGTTCTGTTGTTTCAGAAGTCAAACGAGAGGATTTATCACCTTATTTAGGACTCCACTATCCCGCAACAGATATTCCAGCGCAGGCTAGGGAGTTATACACGCGCTGCTTTCTCCGATTTCTCCCCGATTTGACGGCTGAACCTGTTAACCTAGTTCCAACGGCAAATCCGACAACACATCAGCCTCTTGACTTAAGTTACTCTCTGCTACGAAGTTTTGATTCGTGTTGCGCTGAATATCATCAAAATATGGGAGTAAAGGCTCTTTTGGTGATTTCGCTGATTCAAGAACAGAAGCTTTGGGGATTAATAGCTTGCCATCACTTAACACCAAAGTATATTTCTTACGAAGTGCTAAAGATGTGCGAATTTTTGGGACAGATTGTGTCTTCTGAATTAGCGCACAAAATTAGTTATTCGGAATGGAACTATAAGGTAAAACTCAAATCGCTACAGTCTGATTTCCTTGAATCTATTTCCCAAGCAGATAATTTTATCGATGCCTTAATTAAACCAGAAATCCGCTTGCTCGATCTTGTTAGTGCCACTGGAGCGGCAGTTTGTCTGGATAATGAAATTACTCTTGTAGGAGCAACACCGAATATTCATGAAGTTCGGGCGTTAATTGAATGGGCGGATGTTCAAGTTAGTGATAACCTGTTTTCCACAGATTCTCTGCCGAAGCTTTACCCAGAGGCGCTTGTATTTAAAGATACTGCTAGTGGATTGCTGTTACTGCGAATTTCTAAAGTCCGGCGTTATTATATTCTTTGGTTTCGCCCTGAAGTTATCCAAACGGTAAACTGGGCAGGTAATCCCAACGAATCCATTCAAGCTCAGGCAGATGGTAGCCTTAGCCTATCTCCACGAAAATCCTTTGAACAATGGCAAGAAACGGTTAGATTAACTTCTTTACCTTGGGAAACTTGTGAACTTGAGAGTGCGATCGCTCTGAGTAATGCGATCGTTGGTATTGTACTATCTAAGGCGGATGAGTTAGCTAAAATCAACCTGGAGTTAGAGCGCAGCAACCGCGAATTAGCTTCCTTTGCTTACGCTGCTTCCCATGACCTAAAAGAGCCTTTGCGGGGAATTTATAACTTCTCAACGGTGTTGCTAGAAGACTATGCCCAAGTATTAGATGATGACGGAATTGAGTGCTTGCAAACAGTAGTTTCCTTGTCTGTACGCATGGAAACCCTCATAAATGCTCTACTGCGGTTATCGCAGTTAGGACAAGCACAACTGCGAGAGCAAGCAACTGACCTTAACGAATTAGTTACCCAAGTGATTGAAGTCTTTCGTGCTAGTCGCCAAGACTCTGCGCTTGTAGATATTCGCATTCCTCGACCTTTACCAACAGTTCAGTGTGACCGAGTTCTCGTTAATGAAGTCTTTAGTAATCTCCTGGGTAACGCCTTCAAATACAACGATAAGCCACAGCAATGGGTTGAGATTGGCTACTTTTCTCAAGAAGCATGGGGAGCAGGGGAGACAAGGGGACAAGGAGACAAGGGGATAAGAGGTGAGAACTTGAAACAAGTCTTTCCCTTTGTCCCCAATTCTCCTTGTCCCCAAGTCCTCTTGCCCAATCCCCAATCCCTAATCTTCTATATCCGAGATAACGGTATTGGAATTCCACAGCATCACCTAGAAACTATCTTTCGACTATTTAAGCGGCTCCACTCTCAAGAAAAGTACGGTGGAGGAGCAGGTGCTGGACTAGCTATTGTTAAGAAGATTGTTGAGCTTCATAACGGCCAAATTTGGGTTGAATCTACCGTAGGCGTTGGCTCGATTTTCTATTTCACGCTGGAATAGTTTAAGATAATAACCAAATATATATTTTTGTTAAGCTCTTTTAAGACCACGAATGACAAAAAAACTTCATGAACCTCTGCTCGTTGTTGAGGACAGCAATGAAGATTTTCGGATGCTACAACGTCTGATGCGGCGCATGTCCGTCCAGAACCCCATACATCGTTGTACTAATGGGGATGAGGTTTTAGACTTTCTTTATCAACAAGGAAGCGAAGCCTTACGCAACTCTAAAGTAGCACTAAGACCTTCTGTTATCTTGCTCGATCTAAATTTGCCAGGTATTGATGGCCGTGACATTTTAGATAGGCTTAAGCAAGACAAGAGTTTCAAGGAAATCCCCATCGTTGTTTTTACCACATCATCTAACCCCAAGGATATTGAACTGTGCTACCAAAAGGGCGCAAATGGATATCTGGTAAAGCCGATGGATGCTCAGGAATTAAAAAAGACAATTCAAGCATTCGTGGACTATTGGCTTGAAGCCAATATGCCGCCAGCTTTGGATTAATTTGTTTATTATCTGTTGATAAAGCAATAGTAAGGAAAGGATAACAAAAGAGACGACCGAGAGGACACAGAGACATTTTCCTCTTTGAGTCACTGTGTCTGCTTGTCTCTATTTGATGCACTTTCCCATTTTGTTATTTATCTTACTGCTTAAATTACTTTAGAATTTCTAAAGAATTTAGATTTTATTTACAGTTATTTTATATTATTTTTAGAATTATGCAATAAAAACATAATCTGGATAAAAGGGATCTACATGGCTCCCCAATCCTCATACTTAATATGTTGGACACATGGACGCTACTCATCATTGATGATTGTGCAGCAGATCGAAAAATCTATCGTCGATATCTGTTGAAAGATCCGCATCAGTCATACCAGATTTTGGAAGCAGACTGTGCAGAAGAAGCACTTGCTTTGTGCCAAAAAATGCGCTTTGATGTCATTCTGCTGGATTTTTGCCTACCTGATATGAGTGGGTTAGAACTCTTCGATCAGATGCAGCAGGAGATATTAGAGGCTTCTGTCCCTGTGATTATGCTGACAGGACGCGGCGATGAGGAGATAGCTGTGCAAGCAATGAAACGGGGTGCATTGGATTATTTGGTCAAGCAACATCTGACACAGGATGTACTTCAACTAACAGTCCGCAACGCCATTAAGCAATCGTGCTTGCAAGCCCAACTTTACAAAACTCAGGAGAGACAGCGCTTAATTGCCACGACTGCTTTAAGAATTCGCCAGTCTCTTAACCTAGAGCAAATTTTGAATACGGCTGTAGCCGAGGTACAGCAACTTCTAAAGTGCGATCGCGTGATGGTGTATCAGTTCGCCCCAGATACCGACGGTAAAATAGTGGCTTCCTCAGTTGAACCATGCTACACCGTAGCATTGTGCGATCGCGTTGAGACACTGGAGGAAGCAGGACAGAGGAAGGAAAGAGGTATAATCACTCATCCCCCTTGCACCCTGCACCCTGCCCCTCTGCCTCTCCTGCCCAATCCCCAATCCCCCATCCCTTATATCTATGAGCTTGGCTTGTGTAATTGTGTCAACCTGAAAGAGCAATTTAATACTAAGGCAAATCTGGTAGTTCCCATTAATTTGAGTAACAATGGAAATCCAACCCCCAAGCTTTGGGGTTTGTTGATTGCTCACCATAATTCCGGGGAACGGCAGTGGCAAACTGATGATGCCCAAATGCTCAATGAAGTTTCGGTGCAATTAGCGATCGCCATTCAACAAGCTGAATTGCTAGCCCAAACTCAAGCATCACTTGCCAAAGAAAAGCAACTCAATACATTTAAATCGCAAATTATTGCCACAGTCTCCCATGAGTATCGAACGCCCCTAACTTCAATTCTGGCTGCTGCATCAACTTTGGTAAAACATAGCCAGCAACTAGATGAGTCTAAACAACACAGGTTCTTGGGAATCATTGAACAGAAAGCCAGGTATATGTCCAAACTTGTGGATAATATGCTTCTGGTTAACCAATTTGAACTGGAAAAACCTAAATTTCAGCCAATCCAGCTTGATTTACTGCAATTTTTTGCTGACTTGATCGAACAAGAGCGAGAAACAGTAGGCGATCGCCACGAATTGATTTTTCAAATTACTGGTAATAACCGGGACTTTTGGGGCGATCGCGGACTTTTGCAGCAAATTTTTACTAATTTAATATCCAATGCAATTAAGTACTCTCCAGATGGAGGTACTGTAGAATTCCACCTCATCGGTAAAGAATCAGAAGTAATCTTTTATATCAAAGATCAGGGAATTGGTATCCCGATAGCTGATCAAAAAAATTTGTTTCAATCCTTCAGTCGTGGAAGCAACGTTGATACAATCCCCGGTACAGGATTAGGGCTAGCGATCGCTAAAGCTTGCGTAGAGTTACATGGTGGCGATATTACCTTGTCTAGTCAAGTAGGGCAAGGAACTAAAGTTACAGTCAGCTTACCGAAGATATTCCCAACGGCTCAACTATTCCCATCATCAACTTGACTTGTGGCAATTTGATTATCAGTTATCAATTAATCTTTATACTTAAAAGCTTGTTACTGTAAAACTTTAAGAAAAGCTTTTATGAAAAATAGATTAGTTATGAATGCGATTCAAGGTGACTTATTTTCTGGGTTTGACTCTGCTATCAATGAGCCAAAGAATAGTACAGAGAAAGAAGTATTATCTATGCCAGATGCAAATGTGATTTTATATCACAATTTTTTCAATCAACAAGAGAGCGACGAGCTTTTTCAAAGCTTGTTTAACGAAATCAAATGGCGGCAAGACAAGATGAAGATTTACGGCAAGGAAGTAAATTTGCCAAGAAAAACTGCTTGGTATGGAGATAGAAACAAATCATATACATTTTCAGGCATTCATCTTGAACCAGAACCTTGGACACCTACGTTGCTACAAGTAAAAGAGAAAGTTGAGAATATTGCAAAAATTAAGTTTAACAGCGTTTTGCTCAACCTTTACCGAGATGGAAATGATGGAATTTCCTGGCACACTGATGCTGAACCCGAACTAGGTAAAAATCCTGTAATTGCTTCTGTTAGTTTTGGTGGAGTAAGAAGGTTTATGTTTAGGCATAAGCACGATAAAAATTTGAAAGCAGAAATTGAGTTAATACATGGCAGTCTCCTTGTTATGGCAGGAGTAACCCAGCATTTTTGGCAGCATCAGATTCCAAAAACATCTAAAAAGGTTCAACCAAGAATTAATCTAACTTTCAGGGTAATTGGTCATTCTCGTTGATGGTATTTAGAAACAATCATTTGCAATATACAGCCTCCCTTACACAATAGGGAGGTTTTCTCTTATTCTGAGACTTACGCAAACTCTACGATTCTTGGCGTTCTTCTCTAACGAGACGCTACGCGATGGCGTCTTGGCGGTTCGATAAATTAAGCTTTTTAGCACTTTTTGCGTAAGTCCTATATTCAATAAGTTATTGAACAATTAACTACACACCCTCATCTAGTGCCTTCTGAATAGCTTGACGGCAAAATTCAGGTGGGTCATCCTTAGCTTTAACCGCATCCTTCATTTCCTTAGTGACACGGAAACTAAGCTGTTCATTTAGCTCTTTACTTTGTGGATTACCAAAATTTTCAGGTTTACCCTTGCGGTCAGACATTGTTTAGAGATGTAAATATAGCTTTAAACCGGCGAAACCATCGGATAATAGTTTTAAATCGGTGAGCGTACTGTCTGGAAAACTTGTAACTCACCGATACCACTTTTGAGAAATGGTAACTCTATGTTTACACGTTCGGAACTCGAAATCAAAACCATCAAAGAACTACGTGACCTATGCTTACGCTACGGCATCAAACCAACCGGGAATAAAGGGTACAAGACCTCATGGATTACATCCTTGATGGTATTTCCTCGAATGGCATTATCTCAATTCGAGGCAGATAAAGGATTAAAACCTCCTACCTTTGCTTTCATGCAAGCACTGAGTAACGCTATAGATGAGATGAATGCTCCTACTGATGAGCAAGCAGCGCTCATCAAAATCACGATGGAAGGAAAAATCATGAATTACCCAGATAGGTACACTCAAGAGAAACTGCTAGCTTTGCATAAAGCAAAAATGTATCTTGAAATGGCGATCGGGTTACTAAGTACAAGTCACCGGAAAAAAGGGTCGGAAATAGAGGAAGATATCCTCTGTAGGGTTGCACAAAAAAAATCGGACATGCTTTCTCCGTATCTCAAGTATCCAGGTTCAAATGACTGGTGAGCAACAAGACGTACTAAACAGTTGGCTGCGTAAGTCAACAACTCCTGTGGGTTTAGCAAAACGCGCCCGTGCAATATTAATGTTGGCATCAGGGGAAACTTTTTGTAAAACCAGTGAGTATGTTGGAATGGGAGAACGTCATATCAGAAAGTGGGCAAGACGATTTGTAGAGCAAGGTATCGAAGGATTATACGATGGCAAACGACCGGGACGACAAGAAAGTTTTTTCCCCCTCAAGTCGCATTGTATCTGGTTAAAATAGCTTGTGAGCGACCCGATATGATGGAGCGCTCATTATCGCAGTGGGACTGTACAGAGTTAGCGCGTCAAGTAATAACAGCAACAATAGTTGGTAGTATTTCCGCATCTACGGTGTTCCACCATCGATTACAACAATTCATTTGGTATTGGATAATTTGAGTGTACATAAGGGTAAGAAAGTGCAAGCTTGGTTACTCAAAAATCCACGTTTTATCTTCCATCATCCGCCTGTCCACTGTTCCTGGATGAACCAGGTTGAACAATGGTTTAGTATTCTCCAACGTAAACGTCTCACAATTGCAGATTTTGCTGATAAACAAGCGCTTTCACAACGTTGTTAGCATTTATTCATGAGTGGAATGTTATCGCCCACCCTTTTAATTGGAGTCAAAAATCAACTACAAAAATTCTTGCCAAGTGTGAAATTGTTAATTCCGACAATACTACTAAAATCCTAGATGCGAAAGCGGCATAATTTCCGACCCTTTTTTATGGTGGGCTGTACTAAGCCAGTAATCATCTATTAATCTCTGTCAGCTAATACCATTTCACTAAAATCCTGATACAAATTCTTTCCCCTCTGCTCCCCTGCTCCTCTGCTCCCCTGCTTGCCTAAATGTATCAACCCTAAAGTGAAACGGTATAACTCCCTTCATGCTAAAGGGGAGTTTTTTGTCAGTCCTTTGGGGTGCAGGGTAAGGGTATGTGACTTTTTTGATGTTTTTAAAGGAAAAATCGATGTGAATTTCTAAATAGATGTTTAGATATCTGGAGTTATTGGAGTAATACTTAAGAACTCTGAGGATATAGGATAGAGATATGCTTTTATTACCTTTTCCCTGATAAGGGGGTTGAGAAAGTAAGCATTTTATGAGCATGATTAACGAGTATGATTTTATATTTATGCTTAAATGAATGCTGAAATTAAGATATTTGAGCATTAAATGAGTATTTGAAATAGAAAAGAGTAAAAGTATTGATTTTGTGTTAGCTCAAGGTTTTCTCAACTTAAACAAACCATTTGACTGGACTTCCCACGACTGCGTAGCGCGAGTGCGAAAATTGTTGCGCCTCAAACGTGTCGGACATGCGGGAACCTTAGATCCATCTGCTACAGGGGTTTTACCAATCGCTCTTGGTAAAGCTACAAGATTATTGCAATATCTGCCAGAAAACAAAGCGTACAAAGCCACTATTCGCTTAGGTGTGCGTACTACAACCGATGATTTACAAGGCGAAATTATTACTTCTCAACCTTGTGCTGGATTGAGTTTGGCACAGGTGAAAAGCGTATTACCACAATTTGAAGGCAAGATTGAGCAAATACCACCTAGTTACAGTGCAATTCAAGTGGATGGTAAACGCCTCTACGATTTAGCACGCCAAGGTAAAACGGTGGAAGTTCCAGTGCGGACAGTGGAAATTTTTCGGATAGATATTTTGGACTGGAGAGAAGGAGATTTTCCCGAATTGGATGTAGCGATCGTCTGTGGTTCTGGTACATATATTAGAGCGATCGCTCGTGATTTAGGTGCAATTTTAGAAACTGGTGGCACTCTTGCCGCTTTGATTCGCACTCAAAGCAGTGGTTTCGATCTAACAGATAGTCTCACTTTGAGCGACTTAGAAACTAAACTACAAGCGGGAATATTTCAACCGATTTCCCCAGATGCAGCTTTACAACATTTGTCATCTGTTACTTTACCAGCAACATCTGCTCAAAAATGGTGTCAAGGTCAGCGAATTTCTCTAACTTTCGATGTTCCTGAAATAGTACGAGTTTATGATGAAGAGACTCGCTTTTTAGGTATTGGGCAATTACAAGATGAAGTGTTAATTCCCCAAATGGTTTTTGAACCGATTTCTTAGAACTATGATATTGACTGAAATATTAGAAAACTTAGATGTCCGTAGACTAGTTCAAGAACATCTCGAACTATGTGATTATAAAGTTTGTGGCTACTGGGATGAGCAAGATAAATATTATGAAATAATTACTTTGCCTCCTATCCTCAAAACAGAATTAGTTAGCAGTTCTATTGGGTTTACTAACAAAAAACGCTTTCTAAAGCTAAAGTTTGTTTTCACAGTCTCTAATGTTGATGCTATAGATAAGCCAAGTCATAATGCTCAAAGAATCGGTGAGTTGCTTCTTGTCTATGATGAAAATCTAGGATTTGTAGATGAGAATTGGCTTTTAGATATTAATTCCCCTTTTTTGGATATCAAAGTTTCTCACACCTGAATACTGTAGCAGCTTCAACTGTAATCGAATACTGCAATGCTTGGCAGCTAGCAGTATGACACGATTGGAAAAATAATATAACGAACTACTATGACACAAAGTCCAAATCCAATTGAGGCAATTTTAGAGCAGACAGCAGAAAGGGCTGAAGCGAATGCGACAGGAATAGAAGCGATCGCTAGACAGGAGAACTACAAGTAATGAGCGATCGCCATCCTACCACTGCACGTCTCAATGTCTACATCCAAGGTCAAGGATTCCCCATTTTGGGCTTACATGGTCATCCTGGTACTGGTCGTAGTCTATCTGTCTTTACTAATCATTTATCAAAACGTTATAAAACTTTTGCCCCTGATTTACGTGGATACGGCAAAAGTCGCTGGAATGGTAATTTTAATATGAATGACCATTTAACTGATTTAGAAGCGCTGCTAGACCGCTTTGAGATTGAAAAGTGTCTAGTATTGGGATGGTCGCTTGGAGGTATTCTGGCAATGGAACTGGCATTACGTTTGCCAGAGCGGATTACAGGGCTGATTTTGGTGGCGACAGCCGCAAAACCCCGTGGTAGTCATCCTCCTATCACTTGGCAGGATAATTTATATACTGGGGTTGCTGCCCTGATAAACTATATAAAACCGAGTTGGCAATGGAATATTGATACTTTTGGTAAGCGATCGCTTTTTCGCTACTTAATCCAACAACATACATCTACCGCTTACAAATACATCGCTACCGCAGCAGTACCAGCTTATTTGCAAACCTCTCGTGCTGCTACTCGCGCCCTGTATAGTGAAATTCAATCGGGATACAACCGACTTCTAGATTTGCCACAAATAGAATGTCCTAGTTTAGTACTTGCTGGTGAACAAGACCGCCACATTACACCTAGTTCCAGCTTAGAAACTGCTCAACACCTCAACAATTCTCAATGGAAGTGTTATCCCAACACCGCCCATCTTTTTCCTTGGGAAGTTCCCCAGCAGGTGCTGAATGACATTGACCATTGGCTGGAAGTTAATCCGCAGGTAATTAGTAGTCAATAGTCTAATATTTAAAAAATATTTAAAAAATTTTGACTATTGACGAAGAATAAATCGAGAGTGAAGATGTGGTGACGCGGTGAGTGAAAAAGACGCATTAACGCGGTAAAAGAATCTCAATCTCTCCGTATCTTTGCGTCCCAGCATTCTCGCATCTTTTCCATTCTCTGGCCTAACTTAACTTAAATCTGACCGCCAAAGGCAGGCTGTACTTTGCGGTCAAATCTTTCCCCCAAGTCTTCAGCAATTGTTAAGTTATTAGGTTTACAGCGCTTGATGTTCACAGAAATTCCTTGCGCTCCTTCGCTCTCCAAATCTTCTATATATCCAATGCTTGATAATTTTGCATCAGAAGAACTAAGAAATGGCCCGAAGTAGTATGTGCAACGGGGATTTTGCGTCTTAATCTCTACCCACCAAGCCAAGCCGATGAAGTCGAATGTGTTAATTAACACTTCCTTGAGGTTATGCCAAATGGTTTTCATGGTTTTAGCCAGTTTATAAACGTCTACAGGGTGTTAAACGATATGTTGCTTTATTATCTTTTACATTTCTTTATACTCTGTTACTGTTATTTTTTCAAAGAGTTTTTTTGTAATTTATCTAAGTGCAAGGTATTTAGCGATCGCTGGCGATAAATTTCATAAAGCGTCATACCTGCTGCTACAGAAGCATTGAGGCTGGGAGTCTTACCTTGTAGAGGAATCGATACTAAGAAATCACAGGAGCGTTGAGTCAACATACTCAGACCTTCGCCTTCTGAGCCGATTACCAAAACGATTGGGCCAGTGAAATTGACTGTATGCACAGGTTCGCTTCCACTTGCAGCAGTACCGTAAATCCAATAGCCAGCTGCTTTTAATTCTTCCAAGGCGCGGCTGAGGTTGACAACTCTAGCTACAGCAAAATTTTCTAAAGCACCTGCTGCCACTTTCATGACAGTAGAAGTGATCCCAGATGCTCTTCTTTGGGGAATCACTAAACCTTGAGCGCCTATTGCTTCGGCGGTGCGAATAATTGCTCCCAAGTTGTGGGGATCAGTAATTCCATCAGCCACGACAATTACGGGATCGGTTACAGCTTTTGCCTGTTCAATTAGATCGGGCAATTCGATGTAAGCGTAGGGAGCAACTTGTGCCGCCACACCTTGGTGATTGGCTCCGTTGGTGAGATAGTCTAAACGCTTGGGTTCAACCTCGTCAATAACTGTGCCATTTTCTTTCGCTTGCAAGAGAAAATGGTGGAAGCTGGGGTCGTAGCGCAGACGGGTAGTAATCCAGATACGGTTGAGATTGCGCTGATTTTGCAACGCACTCAATACTGGATGACGACCGTAGATGAGATCGTTATCTTCTTCTGTCGGTGTAGATACAGGCGGCTGGGAGAAATTGCTATTCCGTTGGCGGGAGTTGTCAATAGGGTTGCTATCTATTTTCCTGGGATTACGAGTCGGATTTGCAACATCTATTTTCCTGGGATTACGAGTCGGATTTGCACCAGAAACAGGGTTGCTATCTATTTTTCTGGGATTGCGAGTCGGATTTGCATCAGAAACAGGGTTGCTATCTATTTTCCTGGGATTGCGAGTCGGATTTGCACTAGAGACAGGGTTGCTATCTATTTTTCTGGGCTTGCGAGTCGGATTACTAACAACACGCTTACCCTGAATTTTTACGGGTTGCCCACGATTTGATTCGTTAGAAGTCTTGATTTTTCTAGGTTTATTCTGCATTTGAGTTATAGATATAGCGTATGGTTGGTCATTACAATTACGTCAATTTCTTTAACCAAATCTACTGATGTGGCTACTTAAAATTAAGTTCTCACTCTTTTTTTACATGAAGCATTTGCAACAGTTCGGTTAGACGCTGGTAATCGGTGAGATATAAATAGCCAATTAAGGTTTCTAGACTGGTTGCCTGTTGATAAATTTCGGGATTAAGTCGCTTAGGGCGTCCTGTGGCGGCGTTTCTACCCCGTCGGACAATTTCTAATTCAGTGTCCCTGAGCTGAGGAACCAGCGATCGCAAATGTAGCGCTTGTGTTTCCGCTCTTACCTGCTCCACTACCAGACTATGGTAAATTCCTGCTCGCTGCAATGGCAGCAGATAGAACATTCTAACATATAACTCATAAATTGCATCCCCCAAATATGCTAAAGCAGTAGGAGAAATTTGTTGCACTTGTGAGAGAGAAATCTGTTGGAATGGCGCTGTGGTTGTCAAGAGTGCTTGAGTCCAAGATAAAGTCTGTTTGGAAGTTTCATCTTGTCCATCTAATACCTCTTCCTCCTGTGACTTCACAAATAAATCATTCCTTGACGGGCTACATTTGGCAGGCATTCTTTGCAAAGACTGATTTTTCTGAAGTAAGCCATAATCCTATACTTAGCATAATCAATACTATCAGAAATACTTAGCTAATTCTATCTTTTTGATTAAGAGTTGGCATTTAGCTCACCCTGATGTCAATGCCCATAAAGCCAATTTTCCCTACTTGTGGTCTGTGTCTAAAATAGGGTAAAATTTTGACATCAAATTCACCCTGTTACTTGATCGAATTGTCATGCTTACTTAGTAAGCGACAATTTTTAACTATACACTATCAAGTCAAGTTTACCTATAAACAAATCTGCTGGCTTTGTATTTCTTACAAATTTCTCAGACTTGATGTTTATCCGATAAGAATCCAAAAATTACATACCCAAGAACTGGGTGTCTATATCTTTAATTATCGCTCATTTAAAAATAATAGCTTAACTGGCTTTGTGCCTCTCCCACGAGGAGAGAGGTTTTCTGCCAGAAGTTTTAAAAATTAAGCTATCCGATGTTGAATCTAGATAGCCAAATTGATCTCTCGGTTCAAGCAATCAAGACTACTTAACGTTTTCTAGAGCTTCTTCAACTGATTTTTGCAGGGAGAGAAACTTCTCTAGGCGAACAAGCTTGACCGTTTGAGTTACCCGGGCATTAGTGACGATTTGCAAAGTGCCTTCGGCAGTTTGAGCCTGCTTGGCTAGCTGCACCAAAGCACCCAAGCCAGAGCTATCAATAAAGTCGATTTGTGAGAGATCCAAAATAATATGCTTAGGGCCCTCGTCAATCTTACTGCCAAGTACCTTGCGAAATGTCGGCTCAGAAAAGGCATCTAACAAACCTGTGAGGCGGAATAGCTGACAGTTATCCCGGACTTCACGAGTGCCCCTCAGGCTAACGGTTAGATTCAATGGATCAGCAATAATTCCCTCCTCATAAGTTAAAGTGAACGCTCAAGTATAGATGGTTTTTGAGCAAGTTGTCTACAATCTACTAGAGGATTGGGGATTGGGGATTGAAAAGAGGCAGAGGGGCAGGGTGCGGGGGGCAGAGGGGAAAGAAAATTCCTCTCCCCTGCTCCCCTTCTTCCCCATTCCCCATTCCCCATTCTCCATTCCCCATTCTCCATTCCCCATTCCCCATTTTTACCTCACTTCGGCTGTCTCGGCTTGACGTGCTGTTCGCATGGCTTGAACAAATTGCTCAAACAAGTAATCAGCATCGTGAGGGCCAGGACTGGCTTCTGGGTGATATTGTACAGAGAATACAGGTAGAGATTTGTGACGTACCCCAGCAACGGTGCGATCGTTTAAGTTCAGGTGGCTGATTTCCACAACTGCCGTAGGTAAAGAATCTGGATCTATAGCAAAACTATGGTTTTGGCTGGTAATTTCTATCCGTTGTTGTAAACCGGCTGGCTGATTTAAACCACGGTGACCAAATTTAAGTTTATAGGTTTCTGCCCCTAGTGCATGACCTAAAATTTGGTGTCCCATACAAATACCAAAGATGGGCTTTTCACTTAACAAAAGCGCTTTGGCAGTTGCAATTCCTTCAGTGACGGCAGCAGGGTCGCCAGGCCCATTTGAAAGAAATACACCATCTGGATTGTAGTTGAGGATTTCCTCTGGCGGCGTATCAGCAGGCACAACAATTACCCGACAACCATAACTTGTTAAGCGACGCAAAATATTACGTTTTACGCCAAAGTCAAGGGCAACAACGGTAAAGGGTTCTCCAAGACTTTCCGCAGCCTCCGAGTTGAATTCCCAAGCTGGAATTGTGGGATCTGACCATTCATAAGCCTTTGTTGTGGTAACTTCTCGAACCAGATTCAATCCCGCCATGTTGGGAGCCGCCTGTACCTGCTCTAGCAATTCCGCCTCATCGAGAATAGTTGTGGAAATGCCACCGTTCATGGCTCCAAACATCCGAATTTTGCGGGTGAGGGCGCGGGTATCGATGCCGTAGATCCCTGGTACTTGATTTTGTTTAAGGTACTCTGGTAAGGATTGTGTCGATCGCCAGTTACTCGGATGGTGACAAATATTCCGAGCGATCGCACCCCGAACTTGGGGCCCATCTGATTCTTCATCTTCAAGATTGACACCAGTATTGCCTAATTCAGGATAAGTAAAAATGACAATCTGACCGCAGTAACTTGGGTCGGTTAGTACTTCTTGGTAGCCAGTCATACCAGTGTTAAAGACCACTTCTCCGATCGCGGTTCCCGTAGCACCAAAAGACCAACCGCGATAAGTGGTTCCATCTGCTAGGACAAGTAAAGCTGGTATTGCGTCAGACAGGGGCATAGTAAATTGGGGAGTGGGGAGTGGGGAGTGGGGAGTGGAAGAGGCAGAGGGAAGGGTGCAGAGGAGAGGAATTTTCCCCCTGCTCCCTGCTCCCTGCTCCCGTGCTTCTTCCCCATCCCCCAATACTGCGATTGTTAATTATCCCATGAGTTAAGCAATTGGAAGTTTTTAAAATAGTTAATTAAAATTAAAAGGGAGTTAAATTAGCGGGAGTGGCTTTGGCAAAGCTTGGACGGTTAAAATTAATTATGCTTCAGTCTTTTTTATCCCGTGCAACCCTAATTTTTCTATCAAGCGCTCTAGCGGTTTTGTGTGTTGCCTGTAGTGAAGACCAACGGAACACTGCGACTGGTGGCAATGAGCAACCTGCGCCAATTGGGGATCAAGCATCAGTACAGCCTGCCGTCGAACCAACAACACCAGCAATTACCCCTACTCCAGAAGCACAGGCGCTAGAGCCGCTAACGTCTGAAAGTGAACCAAGTCTTTTTGAAATGGGACGAGACAAAGCTGTTGGCGCTTGGAGTATTAGCCGATCTGCTCAATCTCCAGATGATTGGAATTTGGTGGCAAGTCAGTACCAAGATGCGATCGCGCTGATGCGAAGAATCCGGCGACAAAGCCCAGAATTTGCGATCGCTCAAACCAAAATTACTGAATATCGTCGCCAGATTAAATATGCCCAACAGCAAGCTAATCCTCGCCCTGTGCGCGTTGCCGAACCGAAGAAGATAGTAGTTGTGGTTCCCCAAACAATAACCACACCAAAGTATACCTCACCTATATCGCCTCCACAAGAAATAAGCCCGTTACCGCCAAAACCAGCTTTGCCTTCATCAGCAGTGGTAATTCCAACTCAGGAAGTATTTACAGCCCCGATTAAAAGGCGAATTGGTGGAACGCCAATTGTCGAAGTTACTTTTAATGGCCAGCAACAGTTTGACATGATTGTGGATACGGGAGCCAGTGGCACTGTAATTACCCAAGAGATGGCTAATAGTTTGGGAATAGTGCCAGTGGGAAAAGCTAAGGCAAATACTGCGAGTTCTAGGGCTGTAGAATTTCCTGTGGGCTACGTTAATTCGATGGCAGTTGGCGGGGTAACAGTGAATAGAGTAGCAGTAGCGATCGCAGGTACGGAACTAGAAACTGGACTTTTAGGACATGATTTTTTTGGCAACTACGATGTCACAATAAAACGTAATGTGGTAGAGTTTCGTCCGCAATTGCGATCGCAAATTAATCCGCCAGAAACTCAACTAACTCCTCCAACTTCGTCCAAGCGGCCCCGCTTTGTAGGATATCCTTAGCGATTTTAATCCCTTGGGCGTGATCGAGAAGTGCGATCGTACCCCCTACTTGCAACGCCAACGACGCATTTAAGGCTACTGCATCTTGTTGTGCCTGAGTTCCCTTACCCTGGAGTACAGCCTTGAGAATCTCCGCATTTTCTTGGACATCTCCACCTCGAAGCATACCTATAGAAGCAGGTGTTAGATCCAAATCTAGGGGATTAATGCTAGTTAACTGCACTTCTTTGTCTGATAACACCGCCAAGTCAGTTAAATCTCCTAACCCAGCCTCATCAAGTTTTTCTCGTCCGTGCAGCACAATCGCCTTTTCTTTGCCCAAATTCTGTAAAGCCTCGGCAACTGTTGCCAAAAGCTTAGGAGTAAATAAGCCCACTACCTGCCCAGTTGGACGCAAGGGATTTACTAACGGCCCGAGCAAATTAAAAATTGTTCGCACTTTCAAAGTCCGGCGTAATGAAGCAACCGCCTTGAGTGCTGGATGCCAACCAGGGGCAAACAAGAAAGTGATCCCGACTTCTTGTAGTGCGGCTTGTACTTTTTCACTAGAGGCACTCAAGTTTACACCCAAGGCTTCTAAAACATCTGCACTTCCCGTGAGACTTGAGGCTGAACGATTGCCGTGTTTGGCGACAGGTATACCAGATGCTGTGGCGACAAATGCAACGGCTGTAGAAATATTAAAGGTTGATGAACCATCTCCACCAGTGCCACAGGTATCTATTACAGTGCTGAGTGATGAGTGGTGAGCGCTAAGTGGTGAACATTGAGATTGTAATACTTCAGCCATACCAGTCAACTCGTCGGCAGAAATGCCTCTAAAGTTCAGCGCTGTTAAAATAGCCCCTGATAACTCTGGGGGAACCGCTTCACTGAGCCATCCTTGCATCAATTCAGCAGCTTGAGTACGGGACAAGGATTGGCCATCTATTAATTGTTGCAGCAGGACATACCAGCTAGCAGAGGATTCTTGAGCAGGGATTGGGGAAGTTATCATAGCTAAGGTTTGTATGTTGTAGCTATATTAAGAGCTATGGGGTTATCCTACCGGAAAATTGGAAGCTATCAAAGTTAGGCTTAAATCTCAAGCCTTAATTGCAAAGCTGGATTAGCAAGATTCTGAACTTGTGATTTTTTTTCCAAATCAAGTTTAACTTCGTAATTGGTAATGAATAACTCTTTTCCTTTAGCCGCACCACTCTGCTTATAGTTATTCATCCCATACTGTAATTCCCACTCTGAAATATTAGCCCATTGAAAATTTTCTCGAATGTGCAATGAGTCATCGTAGGTAATTAACCAGCGATGATGACATTGTTGCAATAAGTTAGCAAATCTCTGATGTTCAAAAGAAGTGTGCAAGTCACCATCTTTACCGTAGAGTTTTGATTTCGTAGCGCTAAAATATGGCGGATCTAAAAATAAAAATACATCTTCGCCTTCTGATTTTAATAGGTGACTGTAATCCAAATTAGTAATTTGGATATTTTCTGAGAGAATATTTTCTAACTTTTCTAATCTTTTTATTGAAGAATCAGTAAATCTTTTATGAAAAGCTTGTTCAGAAAAACCGCCTGATTCTACGGTTCCAGAAAAAGTAATTCTATTGAGGACGAAAAAGCGAACTGCTCTTTCTAAATCAGATAATTTATTTACATCTACACTAATCAATTCCGAAAATAATAATTTGCCATTTGTATATTTTACTTTAATATGTCTAATTTCTTTAACTAACTGAGTTATATCAGACTGGGCAACCTTCCAGAATAAGAAGAGTTCACGGTTTAAATCGTTAATCCAAATCTTGATATTAGGGAACTTTTGTCTTAAATAAATAAATACAGAACCACCACCTACAAAAGGTTCTCGGAATTCCGAAAAGCTTTCTGGTAAATATTCAGATATTTGATTTATTGCTTTCGATTTACCGCCAGGATATCGGAGAGGACTTTTGAGCATAAAGTAATTTTTATGGCTTAATAATATATTTAATTATTCAAATATTTAGAAAAAAGACAACCAATTACTTGATGGATAATAACCAGTCATGTCAATTGGAAGAAATATGGAATTTTGCAGTTTAGTCCACCTAATGGTGGTAGTATTTCCACTAATCACAATGTAATTGCCTATTTGGGGATATTAGAGTGCGGTTTTTCTGTCTAATCATCAGAATTAGAGGTATTAGACCGATAAAACCAGTCTAATAAATAGTTTGGCTGCTACAAAATCTGACTGGTGGGAAATTTTATATTTATCCCAGCCAGAACAGCATTTTGTTGCAACTGATATCTGACAGCAGCCAAGAGAGTTAACCGTTTCATGTAGCGGTTGCGCTTGAGCTAGTCTTTAAGCTTTTGTGTCATATCTCAAGTAGGGAATCTCAATTTTTAGTTATTAAAGCGAGGCAAAAAAATGCAAAATAAATCTGTTCTGAGAAATATTTTCAAGGTAATGGTAGTAATTTTGGTCATACTGGGTATCTATACTGCTCAGTCTGCTATGGCCAGCGATCAGACTTTCACAAAGGCCAGTCTTCAGGGAAATTATGCCTATATCAACAACAGTGCTAATGTTGCCAGCTTAGGACCGATAACCTTCAATGGAAAAGGTGGACTAACTATCGATCTCATAGCGAACTTACCGTGTAGCAATCCCATTCCTAATTGTTCTAGAAACATTAACGATATTCCCCGGGTGACGAATGGAACTTATTCGGTAGCAACAAATGGTACAGGTATTGCTACGATCCCTTTTTCTACCGGCACGGTTACATATAATTTTATAATCTCCGAGACTGAGAAAAAAGGAAGCATACTCTTAGCAACCCAGGTTTTTGCGATTGGTCAAAAAGGAGGATTGGCTGGGCAGTTAATCGCTCCTACATGGAGTCGAGTATCAGACTAAGGATGGAGCAAGCATAACCGAGTAGAGTGAGCAAGACTGAAGCCTTGTTCACTCTAACGGTTTTTGTAACATTTTATTTGTCAGTGTACATAAGCGATCGCAAACTATCTAAGATAGAAATTACGCACCCGTAATATTTGCCTATAAATTTTATCTAGAGTTTATGTTGCATTTTCGTAAAAACCTGTTACATTACTTTACAGGCAGTAATAACTGTTACAACATAAAAGCTCGGAGTATTATTTATGGCAGACGTTAAGAAGACTACGGCTTCGGTTCCAGAAGATCCTAATGCTTTACGCTGGGGCTTCACTCCTCAAAGCGAAAATTGGAACGGTCGTTTTGCAATGATTGGTTTTTTATCTGCCGTTGCGCTTGAAGTATTTTCTGGTCAAGGGATTTTACACTTCTGGGGCATCCTCTAGATTTAAAGGTTTTTAGCTTCATTAGATTATGAGGCAAGGCTGGGATTAGTAAAATTGTCTGCCTTGCCTCGTAATCTCAAGAATTAAAAAAGTTGCTAGCAGTTAGCGTGATGAGCGAAATATTACACGACCGGGAGATTCTTCCTGATTAATTCGTGCATATACTCGAAGACAAGTTAAGACTTCGCCAGGAATACCACCACAGTCTAGTTGTAAGTCATCTTTGGATGAAGCACAGATATCTGCATAAAGTCCTGATAATTGGCGAATTCGCACTTCATTACCTGCATTAATAGCTTCGTCAGCGACTTTCTTCAAGATGCGCCGTGATTCATGTTGTAGCTTTCCCCACCAAGAATAGCGTTCAGCCGGTGGTACAAACACTAGGGAATGTATAGCTTCGTCCATGTCAATCCAAGCACGGAGAATTGACAGGGGATCAGTATTTTTTTCAGCTTTTTGGGTGCGTTGGAAGCGATCGCTTAAAGCATCAATATATTGATCGCGCTGTTCTACTTTGGAGTGTAAGGAAATGACATCGAAGCTAAAAACGCTCTTTAAAGCATGATGTAAATCTGGGTCTATTTCGATAAAATTCATATATAAAAATAGGAATGCTGCTGGTAAATCGGATACATTAACTTGCGTGTTTTTAGGATTTGAAAGTGTTTGTTGGTACAAGGATAATCCCTGAGTTTGAACAGTACCACTAAGTCCGGGGTAGATAATTTCATCGCGGATAAAGGGAAGTTGATAGAGGTTAGAATTATCTGCGATCGCACCAACTTCTTGGGCTAAATCCAAAGTGCGCGATCGCCAAGTTGCAGCTAAATCCTCTGGTACTCGCAACAGCTTGCGTTGAATCTCATTCCACAAATCTGAGTCCGTTGTGCTTTGCAGTTGGGAATTACCCAGATAATAATTAAGTTCTGAGTCAGAATCAAAAACTTCCCGCAAATGATTTAGTTTTAAATCATCTGGCGCATCTTCCCAACCAGTATTTTGCTGTGGAAGTGAAGGTTCCAACAGGTTATGAAGTTCTTGCAGCACCTCATCGCATATTTTAGATCCTGGATCTAGTGGTAATTCTGTGCGAGCCTGATTTAAAGTAGCCTCTAGCCCATACAAACTAAACCGCAGTAACTGGGCTAACTCTGAATTTTCTATCTCTAATAATTGACGCAAGTGCTGCATGAATCTCACCTCCAAATATTACTTGTATGTGATTCGTAGCGAATTAAACTTGGCAAACCTCTGCGCCCCTATGCGTTTAAAATATTAATTTTTTCAACGCAGAGGAACGCAAAGGTTAGCGCAGAGGAACGCAGAGGTTGAATACAAGAGTTAATGTATGCCGCAAAATGGATCGCGTTCTTTATCTACTTCGTTGGGCTGCAATTCTAATTCAGCAAGATAAACGCATCCCTCTTCTTTTAGGCATTCTTGACTGTTTGATGTCCAGTAAGGGACTTCACCAGCGTGCATTCGCAAAATGCCTTGATCGTCTAGAGTTACACGATATTGGCAAGGGTAATCTGTTGTTACATCTGGTTTGCTGAGTGCGCCAATTCTTATCCATTTTTTGCTGTTGGTTTCGGCGTCTGTTTGATAAATATAGAAAGTGTGTTGGCCAGTTTGCGGGAAGGGAGGTAAGGGATTACTAATTAACCCAATTCCTGGTTCCGTCACGCCATCGCGCAGATAGTGAAATTTTTGGAACAATTTACTACCATCATTACCTACTTCAAATACAAGATGATAGGCATCTGGTTGATCAACAGTTGCAGACTCAAGAACATTGACGGCAATATCACCATCATTCAAGTCTTTATTGAAGCGTTCCACAGCAATATTCCAGTTCAATTTGCCATCAGCAAATAGCGCCGAAGTTCCTGAAACTACCGATTCCAAATCAATGCCAGGAATGTCAATTAAATAATGCGGATTTCCCTGACAAAGCAACACACTAAATTCAAGGGTTTGGTCAATCTCAAACTGAACTTTAATTTTTCTCAAAAACTCTGCTTCTTGCATTCCCAGTTTATTCATGAGATTTTTACCGTCGAAGCTACCCCATAGTCGTAAATCTCCATCTTCGTAATCTTGACGGTAAATAATATTAGTTAATTGGATTCCTTGCCATGCAGTCCGAACCTTGGCGACAGTTTCCCAAGGCGCAAGTTGATAAAGTTCTTGTCCAGCCTTAAATATGGTGAGTAAATCGTTACTTTGGGTTTTGCGTTTAAAGTTGCAAGGCAAATAATAAAACAGATTTTTGACATCAATTTCTAGCTGGTTAGCCCCTTTACGTAGCAAGCTTTTAGACTCTTCTGGATCGAACCTTAATCTTCGTAGCTTCTCGGCATAGCAAGC
Organism: Nostoc sp. ChiVER01; assembly: GCF_034531155.1. Taxonomy (NCBI): domain Bacteria; kingdom Bacillati; phylum Cyanobacteriota; class Cyanophyceae; order Nostocales; family Nostocaceae; genus Nostoc; species Nostoc sp. ChiVER01. The sequence continues at coordinate 31,858 of NZ_JAVRBS010000005.1, read as the reverse complement.
ACCGGCGGAGGTGGCTAATTTGGTAAATTCCAGCACAAAGGTAATTCGTTCTGGATTCCAGACAAAATATGGAGATTTACTAAATTCTTGATAGATTTGGCGCTGTACTATGTCTAAATTACAAGTTTTTCCAGACAAAATTAACCAATCAACTTTTTGAGAATTCCAAGAGTCTTTGGTGATATCATCGGGACGTAAGCGACTTTCCATTAATCCTTTGGCAATACCGATCGCTTCTTTAATTCCTGAAACGGCGGCTCGTTCAAATTGCTGGTTATCTAGGGTAATGCAGATGTTATTTGGATCGTTGACTTGCAATTTTACGGCGCTTTGGGTGAGCAGTTCGGAAATTTGCTGTTCAGAAAGTGTGAAGGTTAATAGAGAATTATCTGCTGCTGGCTTTTGTCCAAGTTTAAGTTTAGCGGCTTCTGCATAATCCCAGAGGATATAAAATGATTGCAGGCGTTGGGGCGCTTGTTGCCAACGGGTGGGTAATACTTTCTCGGCAGTATCTAGGGCATCTTTGTAAGCAATATCACCTTCTGGATTTTCTTTATCTAGACATTTTAAAAGACTACCAGTTTTGAATTTGCCTTGTTCTAAAAAGCGCTCGTTTAACTCAGAGTTAATTAAATCTTCTAGCTTTTCACTTTCTATATAACCTGATGTCACTGATGTCAATAAAAAATCTGCGATCGCAACTTTTAATAATCTAAAAATTCTTAGCGTAATTAATTCACCACCTAACTGTAAATGACCAGATGAACCTAATAGCTTGGGGGTAAGTTTATAATAACGTCCTCCTAAACCCCGGTCTTCATAATCGGCAAAACTAGGAGTCTTATCTTCTAAAGTCAGTTCAATTAAAGCTAAGTCTGTGGTTCCGCCGCCAATATCCAAAACGAGAACATTTTGTGACCATTTATTTCCGGCTTGGCGACAACGGGTTTTGAATGACTCGATGCCAATGTTGAGATTACCACCAAATTCTCGCCATAAAAAGAATATTGCCACAGAAACGGCTTCATCATAAGCAGTTTGCACATCGTCGATCCCCAACTGCTCAACTAATTCCTTAACTTCCTTACGAACAACTGGTGGGGCGACAGTAGGGTAGGTGACAACTGCTGTCAAAAAATCTCCTTCTGAAAACCTGCGTTGGGCGCGTTGGCGGTAATCTTCAGTTAACTCGATTAAATGCGCCCAAGCAGATTGGATCAGTTGGTTAGCGGTAATTAATTCTTCTTCACCATCCAAAACAACTGGAAACAAACGATCCTGACCAAAATAGCGTTTGGGTGAATGGTGAAATCTGCTGATAATTTCCTTTAAAGAACCGCTTGTACCTTGAGCGATCGCCTTTTTTCTATTATCTCTCGCTTCCCTTCCCATCCGCAGTTTTAAGTCGCTTAACTGCGAAATTTCCGACTCGCTGGGAATCTCCGTATCGCGGCGATCAATATCCAGCACAACTGGAATCAGATTTTGCGACTCTAGAGTAGGAACGCGGAACACTTCATGATAGATTTGGTAAAGTTTTTTGCTGACAGCACGGCGGAATCTCTCACTGTTTCCTAAAGAAAGTTCAATTTGGCGAATTGCTTCCAAAAATCGCTCTTTATTGTCACTTTCAAAGACTTCACTCAATCGGCTGGGTTCTATCTCCAGGTTTCTGCTAATTTCTACAATAAACTTTTCCCAATCATCAGCACTGACATCTGGTAAAGCCACTGAGGCGGGAGAACTCAACCATTGTGATAAGCGATCGCGCAGTCGCATTTCTTGTTCTTTGGGTAGAATTTCTGCGATCGGTACTTCAATAGGATCGAAAAGTGTAACTGTAGAATTTGATGTACCAAAATCTAAAGCAAACCATCCTGGAAATCTTTTTTGTTGTTTCTCGCTTGGTTCTTGCTCGCTATATTTGTTGAGTTGAAAAGGGTTCATTATAGTATCACTTTCTGTTGTTTGTTTTATAGCTGGCTAAAAACTGTAATGTTCTATCATAAAATTACAAATTTAGAGAATTTTTGGTCTTGTACCATTGATTCTCTTTAGCACTGGCTTTTTTATTTGTCCCGATATCTACGTCGGGCTACGCTTTTATATGAAAGGGCATAGGCGTAGCCCAAACTAGGCATCCCTATTAAAATTACGGCAGTTACTAAGTTGATCTTGAAGATTCTTGCTCAGTTGCAAGTCTTACTTGTTCGATGCTTAAACTAAGTAACTGAGCAACATCTTCCATCGACATACCACGAGCTAAAAACTGAGGTACAAGTTCAAGCTTTAGTTCTTCTCGTCCTTCTTTTCGTCCCTCTTGTTTAGCTTCTTGATAAACTCTAGTTTCTTCTAACTTAACTCCTAACATTGCCTCTACCTCTTCACGACTTAAGTTGGCAAATTTATAAACAGCGATCGTTGTGATTACATCTATTATCTCTTCCTTAGCTAAAACAGTTATCTGTTCTTGTTGCACCCGCTCAATTAAACGTTTCGCATCTTGCACCATTTGAGTATCTGAGGCAATAGTTAACTGCATCAAACTAATACCTACTTTCTGCTCATCAGGACTACCTAACTCATCTAAATAAATCCGTTGTACTTGAGAACTGTTCAGTAGCGATCTGTGAATAGTAGTCTTTTCCGGTTCCAAGCTGCGAGATTGTAAAATAATTACTCCGTACCAGTCATCGTAAAGCGACGGGTTACGATACATATACAGCATGGATTCTGAGAAAAACCGATGGTACAGTAACTCATCCTTTTGGAATTGCACCTCAGCAAAAAAGATCATCTGAGGTGTTGCATCAGGTGGAGGTAAAAATACCCCATCAATCCGAAATGTTGGTTCTTTAACTTCAACAGATTCAAAACGATAGCTAGCAGCTTCGGCTGGTGGCTGTTCTACTAACTCAAAAAACAATCCTGGGACACGCTTGAAAATTGTATAAAAAATAGCATCCCGTCTCACAAATACATCCTCATAACCATACCCGATCGCTTGAAAAAATGATTGCGCTTCGCTTAATGTATTCACAAAACCCAGACACACAAAGGCGATTTCCAATCCAAAATTTAAAATCCAAAATCCAAAATGGTATGAGTTAGCTTATCTCAAATCATCTAAGTAAGAAACAGCAGCAAGTTCTGAAATAATTTGCAACCAAGTCGGAATTGCTATCTCAGATGGCAATTCTCCAGCCGCCAAATACCTCAGCAAAGTTTCTTTTTTTGAAAGGTTTTGCAAACTAGGAATAATTTGATCCAAAATGCCTTCTATTTCAGAATTTATTTGCTGATTAACTTCGCTAACATACTGCACAAGGTGAAGACTGGCGCTAGCAGTGATTTCATCTCGCAGCCGCAGTACTAAAAGTTGATGATTGCTCGATCTAGGTAAACCTTGGCTTTTTTCTGGTGCCCAATCAAAGATTTGTCCAACGTTGTGTTTTTCGTCTTTACGTGCTAAAGGAAAGATAATTTCGGGTGCAACGGTTTTGTCTTTACTAGTGATTTCGGAAATGATTGCATCTTTCCATTCATTAGGATCGCATCCTAGTAATAATTTGTAAAAGAGATCGGCATCTTCAAAACCAAATTTTTCTTCGATTTCTTGTTCCATATCTGGATGGAAAAATGCCTGCAATTGTTCGCGTTCTGGGGCTACATAATTTGACAATTGATTCAACAAATCTACCACTGCTTGATGGATGCGATCGCGGGCAAAATCTTCTACTTCTTTAACGGTTTTTTCAAATACTGGATAAAAATCATCGCTCTTAGTTGGAAGGGAACTATTGACGCGATTTCCCCGATCAAATAATTTCCCGGCTGCACCTTTAGATTCTGCCAGAGCGATCGCTCCATTGTTGGCTTTGTTGAAGAGTAAAGTCCACTGGTTCCAATTCAGGATTCTAAAAGTGAGTTCGTCTTTAACTACATCGCTGACGACTACACCACGTCGGTCTTTGAGTGGTTCTTTCCCTAAATCTTTTTGAAAATTCCGATAGATTTTATCCAAGCTTTCGACCACAAAGCGCAATTCGATAAAGGCGGGACTATCACCTGTAGGGATACCTTGCTCGTGAATTTCATCTATGATGTCCTTTAAGTGATCTTGTTGCTGACTCACCACATCAGCCGCTCTGCGAGTATCTTCATACAGTTGCTTTAGACCATGAGTGGCTACGTGGGTTTGAATCAATTCCCGCAGCTTACTAAGTCCCCCATCTTGACTAAAGTAACCTAGCTGTCTGCCCAAATAACTGCGAGTGTTAGATTCTAACAGTCGTTCACTTAAGTGCTGCCATTTTTCTTGTAGCCGTTTAGATCGATCTAGATAATCAGGATAGTCTAAGTTAGCCAAAAACTCTGTTGAGCCTGCTTTGACGCTACTAGAACGTTTCGCCAAGTCAGCTAGTCCCAACAGTGGCGATAGTAAAACGATGCGGTCTTTTTGAGTTGTAAACGCTTCTGCACCGTCAATGGTTGTTTGCAGAACTTTGAGTTTTTGGAAAACGGTTTCCTCTTGTAAATGGCTATCTTCAATCAGTTGGTCAAGTTCTCTTTCACCACCTTCGCTATCTAGGGGGAGTTGATCGAAGCGACCTACACCTACGAGAATTAAATCTTTCAGGTCTTGTCCTGGTCGCTGCTGCTGCATCATCGTGAAGATTTTATTGGCGCGATCGCTCCCTGGAGATTTACCATTTAGCAATACCAAAATTGTTTGTACTTCTGCCAATTCTCGCAGCGACAAAAAGGTATCCCTAGCCCCCGAATTAGCAGCCCCCAATCCTGGAAAGTCGATAAGAATAAATTTAGCTGCACCTGCAAAATCCCAAATTTCCCGTGAGATTTTCACATCAATATCGACGCGGCGGATCAGTGGGAAACTGTTTTGCAATAACTTTGTTGGTAGCCTTTGGGGTGGACTTGGTAATCGGATATGCGCTGGCGGTAAATCTTCAAATTTCAGAGTTTGGATTGCCATTGGCTGTTCGACTAGCTGTAGCCCCTCGCGGGCGGTGGTAGCATCAATCTGGTAACGCCCACCACACATAACTTCTCCATAAGCCTGATAAGCCCGCAGGAATAATACCAACTCCCGGAGCAAATAACGTAGCTCTAAATTGTTACTGCTATTCCATGCTTCTTCACACCAGCCAATAATATCTGTGCCAGAGTTGAGTTTCGATACTGGTATAGGAGGAAGCCCTGCTGCTGTCGTCCGTTTATTGGCTTCCCCTAACATGAAGCGTAGACACTCATGCACTCCTTCATGAGAAAGATAATCTACCGTAAAATTACTTAATTGAGTAGTGGCAAAGTCATCTTGCGGTATGATGTGTATGGCGGTAACATTACCTGTAGTCGGGTTTTCGCTAACAGGCAGAGCATCGGCATATCCAATTAGACTGCCTAAAAGTAGAGTTTTCCCACTACTGAATTCCCCCATCACCCCAATTTTGACAGGTGAAGTTGCCAAGTCTACAGTTTTCTGGGCAGCTGACCGCAGACGCAGAAGACAGTCGTCAAGACTAGCTGGAACCCAATCTTCTTGTTTTGAAGGGTGCTGGGGCACAGAATCTATCTTTCGGAGGATGAATTCGCCGTACTCCTTAAAACGGCCCAGTTTATCGGGTTCCATAAAGTAGTTTCCGCCTAACATTAATTTCTGTGAGCTTTATAACATATAAAATGCGATTGCTAGCCATTGTTGCAACGTGTTGATATCACATTTAGCATTTCTCTCATTTAATTTGCGATTTTGGGATGAGGCGTTTTGAACGGTCAAGATAACTTTGAAAAATCGGGTTTTAATTGGAAAATCGAAAAAGAATTTAGAAGTCAGAATGGGCTAAACGCCTCGCTACCGCTAACAGGAGCCACAATGAAGTAAGTAGAGTTTTATACCACAATTTAACTAAAGACTCCTTGATAGAGACGTGGGTATTAAACCCTTTTATAGCCTTTATTTTCAGAGGATGTCGCAAAAGTATTAGATGAATATAATTCGCTACTACATTAGCATTGTCTACCTACGCGGAAAACATAAAAAATTTATTAACCGCACGGTATTGAGTCGCCAGGACTCTAATTCATGCTGAATTCTTCTTGATAAAAAATCAATATTGATTTGATATGAATTTTCTGATTATTGTAAATTTCTGATAAAGATGTAAACACTACATAGTGAATCATGTAGTTTCTGTGAAGCTAAATCACGCTCTTGAGCAATGCGATTACATAGCTAAGATAAATTTGTAGCGAATTTTAATAAGACACAAAGTAAACAAGTTTCTTGACACATGGATAGCTTAAATTTCACCAAGCACGCTGAAATTCATCTTAATGATAACTTTAGTATTTTCTTAATTTATTTACAGTAAAAGATAAATCTTTGCAAACAAAAAACGAAATAAAGTATTAAAATAAATAACAGATTGAAATGAAATTATATTTATTAACAAATTATATTTTCACACTATTATTTTAATAATTTAGGCAGAGCAGGCAGGCAAAAGTGTTTTCTAAAAAGGTGCAGAGCAACATTAACCAAATCATGATCGAAGAGGAAGAAATAGAACAGGATGAAAAAGTATTTTGCCAGCAGGCGGATACTGCTCCTCTGATGATTTGGATGACTGGATGCAATGCACTTTACTGTTATTTAAATGCAAGTTGGTTAGAATTTACTGGAAAACATCTAACAACAGACGCGTCTGTATCTGCGCGAGAAGAGGAGATAGGCAATATCTGGGCTTGCAGCGTCCATCCAGAAGATAGACAGCGATGTGAAGATATATATCTACGAGCATTTACGGCGCATGATTCGTTCCAGAGGCAATATCGTCTGCGTCGGGCTGATGGCGAATATCGCTGGATTTTAGATACAGCCGCGCCACGGTTTGCAGCAAATGGTAGCTTTGTTGGTTACATCGGTTATTGCATAGATATAACAGAAGTGCCACCTACCTTGAGAGAAAGCAGCCAGGTATCTACAAATTATCAACGAAGCCAGGAAGCAGAATTAGCAAAAGCACTAGAACAACTACAAGCTGAAACTGCAAAACGCCAAGCAGTTGAAGCACAATTACACCAAAAAACATCAGAATTTGCAGCGATTTTGCAAGCGCTTCCTGATTTGTACTTTCGTCTTGATGCTGATGGAAGTATTATAGATTACAAACTAGGGAAGATGGATTACCCGTATATCCCAACAGGAGATTGTCAGGGCAAGAGTTTGCGAGAATGCTTACCGATCGCTATAGGCGATCGCTTCCAGCAGGCAATAACTCAAGTACTTGAAACTCAATATGAAGTCAGTTTTGAATATACCTTAGCACTACCATCCGGGAAGAATAATTTTGAAGCTAGGTTATTACCATTAGCAGACCAGCAAATCATAATTCTTGTCCGTCACACTAGCGACACCATCCAAGCAGCATTCATAGAAAGTGATAACAAGTTTCGCAGCATTGTCGAAAACGCCAATAACATTATTTTTGCCCTGACACTTGAAGGGATATTTTCTTACGTTTCTCCTAACTGGACAGAAATTTTTGGACATAAGGTTGCAGAAGTTGAAGGTAAATCCTTTGTTCCCTTTGTACATCCTGACGATGTGCATATTTGTGCCGATTATTTTCAAAGAATTTTGACAACAAGTGAGAAACAAGACGCAATTGAATATCGCGTAAAACACAAAAATGGTACTTGGCGATGGCATACAAGCAACTCATCTGTTATTAAAGACGCCAATGGCAATGTTTTAAACTTCGTTGGTATTTGCCATGACACCACTGACCGCAAACAAGCAGAACTTGCACTTAGAGAAAGCGCCCAACGAGAAGCCCTACTCAATCGTCTTTCTAACCAGATTCGAGCTTCCTTGGATCTCAATTACATTGTGCAAACCGCAGTACAAGAAATTCGTAACTTATTCCAGATTGATCGTTGCGCCTTCTTTTGGTATCGCCAAGACGTTGATGTACCCTGCTGGGAGAGAGTATATGAGGCGAAAAGTTCCTCTTTCCCCTGTACGCTTAATCAGCAAGAAGCAACTAATGCAGAAATCGAACTAATCGCAGCCAAAACCTTAAACAGAGAAATTATCCGCATTAATGATGTTGAGACTGTCAGCGATGGTATTACACAGCAGTTTTTGCAGGATTTTGGTTTCACTGCTTTTATGTCGCTCCCCGTACACACCCAATCAGGTGAAATTGGCACATTTAGCTGTGGTTCTTGTAGTGGTTTCCGGCCTTGGTTGGACAGCGAAGTAGAATTACTACAAGCAGTTACAGTTCAATTAGCGATCGCCATTGACCAAGCAAAACTTTACACCCAAAGTCGCATCGCTGCCCAAATAGCCCAAGACAAAGCCCAGCAACTAGAAGCGGCGCTGCTAGAACTTCAACAAACCCAAGCACAACTGATTCAAACTGAAAAAATGTCCAGTTTGGGACAATTGGTTGCAGGTATTGCCCACGAAATCAATAATCCTGTCAATTTTATTTACGGCAATATTAGCCATGCCCGTGAATATACCAAGGATTTGCTGCACTTGGTAGACCTTTATCAACAGAACTGCCCACCAACACCAGAGATTCACGAACAAGTCTACGCCATTGATTTAGACTTTCTCAAGCAAGATTTACCCAAAATCCTAGATTCTATGGACATGGGAGCCGAACGCATTCGGCAAATTGTCCTATCTTTACGCAATTTCTCTCGCCTTGATGAAGACGGTACAAAGCCAGTAGATATTCACGAAGGTATTGATAACACTTTGCTGCTGTTGCAAAATCGCCTGAAAGCCAAATCAGGACATTCCGAAATCCAAGTAATCCGAGACTACGGCAATCTGCCACCAATAATGTGTCACGCTGGACACATGAATCAAGTGTTTATGAATCTGTTGACAAATGCGATCGATGCTTTAGAAGAGGGAGTGGGGAATGGGGAATGGGGAGTGGGGGAAGAAACACTCTCTACTCCCTACTCCCTACTCCCTACTCCCCAAATTCGCATTCGCACACTCATCCAAGAAGGCGATGTAATCATTGGTATTGCCGACAATGGTCTAGGCATGACTGAGGAAGTACGCAAACGCGTATTTGACCCCTTCTTTACTACGAAACCCGTCGGTAAAGGCACGGGCATGGGATTATCAATTAGTTACCAAATTATTGTCAAAAAACATGGTGGGCAAATCCAGTGTATTTCAGCACCAGGAGAAGGTACCGAGTTTGCGATCATGATTCCATTCAAGCAACAACCCGATTTGTAATTATTACGCAATTTTAATCAAAACTTAATTAAATGTTAACCTACTAGTTGTTAACTAAGATTAATTCGCTTTTTGCTGCAATATTTGAACCCCCCAAGAACCTAAAATTTAGAGTAATTGGGGGATTATTTCTTCTAATACGGGGAAATAAGAGTAGAAATGTTGCAGTTTAATCATTTAAAAAACGTTGTAATGATAGTATTATCTTTGCGTAGGTGTAGTCCAATACCATTCGGTTAAGGAATTTCTTGGTTCAGGCAGGCTCTTGAGGTAGTTCGGGAAGACAAGCAGGGGGAAGAAAAATTATGATACAACCCCAAAGTCAAAATAGTATCACCTACACACGCGTTATCCACCTAAGTCATGTAATTGATATAGATATTCCCCAATGGTCTGGCGACCCTCCAGTAGAATTTGAAACTGTGGCTGAACTGAATAATGATAGCTATTACCTGCGACGTTTTTCCTTGGGGGAACATAGCGCTACTCATATCAACGCCCCTAACAGTTTTCATAGTTATGCTGTGGGAATTGACCAATATCCCGCCCAGTCTTTGGTTGTACCTGCGGTGGTCATAGATATTCGCCAAGCCACAGCAGTTAATCCTGATTATGCCTTGACTATTGCTGATGTTCTGGCTTGGGAAGAAGAATACGGTGAAATTTATCCTGGTTGCGTAGTTATACTGAATACTGGTTGGCAAAAAAAGTGGTTTGATAAAAGTGCATTCCTAAATCATGATTCTCAAGGAATTGCCCATTTTCCAGGCTTTGGCAGCGATGCGACTCAATTATTATTGGATGAACGGCAAATAGCAGGGGTAGGAATTGATACTCATGGTGTAGACCCCGGACAGGATAACAGTTTTGCTATTAACCACTTGGTGTTGGAGAAACCGCGCATTGTATTGGAGAATCTCACTAACTTGGATCAATTGCCACCGAAAGGTACTACTCTAGCGATCGGCATTCTCAGGTTGCGTGGTGGTTCTGGTTCTCCTGTAGGGGTGTTGGCGTTCGTGCCTTAATTTTTATATCGATATTTTTTCTGGAGTTTACAACGCGCTCAGATAGCTCACCGCAGTTAATTACACGCAATATTGACATCCCGACTGCAAAACTTTCGCAAGTCTTACAACACGCTGCGCGATCGCTCAGTTTCACAAAAATTTGTGTCACTTTCAGCAAAGAATAATTTGTAGCCATGCCCTTACCAACGTATTTGTATTATTACAGCGAAATCGTAAAACCCTTATTAATAGGAACTTTCGCAACAAGAAAATCTAAATGACACGCATCGGAATACAAAATTTGTAGTATCCCCTTGACACCATGTAATTTATGTATTACAAATGTAATATCAAGAAAAAAGCTTCCTCAAAAGGCAAAACTAAAACCTCTCGGAACCTTGACAATTGCATAGATGCTAGTTTTTAGGGATTAGTTTAACAATCTATTGAAGGTTGCAATAACCTCAATTAGAGCATCGCAATTATGCTTTCCTTGGGTCTGTAGCTCTAACGGTAGAGATCCCGGATGTCACTTGTGCCCTAACAGAAAAAGCTTACATACTAGCTCAATAGTAGAGCAATCGTCTCTAGAACGATAAGTTGCAGGTGCGATTCCTGCGTGTGACACCACAGCTTTTTCGACTCGCACGAGGTGTGAGTGTAACTCTCACAGGGAGGGTATCGGTTCAATCCCGATCAGATCCACTAATATCAATTCGTAATTAAAAGAAGAGGTGATTGCAATGGTTCATATTCGATTTGAAGGACGTTCTATTGATGTCCCAAAAACACAATTGGGAATTGCAGCAGGGATGAATGATGTGGCAGTGAAAGAGCGCGTTGCTCGGCATTTAGATGTGAATAGCGATCGCCTTTCTGCTTACGTAATTGATCGCCGTCCTAGTGGCGATTTGATCGTCCGCCCTGAAGCTGTCTATGGTTAAATTTCCGAGTAATCCGGTAATTTAAGATTTAATTCCGCGCCCTAACTTGTAAAGCCTACACACACTCCGGCAACGGAATGCAGGTTCGATTCCTGCCGCTTCCATTCATGGAAGCGTAGCCAAATTGGTATAGGCAATTGTGAAAACTGCTTTGCTAACTTGTGCGGAATTTAAATTATTTAAATCGTATTTATCTATAACCTTTACTCAATCCAGAGGTGAGTTCAATGATGTTAGCTAACTCATGTTTAATAACAACTCAATTAGAACAACTGCATTTAAACAACGTGAGACATGAGCGAACATCGTTTGAGCGAGATTGTGATTGAGCGTCCTCGTGGTGGGAGGAGAATTAGCCTTAAAAAGGTGACTGGCTTTAAGAAGCAATTATACAAAATCACCCAGGATGCAATTCAGGATGGATTGTTGAATCCCTACCTGATTAAACCAATAAATAAATCTAAGTATCTTTCAGACCATCTCGGCCCTCTGCGTCGGTTTTTGCGCTCAAATGTCGGACAGCCTTGGAATGACGTTTACAGCCAACTGTGTCAACGATTAGATCCCAGCACAATGGCCGGACAGCATGTTATCGATCATGTGTGGGACTACGTTGAACGGTATGTAGAAATAATTGATGGTGGTTTTTACAGCAAGCCTTATCGAGGGTATCGAATTCGGCTAGATGCAAACCATCGCGATCGCTTCTATATCCATCCTGAAACCGGAATTCTTTGTGCAGCCGAGAAAGTACCTCGAAAGCAGAAGCTAAAGCAGGAACAAACTGATATTGTCATCATTGACAATTATCATCAATACCAGAAGCTAAACGAGATTTGGTATTTAATTACCTTTGAAAATTTTCCACCGCCACCAACTGATTATGTGACGGATGTTGTCAAAGGGATAATTCATCGTTCTGCTGCAATGTATAGAGGTCGAATGATTTATGCTGTTAGGAAACAGCAGTGTAACAAGAAAGAAATTCGATTTATTTTAAATCAACTTTCTCAAAACTAAAATTTTCACTTCGTGCCCTAACTGGAGAAGCTTACATACTAGCCTAATTGGAATAGGCACTTGATTTGAGATCAAGCAACTACGGGTTCAAATCCCGTGTGTGAATCAACAGCTTTTTCGACTTGCACGAGGTGATTTTAATTTGATGATAATTTCTCTTTGCTTTCAGTGTCTTTTTGCGTAAGTTCTAGTACTTTTGAGTTGCGAAAACTAGTTTTTCAAACGAACCGCAAAGAACGCTTCGCGCAGCGTCTCGTCAGAGAAGGACGCGAAGGTGAAGAGAAAAGACAGAGAATTTCACTTACTAATCAGCTCATTACCCAGTTCCTAATCCCCAGTCCCTTTTACTTGGCAGTTGTTGCCGCGCCCCGATCGCAGAAGCTTACATAACTCTGCACAAGTTATACACAATAGCTTCTACAACTTGCGCGGTGATATCGCCTCGCGTGCAACATCTGCCTCCTTCAATTTCGGATTTTGGATTGCAATCTAAAATCCAAAATCCAAAATCCAAAATTTTTAAAGGAGGTTCATAATGAATACCGCAGAACGTGACTTGCGTTTGGAAATGCTCAACAGTTTGCTGACAACTCCTCACCGCAAACTTGAGCAAGTCACAGAAATTCATCAGTTAATTGTTGAACTCGATCCCATCTTTTACGGACATTTGGCAGTTTGGTATCAGCATCATGGTGATGTCCGCGACCACAAAGAAGTGTTTCTTGCTTACTTGTTAACTAGCAATTTAATCGAACACCGCGATGCTGGATTTATGATGCTACAAGAGTTTCCACCCTATCAAGTAGCTCGTGTAGTGGACTTCATGAAGCAGCAGCAAAACAAGCTACCCCGTTCGGCTCGGACTGCGGTACGGCGTTACTTGAAGACACGGGAGAGCAATCCGGCTCTGTTTGATCGCGCCGCTTTGCGAGGTCGTAAGGCTATGAAGCACTTATATGCTTCACTGCACATCAAGCCAAATGAGCGGGCAAATGCGATTCTGTTTGGCGATACTCCTCCAGAGGGTTCCTTAGCAAATGTGCTGAAGCAGCTTGCGAAGGCTGAAAATGCCGCAGAACAGGCACGGCTAATTGTGGAGTTCAAAATTCCATACACGATCGCAATTGGTGCAATCAAGCAACTTACACCAGTTGTATTGGTGGCGTTGATCAATAGCATGTCTCCACAAGAAGCGATCAACAACCTCAAATCTCTCCAGACTAGAGGCGCAATGGATCACCCAGAAGTTAAAAAGCTGATTGATTCCAAGCTGGAATCAGCGTCTAAAAGTGGGCGTGTCTCAGCATTCAAAGCACAGATTGCAACAGACGCAGCAGATTTTGACGCAGACACCGTTGCTCGACTGGAAAAAGTGACAAATGAGCAGGTGAAACGGCGCGGTGCGATCGCTCGTCCAACTGCTTTATTGGTGGATAAGTCTGGTTCAATGGAAAATGCGATCGCGATCGGTAAGCAACTCGCTGCTTTAATCTCTGGTATCACTCAGGCAGAACTCTTTGTCTACGCCTTCGACACTATTCCTTACGCTGTTACAGCAAAGGGCAAGGAATTGAGCGACTGGGAGCGTGCTTTCCAGCATATCAATGCAGGCGGTGGTACTAGCATCGGCTGTGCATTGGAAGCAATGCGGAAGAAGAAGCAGGTAGTTGACCAGATTATCATAGTGACGGATGAGGGCGAAAATGCGGCTCCTTACTTCAGTGAAGTCTACAAGAATTACTGCCGGGAGTTGGCGATAATGCCCAATGTGGTGATTGTCCGTGTGGGTGGTCATTACAACTGGGTGGAGAGTCAATTGAAGCAGCAGCAAGCACCTGTAGATACGTTCACTTTTGCGGGTGACTACTACAGTTTGCCGAACCTTGTCCCACTCCTGACACGCCCCTCTCGTCTAGATTTGCTGATGGAGATTTTGGATATGCCGTTGCCTGTGCGAGATGATAAGTAGAGTGTATCGGGGTGCGTCATACTTACTTCTAACGCATCCTGATATTATCTCACTTCATGCCTTGTCCTACTTACGTGAAAACGGTTGATTTAACAAATTTTCTGATCGCAAACAAGAGCCACATCGAAAAAGAAATAATTTGATCGCTCAACCCAATGAGGTAATACTAATGAGTGACATGAAAAATGCGTATAAATTAACAGCGATCGCTCTACTCCAAAATCCCTCTTTTCATCTCTTCCAATTTTATGTAGTATATTGTATTATATTAATATCCTGCGTGCCCTAACTCTTGGAGCCTACATACTAGTACGAGAGGAAAAGTAACACTGTCAAATACAGTGGGCGTGTGTGAACGGGGAGTACAAAGAACCTGGGAGGTAGGCTTAAAAGTAGCCATCCTTGAAAGAGTGTGTAACAACTCACCAGTGGAGTCCCTCTAGTAACTGAGAACACGCAATAATGCTCCACAAACTTGCACGCAGAATTTTATTAATTCGTAATTCGTAATTCGTAATTCGTAATTAAGAAGATCAGATTTTATAGGGTTGCAACTGTAACCTTGTTTAAAAAAATTGGTAGTTAGTTATGACTAACATATTTAAGCTAATTAACCAAATTGCGATCGCACAAGCACAATTGTCTGCTACCCAATTCCTTGCACCCTGTGTCAAAGGTGGACGAGTTCGCACACGGGTAGCTGGGATGATCTACACCTTCAGTCCAAAGCCTAGTAAATTTCAAGGTTGGGGTATCTTTCAAGTTTTGGATGAGAAAACAGCAATGCTTGTAGAAGAAGCAGACTTACCCCAGATTGCGGAATACCTGCAACACTTTCCCCAAATGCGACTGCGGTTAGCATATCAACTGCAAAAACAAACTTGGTTAGCATACCCTGTGAATGAAGCAGATATGCGTCAACGGTTGAAGGTAGTTAAGCCGATCGCAGTCCACCTAGTTACCGAGGGCGTTACCTTTGAGCAAATTATTGCCCGTTGGAATGGACAGTCTTGCTGGTTCGAGGAAGTTGATCGCCGTACCGATCCGGCAATTGTTGAAACTCTGCAATCTGCCGTCAAGCAACTCATTCCTGCTGAGGAATTACAGTTTAAGGGCATTACTCCAGAAATCCGCACGGTGTATGAATTAGCAACGCGGCGCATTGAGGGCTTTACTCAACCCCAACAGGATGAAAAGCGACTGAAAAAGGCATTGCGGATGGGTGGCGGTGAATTAAATCAATTCCACGATCGCGGCGATTATTGGACAGTCGATTGGACAACTGCTGATGGTGTTCGCCATACCAGTGCGATCGCTAAAGCTGACTTGACTGTTGTCAGTTCTGGCATTTGTCTGAGTGGACGCGATCGCGATTTTGACTTGCAATCTTTAGTAGGTGTGATGGAACAACAAGAGTGGTGAGGACAATGAACATGTTTTTTCACGAACAGCTTTACCGCAGCAATGCAGTGATGGCAAAGCTAAAAAATTATCCTGTAACCATTTGTGGCGCTGGAGCATTAGGAGCTAACATTGCGGAAAACTTAGCTCGGTCTGGTTTTGATAAACTTACAGTGATTGATCGCGATCGCATTGAGGAGCGTAACCTTTCGACTCAGCCTTATTACCGTTCTGATGTTGGAGCCTTCAAAGCGAAAATTTTGGCTAACAATTTATATCGAGCAATTGGTACTAAAATTGATGCTAGAACTCTTGAGTTGACATCAGCAAATACAACTCAATTACTCAAAAATAGTCAGCTAATTGTTGATGTCTTTGATAATAGTGTGGCACGTCAAGCAGTGAAAGATTATGCTGAACAATTAAGCATTCCTTGTCTTCATGCTGGGCTATCGGCTGATTATGCAGAAGTGATTTGGAATGATGTTTATCGCGTTCCTTTAGAGGTTAATGATGATGTCTGTGATTATCCCCTGACACGAAACCTAGTAATGTTAACCGTAGCTGTGGCGTGTGAAGCGATCGTTTCATTCATTGCCACAGCAGAACAGCCTAACTTCACCATTACTCAGAAGGATTTGACTGTTCAATCTCTGTTTTTGTAGATTGCGTAGACGCTCTTATATCAAATCCGGTTAATCACTTATGATTACCCCATATGTGCAAAAATCAGAAAAGCCTCTTTCTCCTTCCTCCCAGCAAGAACTAAGCCTAATTCCTTACTCCCTACTTTTCGCCCACGTAGATAATTTCAAAAATCAAATACGATTCCTATAGCTGTGTATCTTATCCTTATGTCTTCGTAGAGTACTCAAAGCTTGTTGCTCTATTTGTCGCACTCGTTCTCGACTAATACCTATGCGTTGACCAATTTCCACTAAAGAAAGTTCATTTCCATCTGTTAAACCAAAACGTAAAATTAATATTTCCCGTTGCTGGGGAGTTAATTTTGATAACAAATTTTGAATATTTTGTTGGAGAAACTTTTGGTCAGCGTATAATTCTGGCGAGAGTCCATCATCCTCCAACATATCTTGTAATTCTATATCTTTTTCTGAGCCAACTCGCAATTCTAGAGAGACAGGTTGACGTGCTAAAAGTAAATAATGTCGAATTTCTTTAGGTTCTAAAGATAGTTCATCAGCGATATCAACTACTGTAGGAGTACGACCTAATTTTTGAGTTAGTTCACGTTGAATACGCTTGATTTTGTTCAGTTTTTCTGTAACATGAATAGGTAAGCGGATAGTACGTCCTTGTTCGGCGATCGCCCGTGTAATTGCCTGACGAATCCACCAATAGCCATAGGTTGAAAACTTGTACCCTTTAGTAGGGTCAAATTTTTCAATTCCTCGCTCTAAACCTAAACTTCCTTCTTGAATTAAATCAAGAAAATCTAAGTTACGTCTTTGATACTTCTTAGCAATAGATACTACAAGTCGCAGGTTAGCCTGAATCATTATATGCTTGGCTTCATGTCCCTGATGTAGCTGTTGCAGCAGTGATTTCTCACCGATATTTATATTTTCAACCCATTCTTGCTGTGTCGGTTGGCGTTTTAATTGAATAGCTAATTTTTCTTTGGCAGCAAGTAAAGCCATCATTTGTTGAACTTGCTTGGCCAAATTAATCTCTTGCTCATGAGTTAATAAAGGTATACGTCCAATCTCGCGCAGATAAGTACGCACTGAATCAGCAGTAGATAAATATTTTTGATTTTTATAACTTCTTTCTAGAGACTGGGTAGATAGAATATTCATAGTTATTTGAACCTTCAGAAGTACTTGTTGCTTTAGAGGAAAATAATACCAATTTGCAATGGGCAACTCTTGGAGACACTAACAGTGGACGTCCCGCTACGAAGAGAGCAATTGAAAAATTTAGATCCAGCAAGTTGGAGAATTGGTATAAATTTCAATCCGAGAGGATTAGTGTAAAATTCAAAAATGAAATTAGAATGCAATTCTTAATTTTGATAATTAAGTTGCTAAGGTTAATTTGACTAGAATCTTTTGTTAGCTTGACTTTAAAAGGTCAAACTCAAGAATTAGTCTAGATTTTTCTGGTTGTTGTCATGTATAATTATTTTTGCCAAAGCTAATCTTTTTTAAGTTAATAGCTTGATGTGACAGGAGCTTGTCAAAAAATTGAAAAAGTTATGTCTATCCAAATTCCAGAGGATTTCAATTTAGTGAAGTATAGGAATCGTATTTGATTTTTGAAATTATCTACGTGGGCGGGGAGTGGGGAGTAGGGAGTAGGAAATAAGAAATTAGGTTTTTCGATCTGTACAGAGCTTCTTCAGAAATCAAATATTAGTTTTACATACAACCTAAGTCTCAAAATTAGGTATAAAGCCTGTTTTATTTTATAGTTCTACTGTAAGTAGCCATTCAATAAAAGTTCTACCTTTTGACGCACAGCATTGTCTGCAACCTCTTTTGGGTAGTTATTTGGGTTGAAAAAATTAGCTGTTGCATACCTACATAAACTGTTGAAACAATTCTCAATGATCAAAAGTCTATTTAGACAAATTTTTTATTTACACTAACTAATTGTTAATATAGTTTGCTCCAAAAATAATTGCATAACAATGACTCCAATAACTAAACACCAATCAAGGCTCGGAGTTGAAGTCCTACGGGGTTGTAATCTTAGCAACCTCACAAATCTAGAGTCGCGTGAATTAAAGGAATCACTTTGGAAACACGGCGTTGTGGTAGTTAGACAGCAAGACATCACCGCAAAGCAGTTGAAAGAATTTTCTAGTAAAACCTTTGGTGACTTCATGTTTGGCTATTCCAAAACCAAAACATTAGATCCCGATATTAGCCCAGACTTGCAAAGCCAGGGTGTGTATATATTGGGTAATCCCAAGGGACTTACTGAAACACCTGTAGGGAAGTTCGCTTGGGAATGGCATCATGATAAAGATGGTGTCCCCAGCACAGAGGGATTGGATATGAATGCACTATATGTTGTAATGCTTTATGGTGTGGAAGTGCCTCCAGAAGGTGTAAATGGGCAGCCCCATACTACAGAGTTTCTCGACATGATAGAGGCTTATAATAACCTAGATCACCAACATCAGCAGCAGTTAGAGCAGATGTCGATGTATCACTCACCACCAATGTTTTCTAAAAGTAGCAATGTAGAGGATGTACCAAGAAAAGTGCATCCGATTGTGTCTACTCACAAAGTCACTGGTAAAAAGGGATTATATCTAGGTTCGGACACTGCGATCGCAGTGGGTATGGAAGATAGACCAGAGGAAGCAAAACGTTTCTGGCAGGATTTGTTTACGACTGTTCTAGACTGTACACCAATCTACTCCCATGTTTGGCAACCAGGAGATATTATTTTTTGGGACAACTCCCAGGTGATGCACAGAGGTACACCTTATGATGCAATGAAATACAAACGAATTGCGTTGCGTTTAGGAGTTGTGGACAAGGAATAATTTGAGGCAGGGGGGCAGGGGAGCAGGGGAGGCAGGGGAGGAATTTTGGAAGTTACTAAATTATCCTGCAATTATGCAACGCGGTTTATTGAGGTGCTGTCTCTGGTGTTGGTGTCGATGTAGGAGTGGGGGTTTCTGTGGGAGTTGGTGTAGGAGTTGGTGTAGGAGTTGGCGTTGAGGTGGGTGTTTCTGTGGACGTTGGTGTTGGCGATGGAGGAGGGGTGGGATTTTCTGCTGTAATGCTGAGTTGATAATCTATTGGTTTCGATGCTGTGGAAACCACGACAAACTCGTAAAATCCGTTTTCTGGTAATTTAGTTGACAAACTTCGCTCTTTAGAATCTTCTAAAAATTTGATTTTGCCAGAGGGTGAATAGACTGATAACAAAACTTGGGAATTTGCTTGTAGCTTCAATCCCAAAGATTGCTCTTTAGCAAGTCCAGCGATGAATACTTTACCACTACCAGGTTGAAGAGTACCACTAACTGTTTTGCTGATAGCGCCCGGATCAAAGACAAGTTTCTGGAAGGCGCTACCGGCGAGGATAGCACTGAGTTGATCGCTAACAAAACCGTACCAAACTTGTCCAATGGGCTGATCTCGAAAATCTTTACCACGCTGTTCAGAGAATACATTGAAAAAAGCTGCATCTCCTAAATCATACAAAGAACGACTGCCAACGTTGATTTTGTTTACTTCCACTTTCCAGCGATCGCGTTCAGCACTTGTATAAGTTCCCAGTTGTCGGCGTGCATTAGAACTCAGTGGCGCTAATTTTTCCAACAATTCTGAAGCTGTTTTATCCCATTCTGCCCGTAAATCTGCATCTTCAGGGCCATCGCTGAGAGTGCGTCCTCGTAAACTAGGATTTCTATCCCAAAAAACTTCATTCACCAAGTTTACGTAAAAGTTAGAGTTAATACCCAACTGTTGACGGCGATCGCTTAATTGTTCTTTACGCTGCCGTTCGGCTGGTGAATACTGCGCTAAAGGATCGGTTGGTTGCTCACTGGTTGGGGTTGGGCTGGCTGTAGGATTAGGTTTGTCCGCTATATCACGGTTACTATTCAGTCCCCACCAAAGTAATCCAACAGTACCGGCTACTATCGCCGCTACTAGGAAGGTTTTTGTTGGTGTCCACCAGCTTGTGGGTTGAGGGGATGGGGGAGATGAGGGGTATGTAGCTTCAGCTTCCCGCAGAGTGGGGGATGGGGGAGGTGGAGAGACGGCGACGGTGGCGGCTGTGGGTTGTGGTGGGGTAGGGTATTGAGTTGGGGGAAAGTTAGCTGGGGGCGGGTTAAGGGCTTGGAGTACTTGACTGGCTGATTGATAGCGATCGCTTGGTCTGGCAGATAACATTTTATCTAATACCTGTCCCAAAATCGGACTCAGGCTTACTTCCCGTCGCCACTGCCAGGTCAGATTGTAGGTATCAATTAATTCTTGGGGTTGTTTACCTGTCAGTAAAACCAACATTGTTGCAGCCATTGCATACAAGTCGCTGTGGGGAGAGACTAACCCAGTTTGCATCTGTTCTGGGGGTGCAAATCCTACCTTACCCAATAGGGTTGGTGATGGGGAAGATGCAACTACGCCGGGTTGATAATATTGGGAAGCAACAGTTGCTACTACTTGTTTGACACCGCCAAAATCAATTAACATTGGCAATTTGTCAACAGTGCGAAGCATTAAGTTATCTGGAGATATATCTCGATGAATAACGCCTATAGAGTGGATATACTCTAACACTGGCAAAATTGAAAGCAACAATTGCCGTACTTCTACTTCTGTAAAGCGCAAACCCTGTTGTAGTCGGGCATTTAACAACGAGTTGTAAGTTTCCCCTTCTACGTAATCTTGCACCAAAAACAGATATTCTTTCCCCCCTAAGTTCATCCGAAGCAGTTCCCGGAAGCGGGGAATTTGGGGATGTTGCAGTTTATAGAGAACACTCGCTTCTCTCTCAAACAGTTCTTCAGCTTTTTGGACAACGTAGGCGGTTTGAACTTGGGGGGAAAATTCTTTTAAAACACAAAGTTCGCGGAAACGATTGACATCTTCAGCTAAATAAGTGCGTCCGAAACCACCTTGGCCAATTTGACGCACAATCACATAGCGATCGCCTAAAGTTAGTCCCGGTTGGATACTATAACTTATGGGTGTATCCAACAACTTTTCACCACACTGGAGACAGAAGCGACTACCTGGGGAATTTTCATGTCCTTGAGAACAATATATTTTAGTCATTTGTTATTTGTCATTTGTTATTAGTTATTCTTCCCCAGTCTCTAGTCCCTAGTTCCCAGTTCCCAATCCCTTTACTTGCCAGATTGTACTTTACTGACTTGATCGGCTGCGATCGCATACCAAACTTGACCAAAAGTTTGTTGATTGAGTTTCCCACGTTCTTGATCGGGAAACAACCGATCAAATTTTTCATTTGTATCTTTGGTCAGCTGATCAATTGTATAATTCCCAAACTGCCCCGATCGCGCTTGCCGTCTCCATGTTACATAATCTTTTTGACTATATTTACCCAATTTTTGACGAGCTGCTGTACTGAGGTCAGCCTGTTCTAGTTTATCCAATAAATCGTCAGCAATACCATACCATTCATCTCGTAAACCAGCATCTTCAGATTTAGATGTGAGGCTACGTCCCTTTAATTC
Source organism: Nostoc sp. ChiVER01 (assembly GCF_034531155.1). Taxonomy (NCBI): domain Bacteria; kingdom Bacillati; phylum Cyanobacteriota; class Cyanophyceae; order Nostocales; family Nostocaceae; genus Nostoc; species Nostoc sp. ChiVER01. The sequence continues at coordinate 10,026 of NZ_JAVRBS010000005.1, read as the reverse complement.
TGGTTTTTTTGTATAAAATAAATCATCTACAAAGGGAGTAAAAAATCCTTCAGTAATTTTTAGCTGTTGACGACGACTGATAATTTCCTGAAGATTGCGATTTTTTCCTTTGTCGCTGACTGGTTTACCGATTGGATTTGGAAGCTGTGGAATTTGCGGTAATGAGATTGATGGGATAGTAATAGAAGTTACGCTTCTAATGACTGCATTTACCACCGCCAAAGTACCTGCACCAGTTAAAACAATTAAAGCTGTTCCCCCTAAACTCATCACAAAAGGGCGAATCCAAACAGGCCAAGATATGGGTTTCGCTATTGCTTGCGTTTTGTTCTGGAATCTACTCATAACAGCACTGGCGCGTTGTCTTCCTGGAGCAACTACCATCGTTTTAATCTTGGTAGTAATATAATTACCTGTGGATTTAGTCGCAGTTGGCGATGGTAAATCTTTGAGGATTTGCTCGGCTCTTTGATAGCGATCGCTTGGTTTATAAGCCAGCATCTTTTTTAACACTGCTTCCAGTTGCGGACTAACTCGGATTTCCTTTCCCCATCCCCAAATTCCCTGGTAGCTGTCGTATAATTTTTGTGGCTCTTTTCCTGTGAGCAACACCAGTGATGTCACCGCTAAAGAGTAGAAATCACTACTAAAAAATGCTTTTCCCTGGCGTAGTTGTTCTTCTGGGGCGTAACCCTTTTTACCCAGCAAAGTGTTATTTCCAACTAACTTGGTGCGCCAAAAACCTTGAGAAGCTGGCAATTGCTTAACACCACCAAAATCAATCAGCACTGGCAGATTATCAGAACGCCGCCAAATCAAATTATCAGGAGAGATATCACGGTGAACTACATCTCGTGAGTGAATGTAGGATAACACAGGTAAAATCTGTTGCAGTAGGGTGATTATTTCTTCTTCACTAAAAGTTTTTCCTTGAGTTTCACGCTGTTCTGATAATTGGTAATAATTATCACCATCCACATAATCTTGCACTAAAAAGAAAAAATCTTTAGTGCCTATCTTCACTTGTAGCGAGGCGTGAAAACGCGGTATCTGTGGATGCTGGAGTGTTTTCAGAACGTTTGCTTCTCGTTCAAATAACTCTTTAGCTTTTTGTAAATCTTGCTTTTCTTCTACTTGGGGTGCAAATTCCTTCAGCACACAGGTTTGATGGGATTTAGTTCTATCCTCCGCTAAATAAGTGCGTCCAAAGCCACCCTGCCCTAATTGACGGATAATTTGATAGCGATTATTCACCATCTGTCCCACAGCAAGAGGTAATGGTTCACCACAATGGGTACAAAAGCGGTTACTACCATTATTTGTGTGTTGTTTACTGCAATAGAGCTGCATGGTGCCCAAGGATAAATGAAGGTTTTATTGAATGACTACAAGTGCATGATCTCATTTTCGGATATTTTAGGAAATATTAGGGGCTGAGTATTCCTATATTAAATCCGTGTTGCTAAGAATAATTGGGGTTTTGGGGGTATTAGATAACAGCTAAAATACTGGCAGCAAGTAACGGTGTTGGTTCTACTTCAGGATAAACAACAAGCGTCATGAACCAGAAATCAAGACAGCAGCAAGTAATTAAAGCATTTGAAGATTTTCTGTCTACCCCCCTAGAAACGATACTGCAACGGCATCTCAACACTCAAACTTCCGCAGCTCTGAGTTTTTTTCACGATGTCGCGGCTAATGTACCTGCCTACAAGGCTTTTTTAGCAGAGAGGGAAATTAATCCCGCGACTATTCAAACTTTAGAGGAGTTTCAAAAACTACCAGCGATCGCTAAACAAAATTATATACTGCGTTATCCTTTAGCTGACTTGTGCCGCAACGGACAACTCCAAGGATGCGACATGATAGCTGCATCTTCCGGTTCTAGTGGTAAACCGACATTTTGGCCTCGTTTTTTCACAGATGAACTCCAAATCGCCACACGCTTTGAACAAATTTTTCACGATAGTTTCTATACAGATACCAGACGTACCCTAGCAGTGATTTGTTTCACTTTAGGCACTTGGGTAGGTGGAATGTTTACTACTAATTGCTGTCGTTATCTTGCTAGCAAAGGTTATCCCATCACTGTAATTACTCCTGGTAACAACAAAGAAGAAATCTTGCGAGTTGTTCAAGAATTAGGTTCAGCATTTGAACAAGTGGTGTTATTGGGATACCCGCCATTTTTAAAAGATGTGATTGATACTGGTATCGCTTCTGGTGTGGAGTGGCAGCAATATCAGATTAAGTTAGTTATGGCAGGAGAAGTATTTAGTGAAGAATGGCGGAGTTTAGTTGGTGAAAGAGTTGGTTCACAAAATCCTTGTTATGATTTTGCATCACTTTACGGCACTGCGGATGCAGGAGTTTTGGGTAATGAAACACCGTTAAGTATCTGCATTCGCCGTTTTTTGGCAGAAAATCCTAATGCTGCTAGAGCTTTATTTGGGGAATCACGTTTACCCACGCTGGTACAGTATGATCCTTGCAATCGCTTTTTTGAAGTTCAAGATGGCGGATTGCTGTTTTCGGGAGATAACGGTATTCCCTTAGTCCGTTATGACATCTTGGATACTGGCGGGATAATTAGTTATGATGCCATGCTGCAATTTTTAGCAGAATGGGGATTTAACCCTGTTGCAGCGTTAGAAAACTCCCCACTCCATACAGACGCGATTAATCGCGTCTCTACCCACTCACCTAGAGGTATTCATCAGCTACCTTTTGTTTATGTCTTCGGGCGTTCTAACTTTACAGTTTCTTACTTTGGCGCAAATATCTATCCTGAAAATGTGACGGTGGGATTAGAACAACCAGGAATTCAAGAATGGGTGACGGGTAAATTTGTGTTGCAGGTGAAGGAAGATGCAGATAAGAATCGATTTTTATCTGTGGTTGTGGAATTAGGAGCAGGGGTAGAGGGTAGTGAAGAGCGAAGAAAAGCGATCGCATCTTCTATTCTTTCACAACTGCTACGTTTAAATAGCGAGTTTGCTAATTATGTTCCCGCAGAATATCAAACACCACAGATTACGTTAGCACCAATGGGTGATTTTGAATATTTTCCTATTGGGGTGAAACATCGTTATACGCGTCAATAACGATGAATCAAACACAAGAAGACGCGATGAATCGCGTCTCTACAAGGGGGAATGGGGTGGTTGTTCGTAATCGCGTTCCCAATTGATTGGGTTATTGATAATATATTGTCTAATGCGATCGCGGGCGAATTCATTACGAATTATGTTGTCATGAAACCTTCCTTGCCATCCAAAACCTTCATAAATTTGATTAATTTCAAATGTACATCGTCCTTTGTACCACCTAATAATTTTAGAAAGAGAATTTTTAGACAACATCGGATTAAATAACCCAGTAACCCCACCCCGTTCCCCATCCCCCCGTTGACTTGTAGAGACGCGATTCATCGCGTCTTCTTCCAGTGTTCGTGGATTCATCGCGTCTCCTTCTCGTATTTGATTAATAACCAAAATCCCATGAATATGATTAGGCATGACGCAAAACGAATCTATCTGACAATTAGAAAAATGCTCAGGAATTTCGTACCACAATTTATGAGCAATTTCTCCAATGGGTGATAACTGCATTTCACCCTGCACAACCTCACCAAAAAAGCATTTTTTCCCGTCGGTGCAAATAGTAACGAAATATCCAGCATTGCTAGCATAACTCCATGCTGGTAAACGGGTTGAATCAATTCGATATTTACCTTTGTATTTGGGTTTGTTGTTTTTTGGTTGAGGATCGAAATGATTCATGATTACATCTTTGATTAATACAAAAATTTATGCAATTATTGCTTTGCATTGATGTAATTGCCAACCCAAAAAACTCGGAATTATTGGCGCTGTGTAAATGACGGGAAGGAAGAAGACGCGATGAATCGCGCCTCTACAAGGGGGGATAAAAAAACGATGCCTGCGGCGGGCTACGCCTACGCATTCCCATTCTGTTCACAATATCTGTTTGATTAGCTGCGATCGCCTCTGCCACAGTTTCTCCTAAGATAACCAAAGCACCTGGAAGATTTGATGCATAATAAAAACTAAACCTTAAAATTCTGAAGTAGGCAATGAATACTACCGATAATTCTCCGATGGATGATGGGTCATCAGCAGATTTGATTTCTGTCGCAGAGTTACAGCAACAGCTTAATGACTTACTCCAGCAACTATCTCCAGAACGATTACAGGTGCTAACTGATTTTGCTGCTTATTTGGCAAATGCTGAAAGCGAAGCTGCAACCCAAGAACTTTTGGCAATTCCTGGATTGTTAGAGCGAGTTAAGCACTCATCAGTAACGCCTAAAGCCCAATACACCGCTTGGAGAACTCTTCGCTTTGATGTATGAAGTTATTCTTCATCCCGATGTCTAGGAAGTTTATGTTAATGCTGACAGAGCTTTTGCTAAAAAAATTGCCCGATGTTTGCAGCAGCTAGAACAAACTCCTTGATCGCACCCCAACATTAAAGCCCTGAAGGGAGATTATACAGGTTACTATCGCTACCGAATCGGGGATTACAGAGTCATTTATTCTATAAACGATGAAGTTGTGCAGGTACTTGTTGTGGCGATCGCTCATCGCAGTGAAGTATATAGAACCCATTTGACATCTTAGGAAGGGACTGAAAGCCTTTTAATCATTAACCTGATGAAGCAGAGGTTGAGTTTGGCAGTGGCACCAGCGAGGGTTCGTTCAAAGTTCTTAACCAGAATTTTACAACGCTCCATCCAAGCATTGGAGCGTTCGATCACCCATCTGGCTATTGCCGGAACAAATCCAGATTTTCCTTGTGCTGCTTTATCTTGTTTTGAAGGTTTCGTAGAAAGTTGAAACTGGATTTTGGTCATGATCTCTGGGTAAACCCGCTCTAACTCCTGAGTCAAATATTCTGGGTGATATCCATGATCTAGCAGGATGGTGCTCTTAGGAATATCACTCTTGTTTTGACTTGAAATAGTCGATGTTGAGAGTAAACTTCTCTTTTAATCCGGCATCATCCGAGACATTGGCTCGAGTGCAGTGTGTAAAGAAGGGAAACCCAAGGGTGTCAATAGCCAGATGTCTTTTAATACCGTTGGTGGCTTTGTAGAAACAAAAACCTTTCGACTCCACACTGGCATTGCAGGTATTTTTCACCGCTTGGGAGTCAATGATAATCAACGTCGTCCAGTGCGGTTTTTTTTAATCTGTTCACGCACTTTTCCATGTAAGACACTCATCAGTTCCTCAAATACCCCAGCCCCTCGCCACTGTTTGTAGTGCCAATAGACGGTGGAATAAGGCGGAAAATCCTTGGGTAAGTCTTGCCAATTGCACCCATTTTTCAGTTGATAAAGAATTCCATTGAATATCTCTCGCTTTGTCCAGTTGGTCGGTCTAGTCTGCTTCTTAGTCGGTAAGATATCTTGCAATAAGGGTTCAAAAATTTCCCATTCTGCATCAGTGAGGTTGCTGGAATACGCCATTAACATTGGATTGTAGATGCTGAGAAGTACCTTAATCTAAAATCTTATAAGATGTCAAATGGGTTCTATAAAACATAAAGGCGATCGCATTTCCATTCTGTTTGCAATTTCGCTTATGTTTTGGTTGGAGGAAATATTTTTCTTTTTTACTCTCCATCTTTCACTTTCTCTTGTTGATACCAAGCTTGATAAAAAGCGGGGTAGGGCATACTTTGGGCGCACTTCCAGATAATTTCGTAGCACTTATCAAATCGCTTAAAATCATTTTTGTAAGTTTCAGGTGATAAGTAATACTTCAACACAGTGATAACACTCGGCATCTGTTCTTCTAACATAATTTGCCCTAAGCTTTCTGTCGCTAGTGAGCGGGTATCATCATCCAGTTGTGTTTTGCCAATTAACTCGATTAAAGCAGCGATCGCTTTTTGGTTGCCAGAGCCAATTTTCCCTAGGCTTTTTGGCACTTCCAATCGGGTAAAATCATGCAGTTGTGGTTTGCGGATTAATTCCACCAAAGCATCAATTGCTTTTTGGTTGCCTGGGTCAATTTGTCCTAAGCTATATGCCGCTTGCCTTTGGATAGAATCATGCAGTTGTGGTTTGCGGATTAATTCCACCAAAGCATCAATCGCTTTTTGATTGCCAGAGCCAATTTTCCCTAAGCTAGATGCCGCTTGCCATCGGGTAAAATTACCCAGTTGTGGTTTGCTGATTAACTCCACCAAAGCATTAATTGCTTTTTGGTTGCCAGAGCCAATTTTCCCTAAGTTAGATGCTACTTGTCTTTGGGTAGAATCATCTTGTTGTGGTTTGCGGATTAATTCCACCAAAGCATCAATTGCTTTTTGATTGCCAGAGCCAATTTTCCCTAAGCTAGATGCCGCTTGCCATCGGGTAGAATCATCCAGTTGTGGTTTGCCGATTAACTCCACCAAAGCATCAATTACTTTTTGGTTGCCAGAGCCAATTTGCCCTAAAATGTATGCCGCTAGCGATCGGGTAAAATTACCCAGTTGTGGTTTGCCGATTAGCTCCACCAAAGCATCAATCGCTTTTTGGTTGTCTGGATCAATTTGCCCTAAGCTATCTGCCACTTGTCTTTGGGTAGAATCATCCAGTTGTGGTTTGCCAATTAACTTCACTAAAGCAGCGATCGCTTTTTGGTTGCCAGAGCCAATTCTCACTAAGCTTTGTGCCACTTGCCAATCATACAGTTGTGGATTGCCGATTAACTCCACCAAAGTAGCGATCGCTTTTTGGTTGTCTGGGTCAATTTGCCCTAAGCTATCTGCCGCTAGCCATAGGGTAGAATCATCCAGTTGTGGTTTGCCAATTAACTCCACTAAAGCAGCGATCGCTTTTTGGTTGCCAGAGCCAATTTGCACTAAGCTTTCTGCCGCTTGCCATCGGGGATCATCATGCAGTTGTGGGTTGCTGATTAAATCTACCAAAGCAGCGATCGCTTTTTGGTTGCCAGGGTCAATTTTCCCTAAGCTAGATGCCGCTTGCCATCGTGTATAATAATACAGTTGTGGATTGCCGATTAACTCTACCAAAGCATCAATCGCTTTTTGGTTGCCAGAGCCAATTTTATCTAAGCTTTCTGCCACTAGCCTTCGGGTATCATCATCCAGTTGTGGATTGCCGATTAACTCTACCAAAGCATCAATCGCTTTTATGCGATTTGTCTGAGGTAGTGCTGTCCTTGCTCCCTTTTCGATTGGTTCGAGAAATTCCACCCACTCGTTTTGTTCAACCTTAAACTCGCCAAAGCCCCATTTAACAATTTCCGCCACAATAGCATCTGCGTTGCAAGAATTTTTCCACTCATCAACCCCCACAGCAGCGAGAAAATAAGCGCGAAACTCGTAAAACCCCCTTCTGACTCTATCAATAGCTCTGCATTCTCCGCACCCATCATCAAATTCCACCAACGCCTGAATAAACTCTTCCTTCTCCTCCCTCCCCACATCCTCACGTCCCAACCACAGCAAAATCACCTCTTTCCACTGCGGTGCAAAAATGCGATAAACGCCTCGCGCGGGCTTATTGGGAACATGATTCAGAAACTCATGCCAATCATCAACCGCCAACGCTGCAAAATATTCCTCAAATGTGGTGTGGTAAAAAGCGTAAACTTTCTCTTTCGTTGCTGATTCCGCAGCCAGTCCAACTTCATTTAGCCATCCCAACTTTAACGCTAACCAAAATAAAGAATTTTGCTGTTTTGGATCACCTAATTCCTCACGCACAAACTTATGTCGTAGCCGAAACCGTGAGGTTTCTTGATCGATTGCTCGTTTCGCCAAATGTCCCAACGCTGCGTTTAATTCCTCTTGCTGCTGTTCGGTGGTAGGGAAGCGATTTTCTTTCCACTTGTAAACCTCTTCCACAAACTGCTGATAAAGTCCGGCTTTAGTTTCCGGTAAACCTTTATCGGAACCTTGCCAAGTGCTACACAACAGCGCTAACCGCAAAGGATTTTTAACTAAATCTTGGATGCGTTGACGTTCAGCTTTATCTAATTCCTGCCATAATCTTTTCCCTTTGTCTGCATTCTTGTTGTGAAACCAACGCCGAATAAACTCTTGCACCTGTTGCGGATATTCAAAATTGAGTAACCGATACGTCTCGAAATTTTCTAAAGCGTTGGCGTTTGCTTCCCAAACATTCACCCGACAAGTCAGCACAACCCGCGCATTTTTCACCCATCCCATCAACTGCTGGGAAATATCAGTTAATGGTTGGAGTGAAGACATTTCATCTGCTGCATCCAACAACAACCACACACGATTATTCTTGAATAAATCTGCAAAAGCGTTTTCCTGTTCTTCTGTTACGCGTACCACTTCTAAAGCATTCTTCAGCCAATTTTGCAACAGATAATTTTCTACACTCTTTCCTTGCAAGTCTGCCAAAGAAATCCAAATTGGTAAACCCAGATTGTTGTTTAATATCCAAAAAGCTATAGTTTGCAACTGAGTAGTTTTTCCCGCACCCGGTTCCCCAATTAAAGCGATGCGGTGTCCTTGAGTTTTACCAACACCATTACGGATAATTTGCTCTAAAAAAGCCTCATGTTCAAATCGCTGCTTTTCTTCATAACTCGGTTCGTAAAGTCGTGAACCTTGTTCTGCGGAAATATCCTCGCTGCACTTCTTCGGTTTGTTACGCTCCACTAATGCTAAAGGGACATGAATTGCCTCTAGCTCAAATTTCATCTCATCATCAGCGAACAGCAACTCATTTGTGGTGAGACGCTTGTGCTTTTCCAGCATAGCGCCGCAGATTTCTTGCCAATCGAAGCTATTATCTGTTGTTTTCACCTGGGATGTTTTTTTTAAATTCGTCTTTTGGTGTTCCTTCCACTTCTGCTTAACCACCTCCAGATTCTCTTTTATCGTCGCTGTCTGATGTTTTAGCGTCAGAGTAAATTTCCAATAACCTTGATTATTCGAGGCTTTTTGCGGTTCTCGCACTCCCAACTTCCATAGCCAGTCAAGTGCAATTTGAAGTTCTTGTAATTCTCTGTCTTTCTGAGAAACGTTAGATTCTGCTTTTTGCAGGGGAAGTTTTAAAGTTTTGCCAGCATCTTTAATCTGGTTGAGTAAATATTCCTTCTTTGTACCAACTTCAGTTGTTTTGCTTCTGTTTCCTCTTGTTTGTTGGCTTTTATATCCGGTAATTCGCAACTTCTCAGCATTCCAGACAACGCAAAGTGGAAGTTTTGATTCACAGTCTTGCTCTACCGACAGTTGCAGCAATCCTTCTACCAGACTAAGTACATTCTCTAAAACTGATTCATCTGCACGAATATTTCTTGACATCAGTCAAATAATTTTTAATTACCCAAACAAACAAGCTTCCCCAAGCCGCAAAAGCTGACGATACAAGCATTATAGACGTTGCGTGGGGGATATGTCTGGGGAAACACCCAAAAAAATAATTGACCTTGTAAACTCAAAAACAAGGTGAATTTTAGATGTCAGCTAAAAAACGTGGTAAAAGTGCAAGACAAAGAGCGATGTCTACGACGGGTTACGCCTACGCTTTCTTCCTTATTCTGCAAACAATATTAATTGGCGTAAATGCCGAAAACCGCCTTCAGCAAGGAGACTCACCAATCGAGGTTTTAATGTGGATGATTAACCAGTGTATTCCAGTCCTGAAACAAGCTAGCAGTTTCCAAGAAAAACAGAAAAAGAGCCTGTTACCCAGACATCCCCATTCTGAGGACAAATAATATCACAAACTCTCTTTGCTCGGTGTACACACAAGTCAAATTACCCCCCTCAATCCCCCCTTGGAAAGGGGGGAAGCCGGAAAGAAATCTAGTACCCTCCCCTTTACAAGGGGAGGGTTAGGGTGGGGTAAAACCTTGGTTAATCAGCTATTTCAGACTTGTGTACACCACTGTAGCCTTAGCAAGGGTGAGCTTCTTCAGGTTTAAAAAGTAATTAAGTGGACAAGTCCATTTGTTCAGAACACAAGTTCATTCGTTCAGAACACAAGTTCATTCGTTCAGAACACAA
>NZ_JAVRBS010000049.1:0-36961 GCF_034531155.1 Nostoc sp. ChiVER01 | reverse complement strand
ATGTACAATGCCATTTACTCCCCTTTGATGAAGTTGGCTAAGGATGATATCCGTGGTGGGCAAAATCTGCCAAGTACCAATGGTAATGGCAACGGTAAAGCAACCAAAGAGCTATCTGAGCAAGTCGTTTCTTTAGTTCAACAGCAAGTTAAGGAAGCCACTTCACAGGTCAAACAGCCAGCGAAGGAAGTTGCGCCACAAGTAGCTAAGGAAGCTGCACCACAGGTTCAATCACAAGCTAAAGCAACTGCACCACAGGTTCAACCACAAGCTAAAGCAACTGCACCACAAGTTCAACCACAAGCGAAGGAAGTTGCACCACAGGTTCAAGTGCAAGCTAAGGAAATCGCGTCATACATTCAAGAACGAGCTGCGGAAGTCACAAAATTAATTCAAGAACGTTGTTTGTGGCAGTTTCACTCTCGTGCATGGGATCGGGAAGAAAACATCAATGGTGTTCTCAATATGACCGCCCAAATCTTGACTGGAGAAAAGGTAGTTCTGGAAACCTTGATTGACAGGGGTTTTTATGCAGATGCGAAGATCCTTTCGGCTGACCTGGAAATTAGGTTTTCATGGTTAAATAGCATGGAGAACTCGCAAAAGAAGGCAGTACTGGAAGCTGTTAAGGCAATGCTGGTCGATATTGTAATAACCAAGTCGAAAAATGGTGAATTACATTATTCGCTTTATTAAAGCAATTGGATCGGTAATTTAACCAAACTAGGACTTACGCAAAGGTAAGGAAAACAAACCACAGAGGACGTAGAGGCCACGGGGGAAGAGAGTTTGAGAGAGTTTTTGCGTAAGTCCTACAAACGAACGGCGTTGTTGAATTGGAGCATGAATTAGAGTCAAGTCATCCTGTTAGTGTTTGTGCAGAAATTTTCTTACAGAGTAGAGACTTGCAGAGTAGAGAGCGATGCCTACGGCAAGCTAACGCTAACGCTGCGACGGGCTACACCAAAAGCATTGCTAAGAAACGTAGTGTCCGCATAGTGTCTGACTACAGAAGCATCTCATCTAGCTTTCAAGATTTTCACGAAATTCAATTCTACTTTTCTTCTGTAATCGATGCTATGAGTAGCTTGCTTCTTGGTTGGATGCAGCTTTAGCTCGCCACAGACATCGCTCCACTTTCTTAAGCTCGAAAAGACACTTCATCTCTTCGTTCAGCAACGCCAAACAAAATCACGCAATTTTTTACCACATAGGAGTCAAGAGAATGTCTTTAGTCGTAAAACAGAAAGAACGCAAGGGAATCATCAATCCTATATTTACCTGTCAGCCTGCTGGGGCTGAATACGCTTCCATTGGAATCAAAGATTGTATTCCCCTGGTGCATGGAGGACAGGGATGTAGTATGTTCGTTCGTCTCTTGTTTGCCCAGCATTTGAAGGAAAATTTCGACATTGCTTCTTCTTCACTCCATGAAAATAGCGCTGTCCTTGGAGGACAGCCACGCATTGAGGAAGGCGTAAAGACCTTAGTAGCACGATATCCCGATTTACGGATTATCCCAATTATTACGACTTGTTCAACTGAGACAATTGGGGATGATATCGAAGGAACTATTAACAAGCTCAACGCCCAGTTAAAGAAAGACTATCCCGATCGCAAGGTTATTCTTGTTCCTGTACATACCCCCAGTTACAAAGGCAGTCAGGTAACAGGCTATAATATCGGCGTACATGCAATCATTTCTACTCTAGCAAAAAAAGGCCAACCAACTGGCAAGCTGAACATCATTACTGGGTGGCTTAACCCTGGAGATGTCACTGAAGTTAAACGCATCTTAAAAGAAATGGATGTTCCAGGAAACATATTACTGGATACAGAAACCTTCGATGCGCCCACCATGCCCGATAAGACAAGTTTTGCCTTTGGGAATACAACTATTGAAGAAATTGCTGATTCTGCTAATGCGTTGGGAACTATTGCCTTATGTAAATATGAAGGCGGTAGCGCAGCTGAATTTTTGCAAGAGAAGTTCAAAGTTCCGGCAATTCTTGGCCCAACACCAATTGGTATCAAAAATACTGACATTTGGCTGCAAAATATCAGCAAACTGACTGGTAAACCAATACCAGAATCTTTAGTCAGAGAACGTGGTAAAGCTATTGATGCGATCGCAGACCTCGCACACATGTTCTTCGCCAACAAGAAGGTAGCTATTTACGGAGATCCCGATCTAGTAATTGGTCTAGCAGAGTTCTGCTTAGAAGTTGAGTTAGAGCCAGTGCTGATGTTGTTGGGAGACGACAACAAAGCCTGCACCAAAGACCCAAGAATTGCCGAGTTGGAGAAGCAAGCAGCCTGTGATATCGAAGTTATCTGGAATGCAGACCTCTGGGAATTAGAGCGCCGCATTACAGATAAATCCCTCGAAATTGACTTGATTCTAGGTCATTCCAAGGGTCGGTATATTTCTATCGACAACAAAATTCCGATGGTTCGGGTAGGATTTCCTAGCTTTGACCGTGCAGGTCTGTGGAAATATCCTGTGATTGGCTACAAAGGAGCAGAATGGCTAGCAGATAACATCGCCAACGCCATGTTTGCAGATATGGAGAACAAGCACGATCGCGAGTGGATCTTAAACGTCTGGTAGATTGAATTTTCAACGCAGAGGAGCGCAGAGTTTGAGCCTCTATTCAAAACTTTGCGTTCCTCTGCGCCAACCTCAGCGACCCTCTGCGTTTAAAAAAGATGAAATATTTGGAGAACTATCATGATAGATCAGAATGTCGTATTTTACGGAAACTTGAGCGAACTTTATCGCTTGGCAAAAGAAGGTAAGATTAAGACCACTTTACAAGGTAGTCATACCCGCCCCTGTAAATTTTGGACTGCAACGAAGATTTTAAGTGGGATTAAAAATGCGATCGTCATTTCTCATGGGCCGAGTGGCTGTGCTTATGGAGTTAAGCGGGCATACAAGCTGACTAATAGCCGCAATAGTGGTTCCCCTTATGAACCCGTGGTGACTACGAACATGAGTGAGAAGGCGGTAATTTTTGGAGGGGAAAAAGAATTAAAAGGCGCGATTCGAGAAGTAGATGAAAAATACCATCCTGATGCGATCGTTGTTGCCACTAGTTGTGCGTCTGGTATTATTGGCGACTGTGTTGATGACGTAGTGAATAAAGCCCGCAGCGAAATCGATGCTGAGATCATGACGATACATTGTGAAGGATTCGCCGGGGAATATCGCAGTGGATTTGATATCGTATTTCGGCAAATTGTAGACTTTATGGAGCCGCCAACTCCAGAGCGGAAGGCACAACTAGCCAATGCTGTCAATATTGTGGGCGCAAAGATGGGCCCTGAAAGGACAGAAGTCGAAACTGATGTCAAAGAATTGGTGCGATTAATAGAAGCAATGGGGGCAAGAGTTCACAGCGTCATCGCAGGTGATTGCACATTAGAAGAACTCAAGCAAGCACCGAGTGCAGCAGTCAACTGTACCTTATGTTTGGATCTTGGCTATACCATTGGCAAAGCCATGTCAGACAAGTTTGGTACGCCGTTAAATTCTACTATCCTCCCCTATGGAATCAGTGCTACAGAAAAATGGCTCGAAGGGGCGGCAAAATATTTAGGGATGGAAGAACAGGCGGCTGCCCTAATGGAAAAGGAATATGCCGCAATCAAGACTGAATTTGAAGCAGCTAAGAGTTATATAGAAGGGAAGTTAGCGATTATCGAAGGACATGATGCTATCAAGTGCTTATCTCTTGCTCACATGTTGGATCGTGATTTTGGGATGCGTGTAGTAATCTATAACTTCCATCCCTGGAGTACAGAAGCACGAGAAACCAGTGTAGATTATTTGTTGGAAACAGGGTTAGACCCAGAAATCCTGATTACGAAAGGGACACTGGCCTTTGGCAAGTACGAGTCCATGAAACAAACGGAAGATGAATTACTGGATTTCATTGGTGGTCTTGATGCAGAATCGGTAGTTTATTTTGGTTCTTCCTTGAGTTTCCCCCATATTCCCGTAGTCGATTTAAATGCTATCTTAAATCGTCCCAGATTTGGCTATCGCGGAGCCTTAAAGGTCGCAAGGTGTATTAAAACAGCACTTCAATATGGCTTTAGACCTCGGAGTGCTTTGACCAAGCAAATGGTATTCCCTAAAAATTCCGGGTTAGCATCTACTCAATCACTAAGCGGAAAATTAGCTCAAGACATGCCTGACTGTACCGTATATGCAGCAGGAAAGAAGCGGGGAAAATGTTTTAACGAGTAATAAATGAAATTTTCTCCGTTAGACAAAATTGTAGGTTTGCTAGAACGTAAACGCCGAGACCGGCTGATACGGGCAAGGCTTAAGCCAAAAATATCAAGGCGGAAGCTGTTACAAGCTGCACAAAACACGGAAACCTTAAAGCAGAAGTCGCTACAGACTGCGTGAAACGCTTTTATCATAGTCAAACCTTAGAAAAACAGGAGGGAAAAATGTCTGCTGGACTAACTTTTGATAATTGTGACCATAGTAAAGACCCAGTTGTTGGGTGCGCCCTTGAAGGTATTGCAACTACGGTTGCTGGCATTAAAGATGTCAGTATTGTGATTCAGTCTCCACAGGGTTGCGCGTCCACTGTTGCAGCTGGGTATGATGCTCATGAGGTTGATTTCACCAAGCGGAAAGTAGGTTGTACCCGCCTTTTTGAGTCAGACATTGTGATGGGAGCGTCTGAGAAACTCAAGGGGATGATTAAAGAAGCGGATCAATCTTTTGATTCTAAGGTCATGTTTGTCGTTGGTACTTGCGCAGCGGACATTATTGGTGAAGATATTGCAGGATTATGTCATCAACTTCAACCAGATGTGAAAGCCAAACTTGTTCCTCTACTTGCTGGTGGATTTCGGGGCAATACTTATGATGGCTTGGAGATGGGTTTAGAGGCTTTACTTCCTTTTATCAAAAAAAGGCAGACTAAGAGAAGGGGCAGAAAGCCGAGGATTGTAAATATCATTGCGCCACAGGCAAATCTCAATCCTACTTGGTGGGCTGACTTGCAATGGGTAACGCAGATTTTAAAATCTTTGAGGATTAGAGTACAGACTGTTTTTTCTCATAATACTTCATTTGAAGAACTGGAGCTAGCTGGTGAGGCAACGGCCAATATTGTTCTTAGTCATGATGTTGGGTATAAGTTTGCTCGGAAAATGCAACAGACCCACAATATCCCCCTTATTCTTGATGATATACCTTTACCAGTAGGTGTAAACAACACTACTCGATGGTTGAAGGCATTGGCGGCACATTTTAAAATCGAAGAAAAAGTCGAACCGCTAATTAAACAAGGCGAAGAAATGGTCATAGATACACTTCGCAAACGAGCATTGATGATTATTCCCCGATATCGTAACTGTAGAATTGCTGTATCTGCGGATGGGACGCTTGGCATTGGACTGGTTAGAATGCTCTTTGAAGAATTGGAGATGATTCCTGAAGTCTTATTATTTCGCTCGGCGATGCCTGATTCTCGTTCAATCCTGGAGCGAGAACTAGATAGTCTTGGTCTTGCTCCCCGCGTAGCATTTTCGGCAGATGGCTATCAAGTTAAGCAGACCTTGCAAGAGTTGGATGTTGATGCCGTGATTGGCTCGGCATGGGAAAAATACATGGCAGAGGAACTAGGAATCAAAATTACTTTTGATGTATTTAGCCCCACTAACAGAGAAACTTATGTTGACAAACCATATTTTGGCTATGAAGGCATGATCAATATGATGGAGGTGATTGCTAACGATTGGGATAGAGCTTTTCGTTCTAAAGAGATTCATTGGACATAGAAAGGTATTATTTGACACTCTCCACGTCTAAAGGTGGCGGATTCTAGCATCACTGACGTTCTTTGCTTTTACAGGACGCAAGTCCTGTAAAAGTAGAGAGAACATCCCCACTAGCGTTAGTTCGGAACTGCCCGTCCCTACCGGAAGCACGACTGAAAATTACTTTGGCAGCATTTACATCGCGTTGTTATATTAAATTATTGTCCAAACGGTGGTATTTTTTTAAAAGCTTGAAGCGCTACTTATTGGGCACGTTGTGAGGTTACTTTAGAGGATGTCTGAAAAGTTTTGAGAAAGTAATTTGAATCACGCTCTATTATACAATATATTTTTGTAAGCCAATTTTAAAGCTGATGGAAGTAGTGATTGAGAGGGTGTTTATAAAATAAATCTTAAGCACTTGAGCAACGATGATCGCACGCTAATCGACGTAGCATTATATGCATTTAGTTTTTATTAAAAATCTATAGTTGATGAAAAATAAAAATAATTAATTAGCTTGGAGTTTAGACTAAGAGGCTATTTATAAAGTAAATCTAAAAGTAAAAAGAAAAGAGTTCTGATAACGATAGGATATATTAAACATAGTGTATTTACATAGTTAGGTATGGCACGAAAGTCTTACCCCACAGACTTAACAGATATGGAGTGGAAAATCCTAGCCCCCTTGATTCCACCAGCAAAAGAAACGTATGAATGGATCTTACTTAAGTGCAATCTCCTCTCCCAAGTGTGATCGCATTCTCAAAAAAACTCGGCGATCGCAAATTCAATATATTGTCTAACATGATGTGGATGAAATGCTAAAACAATTTCCTCTTTTGGAATTCCTTTGAGCAACAAATCTGTCGCTACCCCATTTTCTGTCCAATCTTCCTCAATCCAAATTTTCTCATCTTTTAAACGGATATGAATCATCACACTTTTAATCCGTTCATCTTTGTGCCAACCCATCAATAGTAAAAGATACTGATCGTGTATTTCATCAAAAGCTAAAACACTTTCAATTTTAGAACCAGATTTTTCCTTGAGATGATGATATTCTGTTAAAACTTCTTGGATGATTTGACGATAATGCTTTAATCTATCCATTGCACAATCAGCTCATTTTCGGCATCAACGATTAACAATTTAACTTGATTGCGATTGATAATCATCTGAGTTAATTGGCGTTGAAAATAACTTTTATAGGTTCCTTGTGTAATCGCTAAATACAGTTTAAAATCTAATGCAGTTTCAAGCATTATATCTCGATAGACAACATATTGTCCAACAGCTTGCTCTAAATCATTAATAAATGATCGACCTATGAAGCTTTTGACTTCCACAAGAATTTTTTGACCTTGTTTTTCTGCTGCTATGGATTTTTCTGCTGCAATATCAACGTATAAGCGATCGCCACCATATTCCAAAGTATAATCTTCTGTAAGAATCTCCTACCCATCCTTGACTAATGCAAATCTTACAGCGTTATGGTAAATATCTTTAGCAGGCATTTATATTGTTGAAGTACTTACCGCTTCAAATTTAATACGATATTGAAAGCGATCGCTCATATAGTTGGGTTGAGCAAGTGCTATCGTCTCATTTTAATTTTTGTCTTTACACACTTGACTTGATGCCTTCATTAATCTTAATTAATCTTTAATTTTTCCACTAAAAAACCGATGTTAGACTTTATTCTGAGCATACACTGAAACATCCTTTTTATACTAAGCCACCTGGGGATGGAGTTTTCCGTCGCTTTCAATAAAAATCCCTGCCAAAGTTGACAGGGATAGTAGTTTTTAGCTAAAGCTTGTCTGCTAACTGCTAACAAAATCTTTGTGAGCAGCGACAAGCATCTGAGCTTGCCTTAAAACGTTTCCGAATAAATAAAAAGGAATCTGCCAAGCTGCAACGGTAACTTCTTTGACTATATCTTGTACACTAATTGCAATTAATTCATGCTCTGGTGGCTCTCCCTCAATTGTACCAGACCAAGTAAAAGCTAATAAAAAATCATCGTCTCCAGGCAAGGATGCAATTAAGCATTCTTCTGGTGTTGGCTGGCAAATAATTCCATGATCGTTTGCAAGTTCTACTAGTCTTTGAAATTTGTCTATGTTCGTCATTTGTCCTTCGGATGTAATTGAATTTCAGTTTTAGAAAAAATTATATTTTTACCTTCATAACTCAACTTAGTTACTTGATACTATAAATTACGAATTGTTAAGGAGTTATTGGAGTTGGATCGGACTTAAGTTCAAAATATTAGCGCGATCGCCTGCTTCTATCAGCAACAATTGTTACTTTTTTAAAAAATCTAGATTACCTAATTTTTCAATTGACTGTATTTATATACACTTCTCTTTGTTGCCATTTCAATATTGACTCCCTAATCTGACCGAGCCTGACAGAATGCATTGAGAATTGCCATCGCTTTTGGGAGAACAACTCTAAACTGAAGCAGAAAAAGATACTCGTCAAGATTAGGCTATAAGATAACCTTGCCAGTGTTCTTCTTCTACAGCTAGTTTTAGTTCACTTAATAACTTAAATGTGATATCACTCAATAGTTATAAATAATCTGGCGATGTCTACTGACTGGAGGCTGCACGTCTATGCAATTACACCCCTTTTTCCAAGAGGCTAATCAATACTCCTACAAATAGTTTTTCACTGCATATTTTCCTGCAAAATAATGTATTTTACAGGTACTTATTGATTAAAGATGACTATTGTTTCATCATCTTAAAACAAGAATAAATTATATTTATCGCTGATACCACAAATTTCACAAATTGTTATAGTGTGTTTAACTTCGTTAAATTTTATTTGTAGTTATCCAGCAATCTGAATGTTAATATTGGCATTCTACAAGTATTTTCCAAAATAGAAATTAATAGAAAAGTTACTATCCACTAGCAATCATTGATTAAATGTAGCTATCTCAATCATTCTGATGGTCGGGTCAGGAGATTAGGTACAGGAAATGGGCGGTTTTCTAAAATTTTAAACTTACTAACGCTTGCATCATAAGCAAAGACTTCACCAGTTTCTATTTCATAAATCCAGGCATGAAGGGTAAGCTGATTGCTATGTATTTTAGAGCGAATTATTGGGTATGTTTCTAGGTTTTCTATCTGAGTTAATATATTTTGCTCAATTGCAATTTTTAATAGTTTATCGCCGGTATAATCCTTATAGTTGTCTAAAACAAGGCGGCGAGTAGCTTCACCGTATTGCTTTAACCAGTCATAAACTAAAGGCATTTGTTGAGCAAGGCTACCTATTTGTAATAGCCCTCTCATTGCTCCACAGTTGGAATGACCACAGATAACAATAACTTTAATATCTAAAGCTTGGACAGCATATTCTATGCCCGCTCCTTCGCTGTTATTCAGCATTCCATAAGCAGGAATTATATTACCAATATTACGGATAACAAATAATTCTCCTGGTTGACTTTGAGTAATTAAACACGGATCGATGCGCGAGTCAGAGCAAGTGATGAATAATACTCCCGGGTTCTGAGCTTGGGATAGTTGTTCAAACAACTCTCGATGTGTAAGAAAATAGTTGTCATGAAACTCATTTAGACCTTCAATTATGCGTTTAATAGACATAGTTCAATTTTTCTCATTAAAATATATTTGGTATTGAATTGACTTTTTGTTCAGTAATTTTACGTGTATAACCTCCTGGCATTAATATGGAAGAATAAACGCTTACTTCTAGGAAGACCGAAAAGCAGCGTACAAAATTAACTTTATTAAAGTTATTTAATGTACAATCAATTTGGCATCAGAGACAATACATAGTTCTCCAAACTTTTTGAGAAGAGGTTTGATAGTTTTTACTGCTTTATACTTTCAATCCTCTGTATATACACTTAAGACATATCTATATTATCAGCGCCTGTGTCTCTAAATCATCGATACGTGAGATGAAATTAGACTTGAATTCATAACAAATTACTTAGTAATTGGGAGTATAGAATGTCTTTCCCTGCCCCTTTTGCTCAGAATATTGCAATAATATATAAAGTTGTAGCTAACCGCCTACGTAGAGGTTTAACGTGGATACCATTGCAATTCCTGCTCTAAATCGGCCAGTGGATGCCACGGTAGAAATTCCTGGGTCTAAAAGTCTTACTAATCGAGCGTTGCTTGTCGCAGCTTTGGCACAAGGTGATTCCCTTTTAGAAAATGCTTTATTTAGTGAAGATAGCGAGTATTTTGCCAAATGCGTAGAACAATTGGGCATTCCCATTACGCTAAATCCTGATCTGGCACAAATCCAAGTGGCGGGAAGAGGAGGGGACATTCCAGCTAAACAGGCAGATTTATTTGTGGGTTTGGCAGGTACAGCAGCACGATTTATCTCGGCGCTGGTAGCACTGGGTAGCGGCGAATACCGCCTAGATGGGGTTCCCAGGATGCGAGAACGACCGATGGGCGACTTGTTGACGGTACTGCAAACAGGTGGAGCAACCGTTAACTTTGAGGGAAACTCTGGGTTTATGCCCTACACCGTCTATAGCCAAGGATTCGCTGGCGGAAATTTTCGGTTGAAAGCCAACCAAACAAGTCAGCAACTTTCGGCATTGCTGATGATTGCGCCTTATGCTCAACAAGATACGAACATTGAGGTTGAGGGAACATTAGTTTCTCAATCTTACGTCAAAATGACCTGTCGTCTGATGGCAGATTTTGGCGTAGAGGTGATTCAAATCGGCGATAATCAATTTCAGATCAAAGCGGGTCAACGTTACCAAGCTCGACATTATACAGTAGAACCCGATGCGTCAAATGCTTCTTACTTTTTTGCCGCCGCCGCCGTCACCGGTGGACGGGTGCGCGTCAAACATTTGACCAAACAATCCTGTCAGGGTGATATTCTCTGGCTGAATGTTTTAGAACAGATGGGTTGTCAAATTAAAGATTCGGATGATTACACCGAAGTGACGGGGCCGAAGCAATTGCAAGGCATCGATATTGATATGAATGATATATCAGATTTGGTGCAAACATTAGGAGCGATCGCGCCCTTTGCCAGTTCACCGATTACCATTCGGAATGTGGAACATATTCGATACAAGGAAACCGATCGGATTAAAGCTGTGGTAACAGAGTTGCGTCGATTAGGAGTCCAGGTTGAAGAATTTCCAGATAAACTGAAAATTGAGCCTGGCCCCATTACCCCGGCGGCAATTGAAACTTATCACGATCATCGAATGGCGATGGCTTTTGCTGTCACTGGCTTGAAGGTTCCAGGGATTGTAATTAAAGATCCTGGCTGTACAGCAAAAACTTTTCCAGATTACTTTACCCGATTCTTCCAAATGTTAGAACAATAAAAGAGTAGAACAGCAAAATTTACTGCATTGCTGGAAAAAAAGAAGTAATTTCAAAGGCAATAAAAGATTGTTTTTCATTCTTTTTCTGCTTAAGAATTGCCTCTCTTGTTGGTCTGCTCATCCTTGTCTAATTAAGTTTTACATCATTCCTATCTCTCCACCCTCTTTTTTGGGCAAAGGTTTTGGAGAGCAATTAGCTTTTGGAATGTCTTAGTATAGAATTTCACAAGTCCGTAATGCATAAAATTACGAAAGACTTTGTGTTTGTCTGCGTTTTTAAACGCTACGATTTACCGCAAAACTGTATTGATTTCAATTCTTTACGTAACAATGATTTATGAATGTTAGTATCGATCAAACACTGATTCACCAGAAAATATATGCGAAAGAATTACGTTCTCTAATTCCACCTGAAGCATTTATCCCAGATCCAAGTAAATTAGTTATCTTGTTCATTAATCTGACAATTTTGCTACTAGGCTGGATGATTGCAGCTCGGTTAGATTGTTGGTTGCCATCTCTTTTATGGCTTTATCTCCCTCTAAGTATCATTATGGGCAATAGCGTGGTTGCCTTACTATTTAGTTCCCACGATCTAATGCATGGTAGCGTGATTAAAAACGCCCGGTTAACCTATATTATTAGCTTTTTAGGACTAACAATGTTGTGGATGCCACCAACATTGTGGAAAGCAGTTCATAACCGAGTACATCATAATCACACTAATGATTTGGGCGATCCGGATCGCAATTACTTATATGAACAGTCTTCAACCTGGGGAAAATGGATTCAGGACTTATTTGTGCCTTCTAGTGAAGTTAATCCAATATGGTTCACAGTAGGATTGACTTCAGCTTGGGGAGTACATACTTTTCGTAATCTTACATCTGTACTATTTTTTAATCGTAAATCTGTAGATTATGTTCCTGCTGCATTTACAGTTAGTGCTAAAGATCGTCGAGCGATCGCAGGGGAATTATTGATGATGGTAATAATTCATTTAAGCATCTTAGCCTATCTACAATTTGAACCCCTCAAACTCACACTTGGTTACTTTTTACCTATTGGAATTGGTTATGGTGGGATAATTTTCTATATTTATACAAATCATTTACTTTGTAGAATGACCAGCGTTAACGATCCACTGATTAATAGTATGTCCCTGCGGGTTTATCAAATATTTGACCTGTTGCATTTAAATTTTTCTCACCATACTGAACATCATATTTTTCCAGGAATGAACTCTGACTATTATTTTATAGTTAGGGATTTGTTAGAAACTCACTATTCTGAACATTTTAATTTATTTGATGCTGGAGAGGCTTGGAAGTTGCTACTACAAACTCCCCGACATTATAAAGATGAAAATACTCTTACAGATTGGTCAGGTAAAAAGTCTGTCCCTTGTTCTACAAGCGAGAATCTAAAATAGTTAAAAAATCTCCCCTTTAGAAAGGTCAATCTTTCTGCGGTAATAACTGCCTTTGTTGATAACAACTTATTCTCTGTTGCTAGTACTCTTAGAAGATGTTTTAAAAGCCAATATATAGCGATTTCCACTTTAATGAGGGACACGGCAATGCCCGTGTCCCTACTAGTATCTGTGTTTATCTTTGGTTCATCATTCTTTTCTGTATTTTATTCATTGGTAGTTCGCTCAATTTTTTTGATTGTTGAGCGCGAAAAAAATTCATAGAATGCGATCGCCTACCCGCATGTCGTAGGCGATTGGGCAAAGCCCACGCTTCGCGAACGCAAATTTTGACACTCTGCAATCTCGATAATTGATTTTATTTTTACCTCTAATTAAAGTCTGCTTAAACTCCTGATTCTAAAATATGGTGTCTCCAATTGCTTGGAAAGTTATTTCTTTTTCTTAAAACAAGGGGAAAATCATTGATTTAGATCGCTATTTTAATCAGTGATAAATACCAGATTTGGAAAAGAATAAGTTAGAAATCAACTATTTATATACTTTGCAGTGTGGATTGGTTAAAGAAATTTATGGTGAGGAAAATTGAGATGAAATTGGTTTCAAAATTAGCGCTTGCTGCTGCTAGCCTTACTTTAGCCCTCGTTACTGTAGATGCAAAATCTGCATCTGCTGCAATTATTAATTACGCCTTCACAGTTGATAGCCCTACAAATAAGGGAAATGGCTTTTTTAGCTTTGATGACTCAACTTTTAGTAATGAAGCTAATCCCGTAGCCGCCATTAAGTCACTCTCTTTCCAATTTGACGGTAATACCCTTTACACTGAACAAGATGATACCAAGTATCCAGAGTTTCCTCTTGTCTTTCCAGCCACATCTTCAACAGGAAAAGCATATTTTGGATTAGATTATCTGTTCAATGATAAATCTAATCCTTCCAGTTCTATTAGTTACGAAATCATCGGTGAAGATTTTACAGCTTTCTCTAGAACTTCTCCAGATGCTGAACTCATATCAGGTAGATTTTCGTATACACAAGTGCCTGAATCTACACCTTTAATTGGCGCTCTTTTTGCTTTTAGCCTTGGCTGGATGATGAAGAAAAAAATTAAAGTCTAACCTTGGTTAAGTTGATATTAATGCTTTCTTTGCCAAGGATTAATCTTTTATTAGTAGGCTTTTATGTGGCAAAAGAACATCTAACACAATGATATTAAGAGAAAAATTGGGAATTAAAACTTGATTCTGGTAAGAGAATCATTTACGAAGTTTGTCTACGATTCCCCTGTCTTCTTTGTGTTAGCTGTTGCTGTGTTTTAAGTTACCTGTTAGCCAGGAGTGAAGAATGGTAGATTACCGGAATTTTGAGCAGTTCCTGCACAGTCGAATGAAACGACGGAACTTAATTATCGGAGCAGGAGCATTGTCTGGTTTAGCGATCGCTAACCAATTTTCTCCTCAAAGAGCGATTGCTACAAGCAGATTTTCTAATTATCTTTTTACTTTGGGTGTAGCGTCAGGTGAACCCTATCCTAGCAGTGTAGTGATCTGGACTCGTCTGGCTCCTGAACCCTTAAACGGAGGTGGAATGCCACCTGTTAATGTGCCAATTCGCTGGGAAGTAGCAACTGATCCCGATATGAAGCGCATTGTCTCCAGAGGTACGGTACTTGCAACTCCAGAACTAGCTCATTCAGTTCGAGTTGTGGTAGAAGGACTCCAATCTGATACTTGGTACTGGTATCGTTTTCTTGTTGGACAAGACGCTAGCCCTATTGGCCGTACTCGGACAGCGCCTTTAGCAAATAGCTATTTGAGTAAATTTAACTTTGCTCTAGTCTCCTGCCAAAACTATCAGCAGGGATTTTATACCGCCTACAAATATCTAGCACAGGACGACCTCGATTTAGTAGTGCATGTTGGTGATTACATCTATGAAGGGGGAATCTCAAATAGTGGCCCCAGACAACACAACAGTCCAGAAATTCTCACCTTAGAAGATTATCGTAACCGTCACGCCCTCTATAAAACCGATACCAATCTCCAAGCAGCTCATGCAGCGTTCCCTTGGATTGTTACCTGGGACGATCACGAGGTAGAAAACAATTACGCCAACAACATCTCAGAAATTGATACCGAGCCAGATCAGAATCGGGCAATTTTCCTCCAACGTCGGGCTGTGGCTTATCAAGCTTACTACGAACACATGCCACTGCGCCCCTTCTCGCGTCCTGTTGGCCCCGATATGCAACTTTTCCGTCGGCTCTCCTTTGGTAACTTAGCTACATTCCATGTCCTAGATACCCGCCAATATCGCACCGATCAGCCCTGTGGTGATGGTACTAAAGAACGTTGCCCAGAAAACTTAGATCCGAATGCAACGATTACCGGTAAGGTGCAGGAGAATTGGCTATATGATGGTTTAAATAGTTCACAATCCAAATGGAATGTTTTGGCGCAGCAGGTTCCGATCGCTCAAAGAGATATGACACCAGGAGCAGGCGGAACTTACAGCATGGATAAATGGGATGGTTATGTGGCTTCGCGCGATCGCCTCATGGCTTTCCTTGGACAACGCCGCCCTTCTAATCCAGTATCCTTGGCAGGCGATGTGCATTCCCACTGGGCGATGAACTTGAAGGCTAACTTTGATAAGCCAGAATCCGCCACCGTTGGTAGTGAATTCGTCTGTTCCTCAATTACCTCCGGTGGCGATGGAGCAGATACTGATCCCACCGTTGAAGCTTATTTACCAGATAACCCACACATTAAATTTTTCAACGGTCAACGGGGATATGTTCGCTGTGCGCTGACTCCTACAACCTGGAAATCAGATTATCTAGTTATGTCAAATGTCACAACTCCATTTGGCACAATTAGTAAACGCGCTTCATTTGTGGTTGAAGATGGCCGTCCAGAGATACAACAAGCTTAATCGTTTAATTCCCAGGCGGTGAAGGCTGGGGAGCAGGGGGCAGGGGGCAGGGGGAAATGATTTTTATACTTAGACAGTTTTCGGAGATGTCTCAATACTTGTCGGGTTTTGGGGAAAAGGGGAATGGGAAAAGGGAAAGAAAAAACCTTTAACCTTTACCCTTTAACCTTTTCCCTAAATCCAATTCCGACTTAAGAATGCACAAAGCGAGCAGTATTGGGAGATGTCTAATATTTAGGACAAAAAAAGTGGCTCTGCAAACAGCAGAACCACTAAAGCTTTTGCAAACCTGTTATAACTTAACGAACTACCCCTTGAGCAGAAACAGTATCAATCGGTTTCATCAGGTACAAGCGTAATAACTGCCAGCCACTGGAGATGTAAAGCGGCAATTTTTGGAAGAATTGCAAGAATTTGGGAGTGCTGGAGTTAGCGATCGCACTTAACTTCTCGTTATTGCTTATACAAATATCCAACCGCTCATAAAACTCTGGATTCTCTACATCCAGCATCAATGGGAACACTCGACCTGCATTTTCGTTGGTCTTCTTAATTACATGGATGTCGTATTCTCGCGCATCCAATCCAAGGGTGGCATAAAAATCCTTGCGTTGGATGTCATTGAGATACATTGTCGCAAACACCGACAACAAGAAGAACCGACTCCACAGCCGTGCTTTCCAATCATTCAATATTTGCGGCTGAGATTTCATGATCGCATCAAAGAAATCGCCATGACGGTTTTCATCTTGACACCAGTTTTCAAAGAATCGGAAGATTGGATAAACCCGGTCTTCAGGATGTGCTTCTAAATGGCGATAAATGGTGATATAGCGCCAATAACCGATCTTCTCAGAAAGATAAGTAGCGTAGAAGATGAATTTCGGTTTAAAGAATGTATAACTGCGGCTCTTAGTCAAAAACCCTAAATCTAGGGACAGATTAAAGTCCGACAAAGCTTTGTTTAAAAAGCCAGCGTGACGTGCTTCATCCCGTGACATCAGGTTAAAACACTCTGCCAAGACGGGACTTTTGTCTTTCAAGCGACGGCCAAGTTCTTTATACAGCAAAAAGCCGGAAAACTCTGCCGTACACGAGCGTTCTAGAAACTCAACGAACAATCGGCGAGTTTCCCCGTCAATATGATCCCAGGATTGGTCAAACTCGGCATCCCGAACAAAGTGATGGCGATTATAGTCAGTGCGGAACTCTTCGAGAATGGCTTGTAACTCGTCTTCATTGACGGAAATATCCATCCGCGCCATTTCATCAAAATCGGTAGTATAAAACCGAGGTGTTAACAGGGTTTCTTTTGCCGGGACTTTAATCCCTGGCCGGATTTCTTCAAAGCCTGGTTTTTTGAGGGAATCTACCATGTCTTGATTGCTCTTTCGTCTTTATTATCTTAAGTAGACCAGAAAGCCAAGGTTAAAGCTCTGGCAAGGCCTGACAGCCCAGAATAATCCAATTGTATAAAGTTCAGTCTACCAAGGTGCGGGTTAGAAATTTGCAAGCAAAAGATTAAGAGTTGCAACAATCATTCAATGTTTACGGAACCAAGAATCGCGGATTAGTAGTCAAATAAACCTAGTTCAGTGATTAGCACTGTTTCAATTAAGTGGAGTAGCACGCATCTATTGTAATCTTAAAGCATTGCTATCTCAGTAATTTTCTGTAGTTGTTACTACAACATGGAAAACCCATCTTAGACAACAAAAGCAAATCCAAAGGGTTGAAAAGCAAGATGAATCTTGAAAACAATCAGCATAAAGACCGACTTCTTGTCTCTTACATCTTGTGTGCAGTCGGATTTATCGGGATGGGAGGATTGCACCGTTTCTATAATGGCAAGATCGGGACTGGTTTGTTGTGGCTGTTGACTGGTGGTGTGCTTGGTATAGGGCAGATCGTAGATTTGTTTTTTATCACCGATATGGTTAACAACTACGAACACAAGCTGAGACTAAAAGCGGGTGTATCTCCCTTGGGTGTACCGTTGAATCAAGCAGTGGTTACTTCTCAAGTTCACCACCCAACTGGTAACCAACTCATGGTTAAACTGATCGAAGCGGCAGAAAGCAAAGGTGGTATTTTAACTGTTACTCAAGGCGTAAAGTTCACCGGAGCTAGCTTTGCTGAAGTGGAAGCTACTCTCAATGAGATGTACAAATCAGGTTATGTAAAAATAGATAACGACCCTAATACTGGAGCCGTTACCTACCATTTCCACGAACTTTAAATTGTCATTTGTCCTTTGTTAAA
This sequence comes from Nostoc sp. ChiVER01, assembly GCF_034531155.1. Taxonomy (NCBI): domain Bacteria; kingdom Bacillati; phylum Cyanobacteriota; class Cyanophyceae; order Nostocales; family Nostocaceae; genus Nostoc; species Nostoc sp. ChiVER01. Next base: position 19,181 of record NZ_JAVRBS010000049.1, on the reverse strand, counting down.
AAAAAACAATGACTAATTTATACCTAACCACTTTTGACCACCCAAGCGCTGAACTAAGCCATATACCAGCAAATCGAGGGTAATTTTGCGCTCATCGATTAAGAATGACTCAAGAGTGCTAGGTTTTTTGCCTTCATTACAGGAAAATCCCTTTTTCCCTTGAATATCTTCTTCTGGGAAATACAGATTAAACTGACGTAAACCAATTTCTTTCCAACTGCCGATAATTTGCCAGCATTCTTCGGCCGATTCAAAGCCAGTGATTGGCACTTTCTGCTTGGCAAAAGACACCTGTAAATCTTTCACGCCTTGTTGAGCGATCGCTTTTTGTAAAGCTGGCAAGTAGTCTTGCTCGATAAACTCGACAAATGGCTTATCTTCAACAGATGGGGCTTTTTCCTTTTTGGCGGCTTTAGCTGCGGCTGCGGGTTTTTCTCCGGTTGCGGCTGCGGCTGCGGGTTTTTCTCGCTTGGGTGATGCAGCAGCTGGTTTAGCAGCATTAGGGTTATCTTCGGGGTTTGCAGCTTTCGGATCTGGCGTGTTAGCAGTAGGAAGGTCTGTAGCTTCGGGTGAGTCTGTACTAGGAGCGTGTTCTTCAGCCACACTGGGAGCTTGGTGGTCAACTGTGCTGGGAGCTACTTCTCCCGCTTGATTGTGATTGGTTGGGTCTGCCATTGCTCAGGTCAATCCTTTAATCTAGCTTTTGGAGCGATCGCTCACCTTGATGTATCGAGTATTTTTATTTTGACATACTAATGCAGCAGGGTAAAAATAACTGTGCAGTCTGGAAAATTAAGCCAGGGGCTAACGCTCAGGGTAAAATAGATACTGACGTTAGACTCACCCAATCTTACCTTAAGAGCTACTTCAAGGTGGCCTTCTTCCACTGTTGCTCATAGATTAGGGTCAGAAGTCTCAAGACGCAAAGGTTTTTTATAAATAAAACATTACAAAAATAAATCGGATTGCGTAGCTTGCCGCCGTAGGCATCGCCAGTAAAGTGTTAAGCACCAATTTCTGTTAGCTCTCGGATAACTACGCCAGAGTTCTTGCAAAATTGGTTAAAGGGAAAATAAAAAGAGATGAGATTTTCTTTTTACTTTTGCCCTTTAACTTTTTTATTCTTTTTGTTAAAGCTACTTTCTACTGAATAGGACTAAGACTGACACACTGTATAAATTATTAATTATAGTAACTATTTACTAAAATAGGTTTTTCCAGGCTTTTATGGGTCATTTATTGATGCTAAATACACCCACAATTTATGGGTAATTAATAAATTATTCATTAGACAGATGTGTTGTAAAAACATCTATATTTTGTATTTACTATCAAGACGTAAGCCTTAAGACCAATAGCGATCGCCTGCAAAAGTTTAATCGTTTAATAGATAAAAAAGTTTTATTTGCCAAACTACCTGTACTTTTTGTAAAGATTAATTGGATTTTTATTTACAGTTTTGGTGCGTTAGCCTACGGCATAGCACATCCTATACATATCTCAAAAATCAAATATAATTCCTATACTTAGGGTAAGCGTGTCTAATTGTGGTCATGCTGTACTAGTATACCAAGCGTGATTATGACAGGTTAACGGAGTTTGTAGTAAGTACTCTAGACCTTAAACAAGGGCTATTACTATTGAAAGTTTGATTTGATGAGCCATTAGAGCTTAAAGTTAACCTTTCTCTCAAAATTAATTTATTGTTATCACCCGATAGACAAATATCTGTTCCTTCAATGACTGTCTTTAAAAAAATGTTCAACAATTTATAACCATGTTTTTCTCTTTCTTGGTCAAAATTTGGGATATTATCTTTCAATATTGTGTGAATTTTAGGCAGAAGAATACCACCTTGTCGAAGCTGATTTAATTGCTCATAATTCTTCTTTAAATCCTGCAAAACTTTATTAGTTACTACTAAAATATCATCATTTAATGGACTCTCGCTAGTCACTTCATTAATTGGAACATCCTCTCTTGTGGGTTGGGGAGCAGGTATAGGTATAAAGCAATCACAAACAGACCTGAGAATACGATTAATTTGTCCTTCATAAGCACATCCAATTACAGTCTTTCCATATTCATGAAGCTTTTTAGCTAAAGCAGCAAATGCACCATCACCTGATACAATAACGAAAACTTGCAGTGTAGGACGACTTTGGGCTAATTCCATGATATCAATGGCTAGTTGCATATCTGCTGCATTCCGTTTGTAACTATAATCAAAAATTTGAATTGCTTCTATGCCAAGTTCTTGAATTTCATTCTTGAGTGGCCTTAATCGAAAATCACTCCAGTCAGCATAAGCGCATTGGATAGCTATTTTATTAACTAAAGTAGTTTTTTCCAGATTTGTTTGAATGTCTTTTATAGAAAAATTTAAGTTAGGGTTGTTTCTACCCATTGTTAAGTTTTCAATATCATAAAAGATAGCTGTGTTGAACTGTTCAGTTTTAGGTGAAATCTTAGCTGTAGTAATTTGCTCTACAAGATTCTGACGTTGCTTTAACTCTTTAAACTCAGCTATTAAAGATGTTATCTCTATCCTTGATTCAGACTTATCTTCTTCCTGTTTTAACTGTATAATTGTTGTTTTTAAGTCATTAACTTGCAGCTTTGCTTGTTGTAATTCTTCTTGTAATTGCTCAGTTAATGTATTGATTTGAGTTTGGGTTTGGATAGTCTGCTCTCGAAGTTCCCCAATGCTTCTGGAGACAATTAGCTGACGTTGCTGATAAGCTGTTACCAAAGCTTGCTGGACGACATCCCATTCTTTAGGGAAAGCCTCACGGCTACACACTTGCAAAACTGTTTCATAACCTGCGATCGCAATTTCCAAATTACTCGCAAGGTTCCCTTGTTCAAACTCTTGAATAATAGTACTCAGTTTGATAATGACTCTAGCTAAATTAATAGCAATGGCAGGTTCTTTAGTAAAGCGATCGCTTACCCATTTCCGCAATATGAAAGCTAAATTATCATTGAGTTTGCTTAAGTTCTGTTGCAGAATTGGATATACTTCCTGATTTTGATAAGTTGCTCTTAATAAATCAATTAGGAAGTCTTGCTCTTGGTTAGCAGCTTTGTTTGGCATAGCTAAATCCCTGACAATACACATTTAAGTTTAGTATTCCCAAGTTTTCATGCTATCTAACGATTAAAGTGGCGTAATCCAATAAGTAATGCCTTGGACAATTTGTTTATTAAAACCAAATAAAGGTAAATTCTCTTCACTTAAACCCATATAAGTCCAATGTGGAACATCATGTTGTACAGTTTGAAACCAACCATTTTGATTAAGAGCTTTTCTTTGTTCTTTAGTACTTACGCGTAAATCAATTGCTAATCCCCAAAGATGCTGTGAAGTTCCAGGAGGTGCAACTAAACCGAGAATTTTTGTTTCTTTGCCCTGTTGAACTTTTGCTAAAATTTGATTGTTAGCATATTTGTACCAAAATCTTAAATTTGTATTGAAAGTGCGAGTGCAATCACCAGAACCATAACCAGATTTTAGTGGTATCTGTTGCTGGATTCGTGCTTTATTTAAAGCATCAGCCGCCGATTTTTGTAAATAACAATCTTTAGTGCCGTCAACATGACTCATTGTTAAACTATCTTGAAATTCTTGGGTTTCTTGTTCATTAGCAAAAATATTTTTTTGTGGGAGTTTAATTCCGATATCTTGATTTACAAAGACTGCGCCATAAGCTCGTAGCAAAATATATTCATAAGTACCAGACTGGGGAATTGTAGGTAATCTACTAGCGATCACAGATAAAAAACGCTGTTGAGCATTTAATTTAGGATCGGGAAGAAATGGTTCTGATATTGTCTTTTTAGAGGTATCTGTACAAGGTAATGAATCAGTAATCAAACATCCGTTTAATGGTTGAGTGGTTATAGCAACTTTATAGTGGGTAATCTCATTACTAGCTACTAATAGAAAAATCATCAAAATAACTATACTGATGAAAGTTGCTTGTTTGATGTCTCTAGTAATATTTTTTCTCTTCTTAATTGTGAGCTTCATTTGTAAACAATTGCTGAGTTGCTTCAAAAATAAAATCAATAAATTTCTTAGATAGATTCTCAGTAGTTTAAAATAAGAATAATTTATTGGTATTAAACTATATTTGGATGCATGTTAGATATCTACCAGTAATAATTAAAATGGTGCTAGTGGTTAAGTATGTGAACGATACTTATGATAAATAAACCGGAAAGTTGTCACAAACTTTAAAAACATTATATTTTTGACTGATTGCTCAAGTAAAAAAAAGAAACTTGTCTTGAATTTAGTACTAGTAAATTTGATAACTTTTTTATCAGAAAGTTACATCCCTGAAACCACTGGAACAGTTAAAATTGAAAAGAACTCTCAGCTTGTTGATCCTGTAAGTATGACCATGCACAATTCCGTTGAATTCCAAGACGCTTTTGATGTCATAGTCGTCGGTGCAGGTCACTCCGGTTGCGAAGCAGCTCTCGCCTCTGCACGCCTCGGTTGTCGTACCCTGCTATTGACGCTCAACTTGGATAAAATCGCTTGGCAACCCTGTAATCCAGCAGTGGGTGGCCCGGCTAAATCTCAGTTGACTCATGAGGTAGATGCACTCGGCGGGGAAATTGGTAAAGTAGCAGACCGCACCTACCTACAAAAACGTATCCTCAACTCTTCCCGGGGGCCTGCTGTTTGGGCATTACGCGCTCAGACGGATAAGCGCGAATATGCAGCAGTGATGAAGAATATTGTCGAGAACCAAGAAAACTTGACAATCCGCGAAAGTATGGCAATAGATTTGGTGCTTGGCGCTAACGGTGAAGTTATCGGCGTTGAAACTTATTTTGGTGTCGGGTTCCAGTGTACAGCAGTCATCTTGACAACTGGCACTTTCTTAGGAGGTAAAATTTGGGTTGGTAACAAATCAATGCCAGCCGGACGCGCAGGAGAATTTGCGGCTGAAGGATTGACACAAACCTTAAATCGTCTAGGGTTTGAAACCGGAAGACTCAAAACTGGAACTCCAGCCCGGGTAGACAAGCGATCGGTAGATTATAGTAAAATGCTCATCCAGCCAGGGGATGAAGATGTACGCTGGTTTAGCTTTGACCCAGAGGCGTGGGTAGAACGGGAACAAATGCCTTGTTACATCACCCGCACAACTGCCGAAACCCATCGCCTAATTCAAGAAAATTTGCACCTGTCGCCAGTTTATGGTGGTTGGGTGGAAGCGAAAGGGCCGCGTTATTGTCCCAGTATTGAAGATAAGATTGTCCGTTTTGCCGATAAGGAAAGCCATCAAATTTTTATTGAACCAGAAGGACGGGATATACCCGAACTTTATATCCAAGGGTTTTCCACAGGGTTGCCAGAAAATTTGCAACTGCAAATGTTGCGAACTCTTCCCGGTTTGGAAAAATGTGTGATGCTGCGTCCGGCGTATGCTGTGGAATATGACTATTTACCTGCAACTCAGTGTTATCCCACACTGATGACTAAAAAGATTGCTGGACTGTTTTGTGCTGGGCAGATTAACGGCACTACAGGTTATGAAGAAGCCGCAGCTCAAGGGCTGGTGGCGGGAATTAACGCCGCTCGATTTGTTCGCTCTCAAGAAATGATTGTCTTTGCCCGCGAGCAAAGTTATATCGGGACACTAGTTGATGACTTGTGTACAAAAGACCTGCGCGAACCTTACCGGATGCTCACCAGTAGGTCTGAGTACCGATTGATATTGCGTTCTGACAATGCCGACCAACGCTTGACACCCTTGGGACGGGAAATTGCTTTAATTGACGATCGCCGTTGGGATCTTTTTACCCAAAAGCAAGCAAACATTACCACAGAAAAGCAAAGATTGCAAGCCACACGAGTCAAAGAACATGATGAAATAGGAATAGCGATCGCATCTAATACTCAGCAATTAATTAAAGGTTCAATTACCCTCAACGACTTGCTGCGCCGTCCCGGATTCCATTACGTTGACCTCGACAGGTTCGGACTAGGAAACGCCAATCTCAACCGTGCTGAGAAAGAAGGCGCAGAAATTGACATCAAGTATTCTGGCTATCTCGCTAGGCAACAAAATCAGATTGACCAAATTGCCCGTCAAGCGCACCGACAGTTACCTGCGGATTTAGATTACACAACAATTGATACCCTATCCAAAGAGGCACGGGAAAAGCTAACTCACGTAAAACCACTCACTCTTGGTCAAGCTGCACGTATTGGTGGTGTAAACCCAGCCGATGTTAACGCTTTATTATTATATTTAGAATTGCGTAGAACCAAGAGCCAGCCGGAGTTTCCAGCATTAGCTTAACACAAACTTGATAAAGACTGAGTATAGTAGTAATGAGGGAGATTGGTATGATAGATGACATAACTATTAGTAGTGGCATCATCAACAATCCCCAGATTAAAGTTGACTTTAATACCAACGCTCAACCAACTCGTCTCAATCAGACGGCAGATTGGATATTTTATCTGTAATCCTAATTCCCAGGCAGTAGGCGCGGCGTTTTCTCGTCCTAGCAACAACCCAGAAAGTCTATGTTACAAGAAGCCAGCACCCGTCTCATAGTACCGGAACCATCAGAAGACTTAATCGCCAACGAGCCTTGGTCGATAGAAAACTATGCTGATGGTCTAATGGATGAACTCTTTGCCGATATCGACTCCATTCTGGATGTTAGTAGTAATCTGCTTTCTCAAACCGTTAGGCACAGTAGGCAGAACAAATCGAACCAGTCTGTTGCTGGGGTTTCTCCCCAAGCTCAACGCCAGTCGCCTACAGAAAACGTGCTGCAAAGAGCCACAATACCACAGATTATACCGAACACACTGAACCAGCCAGTGCAGTCAGTTGCTCATAACCACAAACACTTGAGTACCTTTGTATTTGACTCCACCTCCGTAAAAAGAGCTAGTAGAAAGCGTCAGAAAAGTAGTCATAATTTGGGCAAACTGCTGATGGTGGGAACAACTTTAGGCGTGGCGATCGCTGGTACTATCTACTTGGTACAGTCTGGAGTCGTATATCCTTTCAATACCAACTTGACCCAGCCAGGTGTTCTAGTGCCGCAACCGCAGTCACAGTTGCCAACAAAAGTAGAAATTGAGGCAGATTTAGTTGACTACATGCTGCAATCGCTAGCAGTTATAGATAAGCAAGAAGCAACGCCCAATCAAAAATCTACCATACGTGAATTTTCTAATCAGGCAAATAATAACCAAATAGCCCCTGATAACAGGCAAACAACTGGTAATTTACCATCACTGCCACTTCTAGCTAATAATACACCATCAGCCCCCAACCGTTCTGGAAGCGTTGTTGAGCGCATCTACGTTCCTGTTTATCAAGCACCGTCGCCAATGCGCTACCTACTGCCGACTATTCCTGGTAGTCCTACAGTTTTACCACGAGTTGCGAGTACGTTACAGGCAACTCAACCAAATGTTGTGAAAAGTGCCCTGAATACGGTGCGACAAGCTACCAAACCTGTAACTGTCAACATGTTAGCTGCGGCTGTAAGAGCCGAACTTAAACCTGTAGCTGCGAAAACTGCACCGATTACCGTGCGACAAACACCCAGTCCTCTGCCTGCATTACCAGTAGTTCCATTACGCGCAGCACTTGCGCCAGAGTCAGAACCAACTATTACTCAAGAACAAGTATATCCGGCAGTTGCGATCGCAGATACTCCGAGTAATACTTTAGAAGGATTACTCGAGTTAGGCAATAAATCTGCCGCTTTGTTTAAAATTGATGGCGTGACTCGCCGCATCAATATGGGTGAAAGTATCGGCGAAAGCGGTTGGACATTAGTCGATGTAAGTAATGGTGAAGCCGTTATCCGCCGTAACGGCGAAGTGCGATCGATTTACGCAGGGCAGAAATTATAATAAGCTGTTACGCAAATAAACATTGCACATCCACTAGTGAGGTTGTCCCTTGTCATTTGTCCTGGGTAAATACTTTTGACTTCTGAGGAAGTAAATCTTTATTTTCTTCTTGACGGCGAGTGCGAAAACCCTGTCTTCCATTAACTTGGTCAAAGAGGACATCGTATTTATCAAAAAATGCGATGCCAGTATTTACAAATATAGGAAGTTCTGCCTGTGGGGAGATACTTAAATTCCAGCGATTAAATCCGTCGCGGGTTCCTGGTGTCACGCTGTAATCAAAAATGCCATTAATTGCTACTTTCAAAGCATTTGTTGAGCGCAATATTCCTGGTTTGAGTTTACCTGCTGTGGAAGCTGATTTGAATTCAGTCAAACCATTAATAGTTCCAGTATCATTGAGCATTGTACCATTACAAGAATTTTTAGCAGCACTCCCAGCAAGAGTTAAACAAACTTTGCTCAATCGAGAATCCCATCTGTTACCGGGTACACCATTTATTTCGCTTTGTTGACTCCAAGGAGCCATTTTGAAACCTGCTTGATTATCAGCAGTTAAACCGAGAATTAGGCTGCCATTGTTGTTACTTCCACCATTTCCAATCACGATAAATCCATTACTCAAATTACCTGGTAATTTTCTTAACGGATTATAGGGAAGTGACTTTTCAAAATAGTTGACACCAATAATACCAGAAAATGGTACACCACTCTTTGCTGAACAATTAGGCTTTTTGGCAATACATTGGCGACTAGTAACAATCTGTACCGGAACGGGTTCTGCGGCGGGAAGCAAACCAAATCGGATATTAGTATAAACTAATTCTCCTTCCAGGATAGTACCATCACTTAATACCTCCTTGATATTTTGTCCCGTTCTGCGAATAGGGGCATTACCTAAAAACTCTTTGGGAACTCGCAGCCCTGCTGACCCTGTATCTAATAAGATACGCTTTGGTTTACCACCTGCGATCGCCATTTCCAAAAAATACCCGCGAACACGTTGACCAAGGGAAGGTTTTGTGTATAAAGGTAGGGATATGGTATCAAAACTTGGCTTACGGGGTATATTTTGAGAGATGTCGCGCAACACTGGGTTTGGGAAAAGAGCCGCAAATGCTGACTGTCGTTGTGCTGCTGGTTCAGGCGCGATATCCCAAAGACTTTCGTAGTAGAAAAAGCCGATACCTAAACCGCGTTGTTGCGCTGCTTCTACCTGGGATTGGATTTGTGGTAAGGCAACTGGGCGATTTCGTAACCCCGTCGTAATACCGATACCAGTTGGGATGACTTTTTGTGTTTCTAAAATTTCTGGGCGGGTTATTTGAGTGATAAAACTTTCTAAATCATTACGGTATACTTGCATAACCAACTCATCAACAATACCCAACCGTACCCAGTTGAGCCAGTCTTGCAGTTGCAGCTTGTACGCGAAATCATAATAATTAGGAGCAACTGAGAAAATAGCATTCGGTTTTCTAGCTTTCACAGTTTGGTACAGGTCTACCATGAATGTGCTGATTTTATCTGCCCGCCATTTTATCCATGCTTGGGCTTGGGGATTGGGCGGGGGAGGATTGCCAGTTTCTTGAGTATATAGACTAATTGTGTATTTATCGTAGCCAAAATCCACAGGTAAACTCGTATGGTCGTCAAATTGAACGCCATCAGCATCGTATTGAGTAATGACTTCCATCACGAGTTCAGTAATAAACTTTTGCACTTCCGGGTGAAACGGATTCAACCACGCTACTTCACCCGCAGCACTAATTGAAGTTTGAGTCCCATCCCGCTTTTGTGTCAGCCAATCTGGATGCTGGGATGCAAGTTCCGAACTTAGGGGAACCATGAAACCAAATTCAAACCAGGGTATTGCTAGTAGCCCTTCTCTGCGGGCTTGGCTGATAATGTCTGCAATTACATCTTGTCCATCTGTTCCCTTGAAGAAGAAGGGAATACCCATTTTTTGCATGATGGCGCTTGGGTAATATGTATAGCCATCGTTCCACACTACTGGATAGACAGTGTTAAAGTTTAACTGCCGCAGTTGACTCATGGCTGCAAGCACCTGCGAGCGATTTCTAAAAACGCTAAAATCATTACCACTTAGCCACACCCCTCGAATTTCTTGACGAGGTTGAGGAGGTAGTTGGGCAATGCTAGGGGCAAAAGTGTTGAGTAGCAATACTGCAACGAATGATATCAGACATAATAATGGCAGCAGGCGCTTCTTTAAAAGCCACCAACCTTGAGAAATGAGGCGACTAGGCGCAATACCAAACGCTTTACGTAGCTTGCTGCGACATAGGAGTAAGCCTCTACGCACAGGCACAGGCTTAAATAGTAAGTTAGTTAAAGCATTAATTTTTATGCTTTTTTCCCAGAACTGAGTTGCCATTACTTCTGCTTACTAAATGAGGTTAATTGGTTATATTTCATTCCATATCAACATTAAATTGCTGTACCAGAAAAACTGATACAGTAATTTAGCTGCAAATATAGTTGACGCAGTTATCGGGTTAGTAGTGCCAAGTATAAATGTTTCAAATGTAACCTGTAATATATTTTCGCTGCTCTCATGCCTATGCCTGGTAAATTTTTTGCATAGCACCATTTCTCTTATTGGAATTAAGTCACAATGATAATAGGCAATCATGGAGGGTGCTGTTATGTTTCGTCTACCTCAAACTGTTCGGAACTTGTTCATTCGGATTCAAGGCTTGTTTGGTGTTTTATTCCAAAGTGTTGCTAATTTTTTCGGAAGTTTCTTTGGTTTTTTTGGCAACCTGTTTGGATTCAATAGCTCTGGTTATTTCGTGGAATCTGATCAGCAGCAAGCTATAAAACAAGCTTCTGCAAAAGAGCAAATTGAAACGAATCAGGATAACACTCCTAAAATTTCCGCCACTACCCGCCGTCGTTCTAATGCCAAAATTGACGACTACTTTCTCAATATGGCTCGTGATGTGAAAAAGAAGTAACAAAAGCCATCAATTGGAGGGTGATCTTAGTACAACGTAAGCGTTGCTCGCCGTAGGCATCGCTCTGCCAGGGTAAGATCATCTCAATTAGACTTGACTGCTGACTCAGGAGGCTACCAATTAATCGCTGTTAAAATTGTTACTTTCGCAAACTCTTGATTGGCAGTCACCAAACTTGCTGAATTTTGGATAGCCATTGCTGCAATAATTGCATCTGGTAGTTTCAACCGATATTGCTGGCGAATTTCAATGATTTTCTTAATCAAAACAACATCACTCGCCACTAAATTGACAACCTCAACTCGTTGCAAAAACTGCTCAAAAAGCTAACAATCCTCTTGACTCAGCCCAGAAAACGCGAGAAATTCAATTTTGCTAATAACTGAAACTCCAATCCAATCAGCATTTTGGAGTAATTGAATAAGTTGAAAAAACTCCTGAACAAACGGATATTCTTCAGCTTTCATATATGAACCAAAGTAATTGTTTAATATCTACTATAAAGAGCGATCGCCTCTTACTCTCCATTTAAAACGAGTTTTGTAATAGGCGATCGCATCTCATACGTGTCTACTTTTGCCTTGGCGAATGGAATTCGCGGCTACACAGGCTTTCGTCCGCCTGCGCGGACTAAGGTCAAATTAAGGTTTTGAAACCCAGGATCGGTAGCTTTTATTTGTATAGACGCGGTTTATAACCGCCCATTTCGCTGTAGGTTTTTTGGTGGAGGATATAAAAGCGCTGAAGCGCCTGTTTTTCTTAGTTTGACAAGGTTTCTATATAAAGCTCAACTGCTTCTTTGATATTTGCCTGTACTTCTTCTAGAGACTCACCTTGAGATTGACAACCAGGAAGTTCAGGACAATAAGCATAATATCCATATTCATGTTTTTCGATAACAATGCTAACTTCATACGACATATAAAAGTTACCTTTACTCGTTCAATAACTATTATCACCTTTCATCCCCCTCTCGTTAGGAAGCGTCAGGACGAGAAAATCAGGATTTACCGATGAATTCGTTACAAAAACAGAAACCAGAACCACAACTCTCAACCGCAAAGTTAAAGGAGAGGGCTAGTGGGGTTGACAAGAGGACTCCTACTTTAAGACAAAATTTATTAGGAGTGATTTCTCATGAAAAGCATATTTACATCCAGACAAGTTATTATTCCCTGCATAGCAACAATTGGGGTAGGAATTTTGGGGTTTTGGGCTTCAGTCTCAGCTAAACCACAAACTCCACCTAGCTTTACCAAAGTTGAAAATCCCGGCGAATTTAAACTAGAAGGAAAAGGTGAGCCTTCGGTGCTAAATCAGAAAGAAAAACTCCCCGGAAGACGGGTAATCCTTGGTTCAGATGACCGTATCCCTATGACTAGCAGAGACTACCCTTGGTCAGCCATTGGTAAAATTGAGGGAATAGGTGCTGATGGTGGCGGTTACAGTTGCACGGGAACGTTGATTGCTGAAGACGTTGTTTTGACAAATGCTCACTGTGTCGTTAACCCGGAAACGCGAAAAGTTAGTCAAGCGATCGCATTTGAGCCAAACTTAGTTAATGGTATTGTCAAAAGTAAAAATGATGTAGCCTACGCAACTAATGTTCATTACGGCACAGACTTTCAAAATGGTGATTTAGCTGATTACGCAAACGACTGGGCGATTTTAAAGCTCAACAAGCCTATCGGTAAAAAATATGGGCGTTGCATAAATGCGGGATGAATTAGCTAAATACGGGTATTTGTCCATACTTCAGGTAGTGTAGTAACAATTTAATTGACAGCTTAAGCATATCTACAGATTTGGAGTAACATAATGTTTTGCGATGTAGACGTGCCAGATAATGGCGTAAACGTGTATTTTCTCCTTCAACTCTTGTCATATATGTTTTGCTAATAATATGGTCTCCTGGGTTAATGAAACTAGCGTAAACACGCCATCCATCTGTGACGTAAAAATAGCATCCCCAGAAGCTAACAATATTCCATAAAGGTTTAAAGGTTTCTGCACTATGGTCTCCTACAACCCAAGCCAAAATTCCTCTATTAAAGTGATCTAACGCTGTCCATATCCAAATTTTGTTTTTTTTGACTGCACAAAAGTTTCCAGTTCATCTAATTCCCCAACGGATGGTGTTTTATCTGTTAGCGGTGCCTCGGGTAACTTTTCGCCGATTTGTTTTACCCAGTTGATTATCGTCGTGTGATAGCGAAGCGTTAGCGAGTCCGCGAGCGTCTGAACTCCTGTTTGACGTTCAATTGCTCTAAAACCTGCACCATTAACGTATGCTTTTAAGCATTCTATTTTTTTCTCATCTGAGTATCCTTTTGGTGGGCTGTAGACATCAATGAATTGGCGATCACAATTAGTACAGATGTGATTTTGTTTACCTCGCCGCCACCCATTTTTCCTAATTTCAGTAGAGCCGCAGTATGGACAATTCACAGTAGAGAACCTCAATTCATCCCTCTATTATGCAACGCCAAAATATGGTTATTTGGGCTGAAAATCTTTACCATCTTCACGTTTGGTTGGAGATACGAAAAAGTTCGCTTTGGTAGGCTATTCTGGTGATTTTCCCAACCCCAAGAAAAAAGGTTATGAAACTCTAACTGCTGGCGAAAGTATGACTGCTGGCGTTCACTTAGGATGCAGCATCCTCCGCCATCAGGAAACTTGCTATACCACAACTGTGATACTAATCACGGTGCTTCTGGAGGTGCAATTATTAGTAATATAAAGGGCAAGTATTATATTTTCGCCCTCCACTCCGGCTCAAATGAGGTAAATGGATTGCTGTTGAACCGTGCAGTAGAAATGTCTCGCTTGGATGAGTGGTTGCAACGGAATTAAGGACTAAAATCCTTACTACGAACTTGCTTACCCATCAATTTAAAGTTGACAAACTACTAGAAACTAAGCACAATCCTAATCACAGTCTAGTATTACCCCGCAAAATTAATGGGACAGACCACTAGTTATCGCATTTCTTAGCGGCGCATGAACATAATATCAGTTTGTTGAAAAATTTTCGTTTGCACTGCTATAGTGTGAAGTTGTTTTTCTGGAAAATCATCCATAACGGATTTATCTGTGCATAAGCGCAGCCCAAACCAGCCATCGCACCTTTAATAATAACTATATCCAGCTTGAGGCTGGACAATAGCTAGAGATATTTTTGAGATTGAATGTTTACTTGATTTTTAACTTACCAAATCAACTAAGGCGTTGCTCTGAAAGCGGACTATAGATGAAACTGAGCAACCGCGATAATTCTCAGATGTGAATACTGATAGTGTGATATTAGCTTGACCGGGATCTAAGATGCGTTTTACCTTGCAGATTTGCATTTTGTTGTTGCAGTAAGCAACAATGCGATCGCCAGCCTTGACTTCCAACGCTTGAATTTTCAATTAATACCAACCTTGCCAGGAATTTGCTTCGTCAAAGGAAAAATATATTGCTATATTTCACTTTCTTCAACAATAGCAATGTTTGTTTAAGTATAACACGAAAATTAAAGTTTTTAATCTTATCAATTTAATCTTGATAATGTCAAGTTTATTTATACTCAAAACACCATTAAATGCTAAATTTTCACAAAAGAAGGATAAAATCCCTAATTTAGCGCAGAAGCTTTAAAAAATCCAGATCGTGGGAAACCTCCACTCCAATTTCTCTGAAGCTAAATTTCTTCGAGTCTAGATTTTTTCCTTCTATGTTTTTGTTACAATCAATGAAATTTTTACATAAAAATACCACTATGGCTTTATATGCTGAATTACATAGACATCTAGGCGGCTCGGTCGTACCAAGAGTTCTATGGCGATATTTCGAGCGACATTCTTCGGAGTTGATTTCCCGCTTTGATGACTATTCACAATTTGAAGATTTTTACACCCGTCCACGTAACACCCTGGATGAGTATCTAGAATTACACACCCTGGTAGAAAGTGTGCAAACTGTGGAGACTTTGCCTTACTTTATCTATCGCTTGGTGCGGGGTGCTTACATCTTTGAAAATTTGGCTTATCTGGAGCTGCGCTACACTCCCTATTTGCGGACACCTGAGCATCTGAGTCAATCAGAAAGAATTGACAAGATGGCAGAAATCGTACAAGTAGTAGGGATTGCTAGCCACCAGCCAGAATATCCAATTGTTACTAGCCAAATTCTCTGTATGCACACGCGCCTACCTTATGAGGTGAACAAGGCGATTGTTGATTTGGCGGCGCAAAATAAGCAGTATGTCTGTGCAGTGGATGTAGCGGGGGGTGATAGCTATTATGCCGATCGCTTAGAAGAATGGATTAGCTTATATGATTATGCGCGATCGCAGGGCGTTAACACCACCGGACATTTATATGAAACCACTGCTGGCTGTTACCCTGAACTGTTACCCTATCTCATGCGAATCGGTCACGGCATCCAAATTCCCCTACTGTATCCAGAGTTACTTAATGATGTGGCTAAACGCGGACAGTGTTTAGAGGTTTGCCCCACAACTTACCTAAAAACTGGTACTTTGCAGGATATCCGTCAACTCAAATTAGTTTTTGACCGTTGTTTTGAAGCTGGGGTAGATATTGCTATCTGTACTGATAATGCTGGATTGCACAATGTGCGTCTACCGTTTGAGTATGAGAATCTCTTGACTTACAACATTATCAGTTTTGCACAATTACAAGCTTGTCAGGATGCAGCTTTCCGTCATGCTTTTGCTTGGCCTTACAGTCAACCTCCCGCATCTCTGTTGAATGGATTACTGAAACCTGAACTACCTAAAATTTTGGCAACCAGGGATAGTAATTAAACACCACTAGTAGTCTGTCAATAAATAATTGATGGATAAATTCCCTGTAGAGACGGCGATTTATCGCGTCTCTCTAACCGTCAAAATGAATTTGACATACCACTAGAGAAAGCAGAAAGTAAGATGATTTAATTGCTAATTAATGTTGCAATCAGTGACTTTTTTGATGCTGTAGAGAAAGCTGTAATGCACAGTAGATATTTTGCAAAAACCCATTTTTTAGAGATTAAACCACAGATACACCCAGAGAATTTATCGGTAGTTCATCTGTGGTTTACTTTTCGCTAATTCAGATTTTTGTTAGAAGTCTAATGTGCAGTACAAAAAACCAGCAATTATGCAATAAATAGACTTCGATTGATATACCTGGGTTAAGTTTAAGCGGTAACACCTTCTGTAGCACCACCGACTGAAATCCAAGCTGTAAGACCACCTTGGATTTCCGCTACTTCAACAAACCCTTCTTTTCTGAGAATTTGTGCAGCCTGGGTTGATTGCTCGTCACTGTCGCCATAAATATAAATATGGCGTTCTTTATGTAGAGCAGATTTGGCTCTAGATGCCAAATCGTCTAATGGGATGGGTATTGCTCCACTGATCCGACCGTTATTGTAGGTATGGCGCTCACGCACATCAACAATTGTAAAACCTGGTTGACCCCATTGCAAACGGGTCTTTAACTCATGGACATTAGCAACTGAATTATTACTCATAAGTTTTTTGGCTTATCACCTCACAAGCAATTTATCAAAAATCCCCGTTTAATTGAGTTTTCTTTACAATTAATCAAAATTTCTGGTTAATTCGCTTTCTCATCTCCTCAGTCTACGGAAAGCTAAAGCAACATCTCCCCTACTCTTTTTCTTGTCTACAAGACACTGCGCGTATCTTGCTTCCCTGTAAAGGTATAATTTAGAATTGATTTCCCCTCCACTTCCCTTGCCCCCAGAAGCTATAAACTATAATTTATGGCATCTACTATTCAAGCTCTACCAACAGAAGTCGTATATCTCATTACAGCTGGTGAGGTAATAGACTGTTTCGCATCTGTGGTGCGGGAATTAGTAGAAAATTCCCTAGATGCAGGTGCAACGCGAATTGTGGTTTCTTTATGGCCGCAGCAATGGCGAATTCGTGTTGCAGATAATGGTTGTGGAATGAACCTAGATGATTTGCAACAAGCAGCCACAGCCCACAGCACCAGTAAAATTCGCTCTAGTGCCGATTTATGGAAAATTAACAGTTTAGGATTTCGTGGTGAGGCGTTACACAGTTTAACCACTCTAGCAGATTTAGAAATTTTGAGTCGTCCTGTAGGTGGAAAATTAGGATGGCGAATTAGCTATGGCGATGGCGGGGAAGTTGTGCAAGTTGAAGTAACTGCGATCGCACCTGGTACAGTGGTGACAGTTTCTCATCTTTTCGGTAATTGCTCATCTCGTCGTCAGGGATTGCCCACAGCAGCACAGCAAATGAAAGCCGTGCAAGCCACAATTCACCAAATCGCCCTGTGTCATCCTCACGTCACCTGGCAGATTTGGCAAAATGACCGTCAATGGTTCACCATTTCTCCAGCTTCGACAACTGGGCAACTGCTACCGCAGATTTTACCCCAAGTGCGACAAGGTGACTTGCAAGAAATAAAACTCGAAATACCCAATCCTCCCAGCTCTTGTACAGACGCGATTAATCGCGTCTCTACGGACACTTCTACAGACCCGATGAATCGCGTCTCTCCCCACTCAGCACTAAACTTAGTAGTAGGATTACCCGATCGCACTCATCGTCATCGTCCAGATTGGGTACGTGTAGCCATTAACGGACGGATGGTTAAAACACCAGAATTAGAGCAAACGATATTATCAGCATTTCATAGAACATTACCACGCGATCGCTATCCAATTTGTTTCCTACATCTTGCCATTTCCCCCGATCAAATTAACTGGAATCGTAATCCAGCAAAAACAGAAATTTATCTCAACGAAATCATTTATTGGCAAGAGCAAATTACCCAAGCAATCAACCAAGCACTCAGCATTTCTTCTAACAATCTTAAAGAAGCTGTCCATACAACACGAGTTAGTAAATTACTCAAAACCGCAGAAGCAAAAGGCAGCTACAATTTCAATTCTCAAAATCCTAACCCTTGTACGGACGCGATTAATCGCGTCTCTCCTAACTCTTTAAAAGCTGTCGCTCAAGTTAGCAACACTTATATTGTGGCGGAACATCCTAGTGGTATGTGGTTAGTGGAACAGCACATTGCCCATGAGCGAGTTTTGTATGAGCAATTGTCTGATAATTGGCAACTTGTCCCGGTCGAACCGTCAATTATTCTTTATCAATTGTCGCCAGCGCAAGTGTTGCAACTGCAACGCATCGGTTTAGAAATAGAACCCTTTGGCGAACAACTTTGGGCAGTGCGAAACATACCTGCACCTTTGCAACAGCGAGACGACTGTGCAGAAGCAATTTTAGAGCTTAGTTGGGGAGGCGATTTACAAACAGCCCAAGTAGCCGTCGCTTGTCGCAGTGCCATTCGTAATGGTACACCCATGAATCAACAAGAAATGCAGGCACTTTTAGATAATTGGCAACGCACTCGCAACCCTCGCACCTGTCCCCACGGACGGCCAATTTATCTATCTTTAGAAGAATCAGCTTTAGCCCGATTTTTCCGGCGTAATTGGGTAATTGGAAAAAGTCACGGAATTTGATGTTTTCAGTAAGTGTACATACAAGTCGAATTACCCTCTGTCGTTTGCCGAAGAATTAAATTCAATGGCGAGACAATCTGGGGAAAAAGAAATCTTGTTCCCTCCCCTTTACAAGGGCAGGGTTAGGGTGGGGTAAAACCCAGATTTATCAAGCAACAGCGTCTTGCTTAGGCTTTCGCACCGGACGCTTGCGTAGGCGTAGCCCGTCGTAGACATCGCTTCGACGAACGCCCCCCGCCATTTTGTACTCATCGCTATTCTTGCCATACTTTGCAGCTACACTGAGTAACATGTGTTTTGTTAGTTCCATCAGCGACTTTTCGGCAACTTCTAAGGCTTCCTGAGTCATATCTACGCTGGAGAGGCTTGAGTTATAAGCTTCCAATTTGTCTTGCGTTGTTTTGATGACGGTTGCAAAAGAGTCAATTGTTACCCCATTGCCTAAATCTAAGGTGGGATTGATCGATTTCAAAGCCGCAATCCGACGCTGCGCTTTATCAAGTACTTTAGACCCGCGTTTTGGACGTGACATAAATCACCTTTCTGTTGTTAATAATGCGCCAGGAGAAAAACTGACTTCCACCCTGAACTGTACATCACTAAGATAGACAGAATTAGGGTTACTTGACACCCGAATTATTCAGTATAAATTAATTTATTTATTACAAATATGTTAGATGACTTTATGTAAATTATTGGAGGTTGCCCGAATTCAATAAACGACTGCCCGAATTCAATAAACGACTGCCCGAATTCAA